>DASWTQ010000001.1:0-14485 GCA_036402055.1 Herpetosiphonaceae bacterium
TTGTTTTCAAGATCCTGGACATCGGGAACGTAGCCATGCTGGCCGAAGAAGGCCGAGCGCGCTACCAGCGTGCCGGGCGTCGCGGCGTCGTACTGGTACGGCGGATACGCGAACGCGACCAGATCGCCGGTGCGAGTGGGATAGGCCATGTCGGTGGTGCTGCCGGGGCCGTTGGGAATGTAGCGCGTCTGAGCCTTGGTGTAGACCCGATCGATCACCTTCCAGTGCTCGGGCTGGCCGTCGCCGGTCCAGTCGTTGGGATCTTGCAGTGCCTCGAAGGCCGCCTTGATCTGGGCCACAACCGCCGCCTCGTCTGCGGCCGCGACCTGCTGGAAGCCGCCGCCGGCCGGATCACGACCGGCCAGATTGAGATAGATCTGCACTGCGCCGCCGGCCCAGCAAGCTTTCGCTTTGCCGATCGTTTCGCCCGTGGCCGGGCGGCAATTCGAAGTCTGCGGTCGCGACAACAGCCCAAGATCGACCAGCACCTTGCTGGCGTCGATCGCCAGGAACTGCGGCGCAAAGCCGTGATCCGAGGCCACGAAGGTCGGTGTTTTGCGCGGCATCAGCGACTGAATCAGCGCCAGCGTGGCATCCGCGCCCTGGTAGGTGCGCTGGATAAACGCGGACCGTTGCGCGACGCGGCCGTCGGGCGTGCCGTTGACCTGCACATCGTCGTAGGCCGGGTTGCGCGCGCCATTCGGCAGCGTCCGCGTGATCAGGCCCAGGAACTGATGCTGGAACTCGTCGGTGACGGGATAGCCGGCCAGCACCAGATCCGGCTGGTAGCGCTGAATGATGTAGCGAATCAGCGGATGGTGGCCGGTCTCCCAGTACAGGCCCTGCTCGACGTAGGTTTCCTCGCTGACGATCCCGGCTTCCAGGATCGCGAAGTCGGCGGCTGTCGAGACCGGGAAGCGCTGGGCCACATACTCGTCGAAGTCGCCGGTAAAGCCAGGCTCGCCCGGCCAGCTCGGCCAGCTGGCATTGGCCCGCGTAACCGAGGTGTGGAAGAGCCGCACCCGCGACAGATCCGGCGTCAGCTCTTCGACCTTGACCAGCATACCGGCCGTCTTGCCCGCCAGCGCCCCGCCGATCAGAGTGACCTTGACATCGGCCCACTGACCGCGCGCCAGGGTTGCCACGGCGGCGGAGCCGTCTTTACCAAAGGCCAGCAACACGCGATCGTAGTTGACCTGGCCGTCGTTGGTCGAGTCGAAGATGTAGGCGTTCAGACCATATTTGTCGACGCCCGCGTCAAGCACGCGCAGCCGCATCTCCTTGGCCGGGCTGTACGACGTCGGAACGTTGGTCCAGCCGGTCGCATCGGTGGGCGCGGCCTGCGGGAACGGCGCATTCCCGGCGAAGCCCGCCGGGTGATCGAACTGGAGCCCGAACGAGGCCGTGAACTGCGGATCGTCCAGCGGGCTAATGTAGTTGGTGGCGACGCCACGGCCGGAGAAAAAGCCGCGATAATCTACGGTCGGGCCGTTGATCGTAGCGTTGCGACCGCCGGCCCACTCGATCTGGGCCACACGCTTGCCGCCGCGCTCAGCCGCCTGCGCGATCGACTCGGCCTGGAGCACGTTGGGATCGAAGGCGGCGGTGCGGTTGGCGAAGGGCTGACCGTTGATATGGAAGGTGTTGTTGGTGGAGCCGTGAACGCCGGGCCAGGCACCCGTGGCGAGCGTGTACCAGCCGGCTCCGGTATTCGGCGGCGCCTGGGTCAGCATACCGTGACCGCCGGCATACGCGCCTTTTTTGAGGAGATCGCCGAAGGTCGGTAAGAGCCCATCGTCGACATAGTCGGCGATCATATCCTGCCGCAGACCATCGGCGGCGAACATAATCGTGTGGTCGGCTCGCGGCGAACGCGCCGAAGGAGCAGCGGCGGCAACGCCGACCAGTGATGAAAGTAGTGCGGCAACGACCAGGAGCGACGACCAGTGTCGCCGGGTCAATCGAGACGACATCCAAACCTCCTTCGCTTAAACCGTTCACCGTGAGCATCACGCTGCCGAAGCGAGTCTGAGCTGTTAGGGCGATCCTGATCTTTCGGAAAGATCGCGAGCGGGATCGCCTTGTGATCGAATTTGATAGGGCGCTTAGTGCTTGCTGCGTGCCGGGTAGAATGAAAGATCGATGCATGCAGGGTTGCGCAAGCGAGTGTCTGGCACACTTCCTGGCAACGTGGGTGAGGCGATCCTAGCAGCATTTCCGAGCGCTGTCAACGTGGCGAGATCGCAAAAACTGCGGCTGAGAAAGCCTGTACATGCCGTTAAACGCAGCGCGGACGGCGATCGTTACGAGGCGCCGTCCATCGCAGGTAATAGCCATGGCGCGAGCGGAAAACGGCCTGTTATGCCGATAATCTCCGTTTTGATTCCCACGATTCTGATCACTCTTACCAAAACTCCGGCTCCTCTAGCTAGCTTCATCGCACTAGCGGCGTTCGCGGCGCTTTTCGCGGCGGCGCTCACCACGGCTGCGGCTGCCCTCGTACTGCGGCTTGTCGTCGGGCGCGGGATTGATCAGCTGGGCCAGCGCGCTCACAGTTGGGCCTTCGTACAGGCTGACGGTCGGGAGCTGCACGTCGAAGGTTTTGCGCAGCTGGTTGATGATCTGTATGCCGCTGAGCGAGTTGCCGCCAAGGTCGAAAAAGTTATCGTGGACGCCAACCTGCTCGATACGTAGCGATTCCTGCCAGATCCGGGCGATCGTCTGCTCGGTCTCGTTGCGCGGCGGCACATACGCGTTTTGCAGCGTCGGGCGCGGATACAGCGGAGCGTCGCCGGTCTCGGCGGCCGGCGCGTCGTCGCGCACCGCTTCCAGCTTGATCCACTGGTCGATCCTGGCGCGCAAGTCGCTGGTCGCGACGATCACCTGGGGTAGCTCGGGCTGAGCCACGATGCGCTCGAAGGCTTCCATGCCCTCGGCCAGCGTGATCGCCTGCTCGGACGCGGCCATGTCGTAGCCCGGCTGGCGCTCCTGCTCGACCGTGATCTGCCAGGCGTCCCAGTCCACGGCGATCCACGGCACCGGGCTGCTCTGGCTGAGTTTGTGCGCCAGCGCGTCCATGAACAGATTTGCCGCCGCGTAGGTGCCCAGGCCCAGACCGCCCAGCACCGTGGAGAGCGACGAGAGCAGCATACAAAAGTCGAGCGAGCGACCGGAGAGCGCCTCGACCAGCACCAGCGTGCCGTCGATCTTGGCCTTGAACTGCTGCTCGCAGGCTTCGATCGTGGTCTCCTGGATCGGGCGGAAGAACTCGCGGCCGACCAGGCCGGCGGCATGAATCACGCCGTGCAGCGCGCCGAACCGCTTCTGCGCCTGATCGATCGCCGCCTGCATCTGCTCGCGATCGGCGACATCGGCTTTGAGCACCAGCACCTCGGCGCCCAGTTCCTCGAACGACTGCACTTTGCGAATCTGGCGGCTGGTACGATCGTCGGCTGATCGAGTCGCTAGCCAGCGCTGCCACTCCTCACGTGGCGGCAATCCCGAGCGGCTGGTCAGGATCAGCCGGGCCTGAGCCGTCTGCGCCAGATATTGCGCCAGCTCAAGACCGATTCCGCCAAGACCGCCCGTGATCAGATAAACGCCGCTCTGGCGCAGGCCCGGCCGGCCGGCTGCTCGCTCCAGGCGTACCGGCTCGACATCGCGCACCCAGCGCCGGTTATCGCGGTAGGCCACCACCGAGTCGGTGTTCGGCGTGCTGCACTCGGCGATCAGATGCTCGATCAGCCGCTGCTCCTGCCAGCTTCCCGGCTGCGGCAGCCGCAGATCGATGCTGCGGCAGGCGATCTGCGGGTATTCTTGCGGAATCACGTTGCACAGGCCCAGCGCGGTCGCCTTCTCCGGCTCAAGCGAGGGCTCACCGCTCACCGGCTGCGCATTGTTCGAAACCACTGTGATCTGCATCGGCTGGGCCAGATCTTGCGCGCCCAGCGACTGTGCCAGCGCCAGCAAGCTGTAGAAGCCGACATCCAGCGCCCGCGCGATGCGATCCCCCTGCGTAAACGTCTCGTCGTAGCTGCTGACGTTCCACAGATGCAGAATCGCGGACGGCGCGAGATCTTGCGACCGCAGCTCGGCGAAGAGCGCGTCGTAGTCGGCGCGGCTGTGTGGATCGATCGCGTAGTGGCGCTCGCGCAGCTTGGTGAAGAGGCTACCTGTCGTAACCGTGACAACCGCGTGGCCGCTCGCCTCCAGCCGCTGACCGATCTGCACGCCCAGGCCGGCAACATCGCTCAGAATCAGCCAGCGCGTCGGTTGTTCGATCGAAGTGTTGGGCAGGAGCGCGGGCTTCCAGAAGGGCTGGTAGAACCAGTTGGCGACGTCGGCTTTTTTGTGGATGGGCGCGGCGCTGGGCGCGGGCAGCGCTGGCGCAGTCGTGGCCGGCTCGACCCAGTAGCGCTGGCGCTCGAAGGGATAGCTCGGCAGCGCTACTCGGCGTCGCTGCTCGTCGTGATAAAAGGTCTCCCAATCGATCGCGACGCCCGCCAGCCACAGCTTGCCGACCGTGGACAGCACAAACGCGGCGTCGCCGAGCTTGTCGTTGGGATGGCGCACCGATGCCAGGATGATCTGGCTGGGCACTTTGGCCGGATGCTGCCGTGCCAGCGTGCTGAGCGTCTGGCCGGGACCGATCTCAAGCAGAATGTTATTGGGCTCGCTCAGCAGCTCGTCAAGCGCCGCCGAGAAGCGCACCGTCTGGCGCAGATGCGTGGTCCAGTAGCGCGGATCGGTGGCCTGGGCGGCGGTGATCCAGGTGCCGCTCACATTCGACAGATACGGAATCTGCGGCGGCTGCAATCTGATCCGGCGAACCTGCGCGGTAAACGCGTCAAGGATCGGCTCCATCATCGCCGAGTGGAAGGCGTGTGATGTATGCAGGCGGCGGCAATTCAGGCCCTCGGCGCTCAGCTGCGATTCAAGCTGCTCGATCGCCGGTGTCGGGCCTGAGACTACACACAGCGACGGCCCGTTGACCGCCGCCAGTGACAGTTCAGCGCCTAGCAGTGGCAACACATCAGCCTCCGGCAGCGGCACGGCCAGCATCGATCCTGGCGGCAGCGTTTGCATCAGCCGGCCGCGCGCCGTCACCAGCAGCAGCGCATCCTCCAGCGTCAGCACGCCCGCCAGCGTGGCCGCGACGTACTCTCCGATCGAGTGGCCGACCAGCGCCTGCGGCCTGACGCCCCACGACATGAAGAGTTGGGCCAGCGCATACTCGATCACAAACAGCGCCGGCTGCGCGATCTGGGTTTGTGTCAGGCGCTGCGTGGCAGTCTCGGCAGCGTCGGGCGCAGGATAGAGCACGTCACGCAGATCGAGACCGAGATGCGGTCGCAGCACGCCGGCGCAGCGATCGACAGTTTCGCGGAAAATCGGCTCGTCCGCGTACAGCTCACGGGCCATGTCGACATATTGCGCGCCCTGGCCGCTGAACATCAAGATCACCGGTCGATCGCTCTGCTCATGCACGCCGGTCAGCACGCGCTGCGCATCCCAGGTTTCCAGCGCGTTGACGGCATCGTCGAGATCCGTGCAGACCAGCGCCCGGCGATGGCTGAAGGCGCGGCGGCCTTTCTGGAGCGTGTAGGCCACATCCGCGAGATTGAGATCGGGATGCTGCTTGAGATGCGTCGCCAGCCGCGTGGTTGCGGCTTCCAGCGCGGTGCTGGTTTTGGCTGACAATATCAGCAGTTGCCAGGGCCGGCCCTCGTTGGTCGGCTCAAGCTCCGGCGCCTCCGCGACGATCACATGCGCGTTGGTGCCGCCCATGCCGAACGAGCTTACCCCGGCGATGCGCGGCCCGTCGCTGATCCACTCGCTCAGGGCGGTGTTGACGAAGAACGGGCTATGCTCGAAATCGATCTGCGGATTGGGCGCAGTGTAGTGCAGGCTGGGTGGAATCTGCTTGTGCTTGAGTGCCAGCACGGCCTTGATCAGTCCTGCGACTCCGGCGGCGGTGTCGAGGTGGCCGATGTTGGTTTTGATCGAGCCGATCGCGCAAAATTGCTGCTTCTGCGTTTTCTTGCGGAACGCCTGTGTCAGCGCCGCGATCTCGATTGGATCGCCCAGGTTGGTGCCGGTGCCGTGTGCCTCGATGTAGCTGATCTCCTCGGGGTGCACATCCGCGATCGCCTGGGCCATCGCGATCACCTGGGCCTGACCATCGACGCTGGGTGCCATGTAGCTGACTTTGAGCGAGCCGTCGTTGTTGACCGCCGAGCCACGGATCACGGCGTAGATCGTGTCGCCGTCGGCCAGCGCGTCTTCCAGGCGTTTGAGCACGACGACGCCCGCTCCGTGACCGTTGACAAAGCCCTGCGCGTCCGCATCAAACGCGCGGCAGTGGCCGTCGGGTGAGGTCGCGCCGCCCTGCTGGTAGAGGTAGCCCGCGCGCTCGGGAAAATGCAGCGAGACGCCGCCGACCAGCGCCATGTCGCACTCGTAGTTGAGCAGGCTCTGGCAGCCGTGGTGCACCGCCACCAGCGATGTGGACGAGGCGCTCTGGATCGTGACGCTCGGGCCGCGCAGATTCAGCTTGTAGGAAACCTCGGTTGTGAGGCTATCTTTGTCGTTGCCGATCGCGGCCTGCAAGCTGTCGACCGAGGCGACCATGCGCACCTGCGCCAGCAGATTGTTGAGCAGGTAGGTGTTCATGCTCTCGCCGCCGTAGACGCCTACGCGGCCTGCATAGCGCTCGGAATCGTAGCCGGCGTGCTCCAGCGCCTCCCAGGCCACTTCCAGAAACAGCCGGTGCTGCGGGTCCATCAGCTCGGCCACCTTGGGACTGTGTCCGAAGAAGGCCGCGTCGAAGTACTCCGCATTGCCGAGCGAGCCGCGCGCCTTCACATAGTTAGGCAGCGCCAGCAGCGCCGGATCGACGCCCTCGTCGATCAGCTCCTGGTCGCTGAAGAATGAAATCGACTCGATGCCTTGCTGAAGGTTGCTCCACAGCTCGTCGACGCTATTCGCTCCGGGAAAGCGCCCCGCCAGCCCTATGATCGCGATGCCGTCTGCCGCCTGCTGCGTTTCCGCGCTATCCATGCGAATATCGCTCCTTATGCGTCGTGTGTCCAGGTATTTCAGATCAGGGTGATCGCCGGCCTCAGGTGTTGCCGAGCAGTCGCTTGCGGCGGTCGCGGTGGGCGCGCTGCTTGTGGGCACGCTCCTCGAACTCGGTGTCGGCTGCGGGCCGAGCCTGGCCGCTGGCGCTGAGGTGGCCGGTGAGCGCGCTGATCGTCGGATACTTGAAAAGATCGATCAGCGATAGGTCAGCAAACGACTCGCGGAGCTTGCTGTGAACCTGCGCCAGCAGCAGCGAGTGGCCACCAAGGTCGAAGAAGTTGTCGTGGATGCTGACGCGCGGCACGTTGAGCGCCTGCTGCCAGATCGCCGCGATCGTGCGCTCGATCTCGCTGCGCGGCGCGACAAAGCTCTCGCTCAGCTCGGGGCGCAGGCTGTCCGGCGCCGGCAGCGCCTGGCGATCGACTTTGCCGTTGGGCGTCAGCGGCAGCTCATCCAGTATCATGAACGCAGCCGGGATCATGTAGTCGGGCAGGAACTCTTTGAGGTAGGCACGAAGAGTAGAGGACAGGCCCTCACCCTGATTCTTGGACAGGCCCTCATCCCCCAACCCCTTCTCCCGCTGCGGCAGGAGAAGGGGAGTCAAGGTATTTTCTTTGTTTGTTTGTTCTTTTGTTCCTTTGTTCTTTTGTTCTTCAACGACGTACGCCGCCAATCTTCTATCGCCCGGCGTATCTTCGCGCACGATCACGACTGCCTCGCGCACATCGGCGTGTTGCAGCAGCGTGGCCTCGATCTCGCCCAGCTCAATGCGGAAGCCGCGCAGCTTGATCTGGTGATCGATCCGGCCCAGGTATTCCATCTGACCTTCGGGGAGCCAGCGCGCCAGATCGCCGGTGCGATACAGCCGCTGACCTGACGCGAGCGGATGCGGCACGAAGCGCTCGGCGGTCAGCTCCGGGCGATGGAGATAGCCGCGCGCCAGGCCAGCGCCGCCGATGTACAGCTCGCCCGGCTGGCCGATCGGCCTGGGCTGGAGGTTGCGATCCAGAATATGTGCCTGCGTGTTGATCACGGGCCTGCCGATCGGAATGTTGCCGCCGGGATAGTCGCGATCCGGCCGCAGATGGTAGAACGTCGAGCAGATCGTCGTCTCGGTCAGGCCGTAGCCGTTGGCGATCGTCGTGGTATGCAGCAGCTTGTCGATCTCGCCCAGCGCCAGCGCCTCGCCGCCGCTGAGGATCAGTCGCAGCCGGGGCAGCGCATCTTTCTGCGCATTGAGCCGCGCCATCATCGCCGGAACCGTGCTCACGATCGAGACGTGATGCCGCGCGATCAGTGTGAAGAGCAGCTCAAAGTCCAGCGTCTCGACGGTGTTGGGCAGCACCACCGCGCCGCCCGAGCAGATCGGCGGGAAGATCTCGCCCACAAAGCTGGCTGAGGCGATCGAGGTCAGCGGCAGCATGCGATCTTCCGGGCCGGGCTGGTAGCTCTGCTCGAACGACGCGATCAGATTGGCGATGCTGCTGTGCTGGATCACCACGCCTTTGGGCTGTCCGGTCGAGCCTGAAGTGTAGATCACGCAGGCCGCGTTCTCGGGCAGCGCCCCACCAGTGGGATTCGCATTCGGCTCTTCGGCTATCTGCGACCAGTCACGATCCAGGCACAGCACCTCGGTCGCCGTGATCGTCGCGTCCAGCAGCTGCGCCTGTGTGATCAGCAGTGGAGCCTGGGCGTCGCGCAGAATGTGCTGGATGCGCTCGGCGGGGTAGGCTGGATCGATGGGCAGGTAGGCCGCACCCGCTTTGAGAATGCCCAGCACGCCGACCATCAGCTCCAGCGTGCGCTCCATGCACAGCCCGACCAGCGTCTCGGGCCCGATTCCACGTCGCCGCAGCGCGTGCGCCAGCTGGTTCGCCCGCTCATTCAGCGCGCCATACGTCAAGATCTGACCTTCGCAGATCACAGCCGCTGCCTCGGTCACGCGCGCTGCCTGCGCTTCGAACAGAGTATGCGCGCACGCGGCGGGAACCTCAAACGTGGTCGTGTTCCAGTCGTCGAGCAGCCGGCGCTCGTCAGGGCTGAGCAGCGGCATCTCGGCGATGCGCTGCTGCGGCTCGGCGACGATCGCGTGGAGCAGCGAGGTCAGATGCTGAGCCATACGTTCGATCGTGGCGGCGTCGAAGAGATCGGCGTTGTACTCCAGCGTGGCGGCCAGCCGATCCCGCGCCTCGCCTATCGCCAGCGACAGATCGAACTGCGCTGCGCGCTGCTCCAACACCATTGACTCGAACAGCAGCCCGCCGACATGCATCTGTGAGCCGGCCTCGCCCAGCGCAAACGCGGTCAGTCCCGCGTTGTCGCGAATATGCGCTTTTTGCCAGGCGAACATTACCTGAAACAGCGGCGATCGGCTCAGGTCGCGGATCGGCTGTAGTCGCTCGACCAGCGTGACAAACGGATAATCCTGATGCTCGAAGGCTTCCAGCACTGTCTGGCGAACCTGCGTCAGCAGCTCTTGAAAAGTCGGATTGCCGCCAAAGCGTGTACGCAGCACGATCGGATTGACGAAATAGCCGATCACGTTCGCCAGCTCAGCGCGATTGCGTCCAGCCGTGGGCGAGCCCAGCACGATGTCGTCCTGCTCGGTGTAGCGATAGAGCAGCACCCCGAACGCCGCCAGCAGCGTCGTGTAGAGCGTCGCTTGCTGTGAATCGGCCAGCGCTTTGAGCCGCCGGGTTAGCTCAGGGCTGAGCGTAAAGCCGTGCGCCGCGCCGCGATAGGTCTGCACCGGCGGTCGAGGATGATCCGTGGGCAGGTTGAGCACGGCGGGCGCATCTTTTAGCTGGCGCTGCCAGTAACTCCACAGCCGCTCACCGCCTGGCCCGGCCAGAAGCTCCTCCTGCCAGCGCACATAGTCGGTGTAGCGCAGATTAAGTGGCGGCAGCACGGCCGGTGTCTGGTGCAGCTCAGCCGTGTAGAGCGCACCCAGCTCCTGCGTCAGCACCGCCAGCGACCACAGATCCGCCACGATATGATGCACCACGAAGAGCAAAATATGCTCATCTTCCGATCGCCGGAAGAGCTGGACACGAACCAGCGGCCCACGGGCCAGATCGAAGGTGTAGTTGGCCTCTGCGACCAGGCGCTGATCCAGGGTCGTCTGGCTCCATTCGGTCGCGTCGGTGACGGCGAAGCTAATACGCTGCTCCTGCGCCTGCTGCATCGGCTCGCCGTGTGGTGCGCTAAATATCGTGCGCAGCTCGGGATGGCGATCCAGCAGCGCCTGGAACGATCGCTCAAGCGCCTGGAGATCGAGATCGCCGCGAATCCGGGCCGCGCTGGGAATATTGTAGGCCGAGCTGTCCGGCGATAGCTGGTGCAGCAGCCAGAGCGCCTTTTGACCGCGCGATAGCCGCTGCTCGCCGGTGTTGGCGGCGGGAATCAGCGTAGCCTCAGCGGGCGCGACCAGCTCACGCAGCACATCGTCCGCGACCTCCGCGATCGACGAGCCCTGCAAGAAGCTGCTCATCGGCACGACCACGCCCAGATGCGACTCGATCGTATGCTGAAGATCGACCGCGCCGAGCGAGTCCAGGCCCAGCGCGCTGATCGGCTGCTCGGCGGCGATCTGCGCCGCAGATGTGCGCAGCACCCGCGCGACCTGCGCTTGCAGGTAGGCCGTCAGCCGTGAGTGCCGCTCGGCATCCGGCAGCGCCAGCAGCGACTCACGCGTTAGATCGTCGGCTCCATCCGCGATCACAGCGGCCTCGTCGAGCGTGCTCACGGCGATCACGTCGAGCGTGCCCTCTAAAAATCCTTGGCGGCAGGCGTGGCGCTGGATCTTGCCGCTGGAAGTTTTGGGCACGCTGCCCGGCCTCAGCAGCGCCACCGCATACACCTGGGCCTCGTGCTGCTCGGCGACAGCGGATCGAATCGCGGCGGCTACCTCGTCGATGTCGGCCTTGCGGTGCTGGCGCTCAACCTCCTGCACGACAACCAGGCGCTCCTCGTCGTCCACATCGATCGCGAAGGCCGCGCCGCCACCGGGCCGCAGCGCGAAATGGCTCTGCTCGACGGTTAGCTCGATGTCTTGCGGATACAGGTTGCGGCCACGAATAATGATCAGATCTTTGAGCCGTCCCGTGACGAACAGCTCGCCCTGGTCGAGAAAGCCCAGATCGCCCGTGCGCAGAAACGGGCCGTCGCCGCTGCCCGCCAGCCGCGCGCCAAAAGTCTGCTCTGTGCTCTCCGGTCGATCCCAGTAGCCCAGCGCCACGCTCGGTCCGCGTACCCAGATCTCGCCGATCTCGCCGGGCTGGCACTCAGCGCCGGTCTGCGGGCTGGCGATCACGATCCGCTGGTCGCGCAGAGTAACGCCGCAGCCAACCAGCGCGCGCTCGTCGCCGGGATTGGTGGAAGCAATCACCTGATTACGACTCAGCGCGGCGGTGGCGAAGGTGCGCACGATCGGCGGCGCATGCATCTGCCCGCCCGAGACGATCAGCGTGGCCTCGGCCAGACCGTAGCAGGGATAGAACGTTTCGCGCCGGAAGCCGCAGGGCGCGAACGCCGCCACAAAGCGCTCCAGCGAGTCGGGGCGGATCGGCTCCGCGCCGTTCAGGGCGACGGTCCAGCTGCTGAGATCGAGATCCGCGATCTGCTCGGGTGTGACCTTGCGCGCGCACAGGTCGTAGGCGAAGTTGGGCCCGGCGCTGATCGTGCCGCGATAGCGCGAGATCGCTTCCAGCCAGCGCAGCGGCCGCTGCAAAAACGCGAGCGGCGACATCAGCGTAACCGGAAAACCGCTGTACATTGGCTGCAAAATCCCACCGATCAGGCCCATGTCGTGGTAGGGCGGCAGCCAGATCACGCCCTGGCTCTGCTCGCCGGCCTGGATCGACTCTTTGATCAGCAGCAGATTGTGCAGCAGATTACCGTGCGTCAGCATCACGCCCTTGGGCGCTGCGGTCGAGCCCGAGGTATATTGCAAAAACGCCAGTGTCGCGCCGTCCACATCGGGCGCGGCCCAGCGCTCGGCCAGATCGTCGGCCAGCGTATCGGTGGGCAGCCAGCGCAGGCTTTGCAGCGCCGGATCTTGCGCCGCCAGCGCCTCGCCGAGCGGCAGGATCGCCGTGGTTGTCAGCGCCGCTAGCGGCTGCGCATCCTGAACAATCGCCCGGAGCCGTCGCGGCAGCGTGCGATCCATGCGCGCCGAGGTCGGCGGATAGGCCGGCACCGCGATCGCTCCCGCATACAGGCAGCCGAAAAAGGCAGCGATATAATCCAGGCCCGGCGGGTAGAGCAGCAGGACTCGCTCTCCGCACGCAGCGGGTGAGAGCAGCGCTGCGATCGCGCGCGCCTGATGATCCAGCTCGGCATAGGTTATCTCAACAGCGTCAAGCTCTCCGTCTACCAGAAATCGGTACGCGAGCTGCTGCGGTTGGTACTGAGCGCGCCGTTGGAGAAGTGCGACAAGAGTTTCCGAAGCCATCGAGGAGTGAGGGGGTAACATGCTCATCGTGTTCTTTCGGTGGGCAGATGCCACTGCTACTGGCGAGCTACAAAGGCTACTGGCGTGCTCAGTAGTCCGTCGTGGGGCCTGCTTTGAACTGAAGGTCAGGCTGCGCGCTCCCGGAGCGCTGCTCGATCGTATTGAAACATGGGTGGAGATGGAACGCGTCTGTTGTAGGACGGAGCCTATGTGCCATTTGAAGTTTGCCGATTCCCATGTGGTCAGAAACATTGGGCTGGCGGCGAGATGATTGGATGTCTGATGCTAACTGTTAAAAATTATAAGCGCGGGCTAACTATCCGTCAACAGATTAAAGGGCGCGTCGGTTCGATCGCTTCGGGTCTGGAGCGCGGTGGACGCACCGGTTTTCCGCTCCCGTCCGCTCAGCCGGCAATTGATCTACCGGTGCGTCGGACGAATGTCTCTAGTCTTCGCATGTTATTTACGCTATTCTGGAACAAGCCTGATAGAGAACCAGGGACAAAGAATAAATATGCATGAGTGTAGTGCATCAGGCCAATGCTTTGTTCTTTGTTCTTTGTTTCGCTGTTCTTCGTATAAGCAGCGAGGACCTTCATGTATATTCCCAAATCTTTTCAGATCGAAGATCTGCCCACGCTCCAGGCCGTGATGCGGCGCTATAGCTTCGCGACGCTGATCGGCGCAGCTGGGGGCGTACCATTTGCCACGCATCTGCCGCTGCTGCTGCGCGAATCGCCGCTGAGTCCGTACGGAGCGCTCGTCGGCCATGTGGCGCGGGCCAATCCGCACTGGCGGCAGTTCGCGTCCGATCACGAGTCGCTGGTGATCTTCCAGGGGCCGCACAGCTATATCTCGCCCTCGTGGTATCCAACCGCCGAAACCAAGGCCACCGTGCCGACCTGGAACTATGTCACGGTTCATGCCTATGGCGTGCCCCAGATCCGCGACGATGCCGACTGGCTTGTGGCTCAGCTTCACGATCTGATCGCCACGTACGAGGCCGAGCAGCCCAAGCCCTGGCCCGGCATTCTGCCCGACGACTACACCGCCCGGCAGCTCAAAGCGATCGTCGGCTTCGAGATCCCGATCACGCGCCTTGAAGGCAAGTTCAAGCTTGGTCAGAATCGCGCGCCTGTCGATCAGCAGAGCGTGTTTGCGGCGCTGCGGCAAAGCCCGTACTCAGAGTCGCGCGATCTGGCGCAGTACATGATTGGCGCGTGTGCGATCGATGAATCGGCGACTATGCAGGGAGTCAGCCGTGACTAACACAGCCGAGCCATTGCCGATCACGATCCGTCGCGCCACACGCTCCGACCTGCCGAGCATCGTGCGGTTGCTGGCCGACGATCCGCTGGGCAGCCAGCGCGAAGCCTACCGCGATCCGCTGCCGCAGTCCTACGAAGACGCGTTTCAAGCGATCGACTCCGATCCGCGCCAGGAGCTGGTTGTCGTGGAGCATAACGGCGCTGTGATCGGCACGCTTCAGCTCACTTTTATTCCTGGCCTCTCGTTTCAGGGCGGCACGCGGGCGCAGATCGAGGCCGTGCGCGTCGATCGCGAGTTCCGCAGCCACGGCATCGGCGGGCGGCTCTTCGAGTGGGCGATCGCGCGGGCTCGTGAGCAGGGCTGCCGCCTGGTGCAACTGACGACTAACGCCAGCCGAGCCGATGCTCAGCGCTTCTACGAGCGGCTGGGCTTTGTCGCCTCGCACGTGGGCATGAAGCTGGATCTTGAGTCCTAGCTCTCCTCGCGGCTGATCCACTTGGCTACGTCCGGCGGATCATAGGCCGCGAAGCGCTCCAGCAGCCGGTCGGGCTCGGCGTCGACCAGGATCATCTGGCGATGCTGCGGCCGGATGAACTGCTGGCCGACGGCAAAATCCAAAAATCCGATCAGCTGATCGAAGAACCGATTCACATTCAGCAGGCCGAACGGCTTACGATGCAGGCC
>DASWTQ010000002.1:0-1750 GCA_036402055.1 Herpetosiphonaceae bacterium
GATCGGCGGGCGCGGGCGATCGGTGGGCAAGGCCAGGACCGGCGGCAGTGGCTCGAACTGCCGCTGCCAGTAGCTGAGCTGCTCAGCCAGCAGCTCGTCGCGCAGCCAGGCGCGCTGCCACAAAGCATAGTCTGCGTATTGCAGCAGCAGCGACGGTAGCTCCGGGCTGACAGGAGTCTGCTCCAGCGCCGCGTTGTGGCTGAGGATCGCGCGGTAGTGCGCGGCAAGCTCGCCGATCAACACGCCGATCGACCAGCCGTCCGAGATGATGTGGTGCATGGTCAGCAGCAGCACATGCAGATCTGGTTGCAAGCGCAGCAGGCTTGTGCGCAGCAGCGGGCCGTGGCTGAGATCGAAGGGCTGTGCCGCCTCGGCCTGCGCCCGCGCCTGAACTTCAGCCTCGCGGTTGGCAGCATCATGCTGTTGCAGATCAACGACCGTAAGCTGGTGTTGCTCCGGCCTGCCGATGATCTGCTGGCTCTGGCCGCCGTGAGTCGTGACAAAGGTTGTGCGCAGCACCTCGTGCCGGGCGATCAGCGCCGTAAAGCTCGCGCTCAGCGCGGCTTCGTCGAGCGGGCCATGCAGCCGGACCGCAGCTGAGATGTTGTAGCCCGCGCTGTCAGGCGCGATCCGATCGAGCAGCCAGAGCCGCTGCTGCGCGAATGAGAGCGGCACCTCAGCCGGACGTGGCTGCGCGGTCAGCGGCGGCAGCGCTCGGGCCCAATCACTCCCGGCGCGCTCACGTTGCGCCCGGTCGATCTGCCTGGCCAGCGTGGCAATCGTCGGCGCTTCGAAGAGTGCGCGCAGCGGCAGCTCGATCGCGAAGGTGTCACGCAGGCGCGAGACGACCCGCGTGGCCAGCAGCGAATGGCCGCCCAACTCAAAAAAGTTTGCGTGGATGCTCACCTGCGGCAGTTCGAGCAGCAGCGCCCAGATCCCGGCCAGCAACTCCTCGGTCGGCGTTCGAGGCGCGACAAACGTGGCCGCCTGAGCTGACTGCTCAAGCTCCGGCGCGGGCAGCGCTTTGCGATCGATCTTGCCGCTGGGCGTTTTGGGCAGCGCATCAAGCAGCACAAACGCGGACGGCACCATGTAGTCGGGGAGCTGCGCGCCGACATGCTGGCGCAAGTCGGCAGAACCTAGAACCGGGTGCCCTCCGGGCGACCTAGAACCAGGGTCAGTTGAATCTTCTAGGTTCTTGGTTCCCGGTTCTCGGTTCTCAACCACGTATGCTACCAGCCGCTTATCGCCCTTCGCATCCTCACGCGCGACGACCACGCACTCGCCGACCTGTGGATGCTGGGCCAGCGCGTGCTCGATCTCGGCGGTCTCGATGCGGAAGCCGCGCACTTTGACCTGGTGATCGATCCGCCCGAGGATCTCCACTGTGCCGTCGTCGCGCCAGCGGCCCAGGTCGCCCGTGCGTACCATGATCTGACCGTCCTCAAACGGGCAGACCACAAACCTCTCGGCCGTCAGTTCGGGGCGGAACAGGTAGCCGCGCGACACGCTCTCGCCCGATACGCATACCTCGCCCGCGATGCCGATGGGCTGCGGCTGATCGAACGCGTCCAGGATGTAGACGCGGTTGTTTTGCAGCGGCGTGCCCACCGTGATCGGCTGGCCCACGTCAGCGGCGCGAATCGGACCCAGAATATTGATGTCGCTGATCTCGGTCAGGCCGTAGATGTTCACAACCTCCACCTTGGCGCCGAGCTGCCCAAACACGGATTGCAGCAGGCGCTGCTCG
>DASWTQ010000003.1:0-5181 GCA_036402055.1 Herpetosiphonaceae bacterium
AGCGGGCGATCGAAGGGCGCTACCATCCAGGCGAAACCGTGGTTGTGCTCGACGATCTGATCTCAAGCGGCGACAGCAAGCTGGAGGCGGTCAAGCCGCTTCAGAGCGCCGGGCTGGAAGTCAACGACGTGGTCGTCCTGATCGACCGTGAGGGTGGCGGACGCGAAGAGCTGGAAGGGCGCGGCTACAATGTTCACAGCGTCTTCAAGCTGCGCGATCTGCTGGATATTCTGGTGCAGCACGAGCGCATCACCCTTGAGCAGCGCTCGCAGGTCGAGACCTTTTTGCAGGCCCAGACCGCGTAGCACACCTTAGCCAACTCTCAACTTTCCTGAAGAGACTCAGCCACGCTGGGTCTCTTTTGATTCCCTGGCCAGCGCACAGTTGCTGGACCGATTTTTGCTTTGCGATCGGTATGAGCGTAGCAAGAACAAACGCGCAGAGCATGTGGTCGCGGGAGCTGGACGACCTGATTCGCGGCGTGTCGGGCGGCTTCCTGTTTGGCATTCCGCTGCTGTACACCATGGAAGTCTGGTGGCTCGGCTCCGTCGTGCAGCCGCAGCGGATGATCGTCGCGCTGGTCACGACGTTTGTAGTAGTGCTGCTGCTGAATCGCATGGCCGGCTTCCGCCGCTCCGACGACACGTCGTTCATCGACGCGGCGATAGACAGCATCGAGGCACAGGCGATCGGGCTGGTCTGCGTGGCGCTGATGCTGCTCTTGCTGGGCGAGATCACGTTCGACACGCCGCTGGACGAGAATCTGGGCAAAATCATCTTCGAGAGCGTGCCGTTCGCGATCGGTGTGGCGCTGGCCAACCAGTTCTTGTATAAAGCGGGCGGCGATCAGGACGATCAGCAGGATCAGTCCGGCGGCCAATCCGGCCAGCAGAGCGACTCCCGCAGCCAGCAGAGCGATCGGGCCGAGACCAGCCAGCAGGATCAGCTGCGGGGCACGCTCTCCGACATCGGCGCAACTCTGGTCGGCGCGACGATTATCGCGTTCAACATCGCGCCCACCGACGAGATCCCGATGCTGGCGGCGGCGACATCGCCGCTGTGGCTGCTGCTGATCATCGCGGCATCGCTGGTGATCTCCTACGGCATCGTCTTTGAGGCCAACTTCTCGGATCAACAGCAGCGCCGGCAGCAGCAGGGCATCTTTCAGAGCCCGCTCAGCGAGACTGTTGCGTCGTATCTGGTCTCGATCTTCGCCGCCGCATTCATGCTCTGGTTCTTCGAGCAGCTCAGCTTCAGCGATCCCTGGAGAATGTGGCTCGATCATATAGTGCTGCTCGGCCTACCGGCGACGGTGGGCGGCGCGGCAGGACGATTAGCCGTATGAGTCAAGCAACGCAGGCCGCCGACAAATCCCGGACTCAAGCTAACCATGGGCGCTCGCTGGCCGAGTGGGTAACCTTCGGCATCGCAACGCTGGTGCTGATCACGATCGTCAGCCTGGTGATCTACGACTGGGTCGCCACACCCAACACGCCGCCCGTGATCGAGCTGACGCAGAGCGGCGAGATCCGCGAGGTCAACGGCCAGTACTATATTCCGTTCACCATCAAAAATATAGGCGGCAATACCGCCGAGGCTGTGCAGCTGATCGCCGAGCTGAAGATCGACGGCGAGGTCGAGGAGTCCGGCGAGCAGCAGATCGATTTTCTGGCCGGCGATGAGAGCGAAGAGGGCGCGTTTGTGTTCAATCGCAATCCCAGCGAGGGCGAGCTGGTTTTGAGAGTCGGCAGCTATAAAATGCCGTGAGGACGAAAGAACAAAAGAACAAAGGAACCAGAGAACAAACGAGGACGGAGAACCTAGAACCCAGAACCCAGAACCGAGCAAAGGAGCAAAGCGATACCTATACACCCCTTCTCCTGCCGCAACCGAGGCAAAAGCTTGGCGAGGTTCGGGACAAGGGGTGGTGCTACGCGCCGGGGATGAGGGCTTACCACCACATCCACTTGCACTGACCAGCGCCGCGTGCGATGATACCGGCCTCGCTGTGACTCAGAAGCATTACTAGGAGGTTGGTATGGTCTCCTTCGATCCGTATCATCTGACGCACACGGATGTCGCCGTCGACGCCGACCGGGCGTTTCTCACCACTCAGCTCAAGCAGTTCAACAACCAGCGCTCGCCGCAGCATCTCTACATCCGCACGCATCCGCCGCAGCCGCTCGATCTTTTTCTCCGTGACGACGCGGGGCAGATTGTCGGCGGCCTGGTGGCAGAGACCTACTGGACATGGCTGTCGATCGAGGATCTGTGGCTGCGAGAAGATCTGCGCGCCCACGGATTTGGCCGTAAGCTGCTGGATCTGGCAGAGAGAGCGGCACGAGAGCGCGGCTGTGCACACGCGCACCTGACGACGTTTAGCTTTCAGGCGCGCGGCTTCTACGAGAAGGCGGGCTATCAGGTGGTGGGGCAGCTCACCGATTACCCGCCCGGCGAGACGTACTTCTGGCTGCGCAAGGATTTTGGGACCGGGTAGATGAGAGACAGGCCCTCACCCCCTTGGTCCCCCTCTCCCGCTTCGCAGGCGAGGGGGAAGCAGAGACTTTACTTTGGTTCTTGGTTCTTGGTTCTTGGTTCTTTATCTCCCCGGAATCCCCGGCTCCGTCATATCGCGCACGTTGAGCACCGTGTCGAGCTGATCGTCGGAGAGCAGGCCGCGCTCCTTGACCACATCGCGCACCGATCGGCCGCTGGACGCCGACTCTTTGGCAACTTTCGCGGCCTCGTCGTAGCCGATGCTCTTGTTGAGCGCGGTCGCGATCGATGGGTTGCGCTCCAGCAGCTCCTGGCAGCGCTTGCGATTGGCGGTGATGCCCTCGACACAGTTGACGCGAAAGGCGTCGCAGACCGAGCCCAGGATCGCGATCGACTCCAGGAGATTATGCGCCATGACCGGCATCATCACGTTCAGCTCAAAGTTGCCGTGCTGCCCGCCGATCGTGACGGTCAGATGATTGCCCATCACCTGCGCGCAGACCATCATCAGCGACTCGCACATCACGGGATTGACCTTGCCGGGCATGATCGACGAGCCGGGCTGAATCGCCGGCAGCATAATCTCGGCCAGACCCGAGGTCGGACCCGAGGCCATCCAGCGAATATCGTTGGCGATCTTCATCAGCGAGGTCGCCAGCGTGTTGAGCGCGCCCGACGCGTAGACGTAGGCATCTTTCGCGCCCTGGGCCTCGAAGTGATTATCGGCCTCGCGGAACTGCACGTCGGTGTACTGCGAGATGCGGCGGATCGCATTCTGCGAAAACTCGGGCAGCTGATTGGTGCCGGTGCCGACGGCCGTACCGCCCAGCGCCAGCTCAGCCAGATCTTCCGAAGCCTCGCGCAGCCGACGAATGCCGTGTGCCAGCTGGCTGGCATAGCCGCCGAACTCCTGGCCCAGCCGGACCGGCGTCGCATCCATGAGATGCGTGCGGCCGCTCTTGAGCACATCGTCGAAGTCGGCAGCCTTGGCCTGGAACGCGTCACGCAGCGCCTCAAGCGAGGGAATCAGCTCTTTCTCGATCGCGACACGGGCGGCGATATGCATGGCCGTCGGGATCACATCGTTGGAGCTTTGGCCCATGTTGACATGATCGTTGGGATGCACCTCTTTGGAGCCGAGCGCCGCGCCCAGGATCTGCGATGCGCGGCTGGCCAGCACCTCGTTCGTGTTCATGTTGCTGCTGGTGCCGGAGCCGGTCTGGAAAATATCGAGCACGAACTGAGCGTCGAGCTTGCCCTCGATCTGCTCGTCGGCAGCCTGAATGATCGCCTGGCCGCGACGCTCGTCAAGCTCGCCCAGCTCCATATTGATCTCGGCAGCCGCCTTTTTGATTAGGCCCATCGCCGCGATAAACGAGCGCGAAAAGCGCAGATTCGAGATCGGAAAGTTGAGCACGGCGCGCTGCGTCTGGGCACCATACAGGGCATCGGCGGGCACCTGCATCTCGCCCATCGAGTCCCGTTCGATACGATTCACTGGCATATATCGCTCCTTCTGCTTACAACATTGTAACGCGCCGCATTATAGCCCAGCCTGGAGAGCCCGACAAGAACGCGGCACAGCGGCTCAGCCCTCGGCGTCGATCAGATAGATCCGGTTGTCCTCGACCTTGTACAACATCGGCGCGACAATCAGCGTGGGATAGCGCCGCCTGAGCCGCTCGGCCTCGCCGACCACAAAATCCACCTCGTTATCGATCTCGAACATCGGCGAGTAGTTCATAAAATGCTCTTCGGCGCGCTGATGCTCCCAGCCGGCTCGCTCGACCAGGCCATTGACAAACGCCTCACGCTTCGACATCAGATTGACCATGCCGCAATTGGTATGCCCGATCAGCGCGATCGCCTGTACGCCGCCGACCGCGATCGCGTACGAGACTTTAAAATCACTGTAGCGCAGATTCGCGCCGCCGGCCCGGATGATATACGAGAAGTTATCGGGAATGGTCAGATGCTTGCGATGATCCATGCACATGCCGATCAGCAGCTCGGCCGAGGTGTACGTGCCGAAGGGACGGCCCAGGTTGTGATATTCCAGCAACTTACCGATCGGCGTGTCCTGATACTGCGGAAAAATATCGCTGGCAGAATCGACCGCGACAATTTGCGTCATTTGCTATGCTCCAAACGTCAAATAGTGTTGAGATCAGCAGGCCAAAGCCTAATACAGAGTACCATAGCTTCGACACACGGATTTCAGCCACCGCAAGCAGCTTAGCAGGTATAATGCAGACGATGATCGAAGAAACAAGCAATCCACTACCCGCCCAAACGACGGAGCAGCCGGCTCGCCGCAGCAACTACTGGAAGATCGGCCTGATTCTGGTGGCCGCGCTGGGACTCAATCTGCTGGTCTTAGCGATCCCCAGAGGCTGGATCGAGGGCCTGCGTGGCTATGGCGCGCTGGGCTACCTGGCGGCGTTCGGCATCACCGCGCTGGCCAACGCCTCGGTCGTCGTGCCGATCCCGTATCCGGGGCTGATCGCGCTGCTGGCTCGCGTGCTGGGCAATCCGCTGGGCATCGCGCTGGCTGGGGCGGCAGGCTCGACACTGGGCGAGAGCACGGCGTTTATCGTGGGGCGCGCGGGCAAGACCGCTGTGGAAGACACGCGCTTCTATCGCTGGGTCAAGCACCAGCTGCGCACGCCGGTGCGGGCGTTTATC
>DASWTQ010000004.1:0-12522 GCA_036402055.1 Herpetosiphonaceae bacterium
GACCAGCGGATACTGGTAGCTGAGCCAGCCGACGGTGCGTGATACGTCAAGATCCGGGAAGGGATGAATCCGACCATGCTGGCACATCGAGATCATCGCGGCCTCGCCACCGGTCCAGCGAGCCAGCGTCCGGGCGAGCGCATAGACGACCACATGCGGCAGCTGCGCCCCGTGTGCTTTGAGCCGCTGATAGGATAGCTGCTCAAGCTCGCCTGTGTCGATCTCCTGAGCTACCAGCGCCGCCGTCGCGCCCGAGTTGATGCCGTCGGGAAAGTCGGCGTGAACATGCCGAATCTTCGACCAGCCGCGATTGAGCCAGTAGGCGAGCTGCTTGCGCGCCGCTTCGCCGTGGGCATAGTCGGCCAGCCGCTGCGCCCAATCGAGATACGCGGTGGTTTTCGCCGGCAGCGTGAGCGACTCGCCGCTGCGGAGCTGGCGGTAGGCGGTGACAAAATCTTCGGCCAGAATGCCGGCCGAGTATTGATCGCAGGCGATATGATGAGCCAGGAGCAGCAGCCGGGCTGGCCGTGCCGGCCCCAGATCGAACAGCGCCGCTTTGAAGAGTGGCCCTCTGGCGAGATCGAATGACAGCTGGAGCGCCGCCACCTGTGCCTCAATCGCCGCGCGCTGCTCGGTCTCGTCCAGCGCTGAAAGGTCGACAAAGGCGACCGGCGGCTCCTCCGGCGGCGGCGCGATCCACTGCCGCCAGCCGTGCTCGTCCTGCGCTGAGCAGAGTCGCAGCGCGTCGTGGTGGGCGACCAGCGCCCGCACGATCTCCCGCAGCAGCGCAGCATCAAGCGGCAGATGCACCTGGAGCAGCAGCGGCAGATTGAAGATATGCCGATCCGGGTTCGGAATCGCGAACTCGTGGGCCTGTGGCGGCGTGATCGCCACATCGCCCGTAACGATCGTCTGGCGGGCGAGCACCTTGGGCGCTTGCCGCTCCTGCATCAGCAGCGCAAACAGTCGCTGCTTCGCATCCGAAAGGCCGTCGCGTGAAGGTGGGCTTTGCTCGCTCATGGCTGCGCCTCCACCATCGGCGGATGCTCCGCGCGTACCTGATGATTGTGAATCACCTGACGATACACCGCCATCGTCGGACGCAGCGTCGTCCGCTCAAAGCTCAGCTCATTGCGCACATAGTCGAACGCGGCCTGGCCGAGCGCCTGGCGTAGCGACTCGTCCCGGAGCAGGCGCAGCTGGGCGGCGGCCAGCGCCGGCACGTCCACGCGATGCAGCTCTGACGCGTCTGTGTGGACCGGCACATGCAGGCCGGTTCGCTCGGCCAGCACCACCTCGGCCAGCCCACCGACGTCGGAAACAATCGGCGGTACACCTGAAAGCATCGCCTCAACCGCCACCATGCCGAGCGGCTCGTAGATCGAAGGAAAGACCGCGACATCGGCCACCTGGTAGAGCAGCGCCAGCTGCCGGCGGTCAAGTCGTCCCAGAAACGTTACGCTGGCTTCCAGGCCGGGAGATCGCCGTACCTGCGCCTGGACCTTGCTCAGATAATCCCGAGAATCGGGCGCGCCGATGATCACATAGCGCACGTTGGGATACTGCTCGCGCACGAGCGCCGCCGAGTCGATCAGCGGCTCAAGCCCCTTCATGGGATTGATCCGCCCCGCGAAGAGCACGATCCGCTCGCCGGATTTTGCGATCGTCGCGCGCAGCTGGCTTCTGGCCTGCGCCGAAAGCTGCGTTTTCCAAAACACATCGAGGTTGATGCTATTGCGGATCACATGCAGCTTGCCGATCGTCGTCGGGTAGAACGTTTCAACCAGCTGACGCATCGATTCGCTGACCGTGATCAGCTGCTGAGCGTTTTGCAGCCAGATGTTTTCTTGCTGGGCCACGCTGGGGTTGGGCGTCTCGCCCCACCACTGCTCGATCGGATGCGTGAGGTAGTGCAGCGTGCCGAGGATCGGCAGATTGAACGCTGCGCCGATCTGGCGGGCCGCCGCAAAGGTGAACCAGTGATGGTAGTGGACCAGATCCGGCTTTTGCGGATCGTGTGCCAGGAGCGGCTGCGCGTAGTCGATCAGATCCTGGTTGAACGCCAGCATGTTCTGCGCGATCGATAGCTGCGCCGTCTGCGAGAGTGTGCGCCGGCTGGCGCCAACATAATGCACCTGCACGCCGCCATCGTCCACGATCGCGGTTTCGCCGGTCGAATGCGTCAGCACGATCACCTGGCAGCCGCTGCGCTTCAGCCCATGCGCAAGCTCCTGAACATGTGCGCCCACGCCGCCGCTGAGCTTGGCCGTATAGTTGAAGGTCAGCAGCAGAATCTTGTTGAGTTTGATATGCGCCCGCGAATCATCTTCGCTCGTCGGCCACGCGCCGGGCGCGGCGTGCGCTTGTGCTCGATCTCCACTCACCAGCTCGCCTCCCCACCTTGATCGTCAAAGCTGGACAGTCTGCGCCGCAGCTCAAGCTCGGCTTCCTCGTCGGATAGCTGCGCCAGCAGACTGAGAATCTCGGCGGCGGCGCTGTCTTCGCTGGTCTGAAGCTCGGCTTTGATCTCCAGAATTCCGGCGATCGTCGGCTTTTCAAACAGCTTCTCGATCGGAATCTCCACGCCCAGCACATCCCGCAGCCGTCCTGCGATCAGCGTTACCAGCAGCGAGTGGCCGCCCAGCTCGAAGAAATCGTCGTGGATGCCGATCTGCTCGATGCCCAGCACTTCCTGCCAGATGCCGGCGACTAATCGCTCGTCATCGGTGCTCGGCGCGACATAGGCCGTTTGCAGATCGGGCCGTCCATACTGCTGCTTAACAAAGGTCAGGCTTTCGCGCGCCCGCCGCAGATCCTCCGTCAGCAGCGCCAGATTGGCTCGCCGTGTTTCTAGATCCTGCACCGAGACCACGATCTGCGGCAGCGGCTTGCCCGTGACGATCCGCAGAAACGCCGCAATGCCCTCGTCGTTACGCAGGCCGTTGTCGACTTCTTGCTGCAAGCGCTCCGTCGCGGCAGGCGGGATGGCGGCCATCTGGAGCATCGTCTGTACCATTGCGCTGTTCGCCTGCCAGGCGTCCCAATGGATCACGGTGACCGGTCGAGCGCCGGCGGCTGCGATCGTCTGCGCGTACAGGTCGAGGAAGCTGTTCGCGGCGCACTGGTCAACCTGACCCAGCTCGCCGAGGATCGCGTTGATCGAGGAGCAGAGCACGAAGAAATCGAGATTGGCGGCGCGCAATGCCGCGTGGAGGTTGATACAGCCGCGCGCCCTGGCCGTGAACTGATGCTCGATCGCGTCGAAGCTGCGCAGCGGAATCAGGCCGCTATCCATGACATTCGCCGCGTGGATCACGCCATGAATCGCACCGAAGCGTGTTCGCGCCTGCTCGACGGTCGCCTGGACCGCAGCCGGATCGGAGAAGTCGGCGCTCAGCACCAGTAGCTCGACGCCGGTCGCCTCAAGCGCGCGAGCATTGGTGATGCGGACGCTGACCTCGTTCTGCGGGCCATAGCTGTTGACCCACTGATCCCAGGTTTCGCGCGGCGGCAGCGGCTCTGACTCAAGCAGGACCAGCCGCGCATCGGCGGTGCGCGCCAGGTGCTCGGCAAAAAGATAGCCGGCTGCCGCCAGACCACCGGTGATGAAATACACGCCCTGCTGCCGGATCGCCGGCGTTGGCTGCGCTTCGCGCTGGACCGGCGCCAGATCCTGGACCCAGCGATGCCGTCCGCGCAGCGCCACCACGCGCTCTTGCGTCGATGCGCCGATTTCGTCGAGCAGCTGAGCGCTCAGCCGATCCTGATCGCGCGCCGCAACGCCAAGATCGATCACGCGGCAGTCGATGTGAGGATACTCCTGCGGGATCACGCTGCACGGTCCGAGCAGCGTCGCCAGCTCGGGCCGCAGCTCCTCATCGCCGCGCACATCGTAGAGCTGCTGCGTAACGACGACCAGCTTCAGCGCGGCTACCAGCTCAAAAAATGCCTGCGCGAAAAAGAGCAGGCTGTAGAAGCCCTGCGGCTGGGCGGCGTCGAACGACTCAACCGTCACGGTATCGGCGGGCTGGTGCGCGAGGCTCCACAGATGCAGCGCCACATCCGGCAGCTGTCCGCCGGCCATCAGTGCGCCGGCCAGCGTGAGGTAATCCTCGCGGGCGCGCGGGTTGACGGTGTAACGGTTCGCGCCTAGCTCGTGGTAGCGCTCGCCGGGCGCGACGACGATCACGGTCTGTCCCGCGTGTTCAAGAGCCGTGATCAGTTGGTCGCCGAAGCCGTCGCTCTCCGGTGCGAGGAGTAGCCAGGTTTTGCGCTCCTGCGTCCACTCGGCCACCGGTGGGCGCTCAACACGCCGCCATGATGGCGTGTAAAACCACGCATCGATCGGGTTGCGCGGCTGGGTCGTGGCCTTCGCTGGCGCGGGAGTGCTGTTGAGCTGATCCGGCAGCGGGTCGATCCAGTAGCGCTGGCGTTCAAAGGGATAGGTCGGCAGCGCAACCCGCAGTCGCTGCTCGTCGCCGTGGAAGCGCTGCCAATCGATCCTGACTCCAGCCAGCCACAGCTTGCCCAGCGCCGTGAGCAGCACCGCCAGATCCGACGCCTGATCCTTGGGATGGCTGAGCGTCGCGATCAGCGTATGCTGGCTCGCGCGCGACGGATGGCGCTGCGCAAGACGGCTCAGCGTGCGACCAGGACCAACATCCAGCAGCACCGCGTTGGGCTGCTGCAACAGCAACGCCAGCCCATCGGCGAAGCGCACGGTTTGCCGGAGATGCTGCGACCAGTAGCGCGGGCTGGTCGCCTCCTCGTTGCGAATCCAGGTCCCGGTCAGATTCGAGACAAACGGGATCTGCGGCGGGCTCAGCGTAGCCTCGGCGACAGCCCGCTCAAACGCTGCGAGCATCGGCTCCATCATGTGCGAGTGAAACGCATGCGAGGTTTGCAGGCGGCGAACGCTCACGCCCTGCTCCTCCAGCTGCCGCGCAAACCGATCGATCGCGCTGTGGGCTCCTGAGACGACCACGGAGTCCGGCGCGTTGACCGCCGCGAGATCGAGATCTCGGGTATCCTCCGGGTGTAGCCGCGACCGCAGATCGGCCTCCGGCAGCGCAACCGTCAGCATCGCTCCGCCGGGCAGCGCCTGCATCAGCTGTCCGCGCAGCGCAACCAGGCGCAGCGCATCCTCAAGCGAAAACACGCCCGCCAGCGTCGCCGCGACATACTCGCCGATCGAGTGACCGATCATCGACGTGGGCTTGAGGCCCCAGGCCAGCAGCGTTTGCGCCAGGGCATACTCGACCACGAACAGCGCCGGCTGGGCGACTTCGGTCTGGTTGATCCAATCTGCGGTTCCGTCGGATGCCGTCAGCAGCCGCCGAATATCGAAGTCGACGAAACGGCGCAGGTGCTCGGCGCAGCGATCGACCTGCTCGCGGAACAGCGCGACATGCGTGTACAGATCGGCGGCCATGTTGACGAACTGCGATCCCTGGCCGGCAAACATCCACACCAGCGGACGGTCGCCGACACGATACACATCGCTCATCAGGTGTTGGGGCTCGTCGCCACGCAGCACTGCTACGGCGTGCGCTCGATCGCGGCACACGGCGATGCGCCGGTAGTCGAACTCGCCGCGACCGATCTGGAGCGTGTAGGCCGCATCGGCAAGTGGCAGCTCAGGCTGCGCTTCCAGAAAATCCGCCAGCTGAGTCGTTGCCTGGTCGAGCGCGGTCGGGGTTTTCGCGGAGATCGGCAGCACATGCCAGGGCCGATCGCTCTGCGTCTCAGCTGCGAGCGGCGGTGCTTCTTCCAGAATAATATGAATATTGGTGCCGCCGACGCCGAACGCGCTCACGCCTGCCCGGCGCGGCGTTTCGCTAGCCGGCCACTCCGAAAGCGCGCTGTTGACATAAAACGGCGTCTGATCCAGATGAAGGTCGGGATTCGCACGTGTGAAATGGAGACTCGCCGGAATCTGCTTGTGCTTGAGCGCCAGCACGGTCTTGATGAATCCGGCCAGACCGGCGGCGGACTCAAGATGCCCAAAGTTGGTCTTGACCGAGCCAATCGCGCAGGAGCCGCTGCGCGTGTCCGCAGAGCGAAACGCCTTGGTCAGGGCGCGAATCTCGATCGGATCGCCGAGGTGCGTGCCCGTGCCGTGAGCTTCAACATACCCGATGCTCGACGGCTCGACGCCGGCCACGGTCAGCGCTTCCTCGATCACCGCCGCCTGCCCGTCGACACTCGGCGCGGTATAGCTGGCTTTGGCCGAGCCGTCGTTGTTGGCGGCGCTGCCTTTGATCACCGCATGAATCGTATCGCCGTCGGCCAGGGCATCTTCCAGCCGCTTGAGCACGACGACGCCAATGCCGCTGCCGAGGATCGTGCCCTGCGCGCCGGCGTCGAAGGCGCGGCAGTGACCGTCGGGCGAGGCAATGCCGCCTTCGCGGTACAGATAGCCGGTATGTTGCGGCACGTTGATCGCAACGCCGCCTGCCAGCGCCATGCGGCACTCGCCGATCAGCACGCTCTGGCAGGCCAGATGAATCGCGGACAGGCCGGTCGAGCAGGCCGTGTGCAGCGAGTAGGCCGGGCCGCGCAGATTCAGCTTATACGCGACACGAGTACTGAGACAGGAAAAATCGTTGCTGACGCCGATCTCGAAGGGCGTTAGATTGCCGACCGCCGGACGATTGAAGAGCAGGTTATAGATATAGGTGTTGGTTCTGGCTCCGGCAAACACGCCGATCGCGTCCGGGTAGCGCTCAGGATCGTAGCCGGCAGCCTCCAGCGCCATCCAGGCATATTCCAGAAAGAGTCGCTGCTGCGGATCGATCAGCGCGGCATCTTTGGGCGCGTAGCCGAAGAACTGCGCATCGAAGAGATCGACGCCTTCGATCGCCGCCGCCGCGCGCACGAAATGCGGATGTGTCGGATCGGTGGTGTGGTCGATGACCGATGGCTCCAGCTCGTCGTCGTCGAAAAACGAGATCGTTTCGATCCCGTGTTGGAGGTTGTGCCAAAACGCATCGACATCGTTCGCGCCGGGAAATCGGCATGCCAGGCCGATCACGGCGATCTCGTTGCCGGTAGTCTCCGAATGGTAGTCTGTCATCGTCTTTTTCTCCAAGCTGGCGCGCTCACGCAGACCGGTTGCTTCTGAAGCGACAGCCCGTGGTACAGCCTGTTATTTGCGTCGTCGGGAGCGCAGCTGCTCGATGCGATCCTGCCGGGCCTCGCGGCGTTCATGACGCTCGGCGCTATCGATCGGCAGCGCATCGCCGCGCTGCTCCTGCTCCAGGCCGGCGACGATCGCCGCGAGCGAACGTACCGTCAAGCCTTCGTACAGGCTCGCGACGGGCACGTCGACCTCCAGCGCTTTGCGCAGCTTGCTGGTCGCCCGCACCGCGAAGAGCGAGTCGCCGCCCAGCATAAAAAAGTTATCGTCGATGCCGATCTGATCGATGCCGAGCAGGTCCTGCCAGATTTCGGCGATCACCTGCTCAGTGCGCGTGCTCGGCGGCACATAGGCATTTTCCAGCTGCGGCCGTGGATGCGACCCGCTGGACGGCTCGGCCTCTGCCGCGTTCTTCCGCCCCGCCTGAACGATCCACTGATCCCAGCGCGTCGGCAAATCGGCGGCCGAGACGACGACATGCGCGACCGGCGATCGGGTGAGCACGCGCTCAAGCACCTCGTCGCTTTCGTGGGGCTCAAGCGTGTACTGATCCACGGAGGTCGCAACCTTCTGCGCGTGGTTAAGGCCGAGATGATCCAGGTTCAGGCTCAGCCAGCGCGTGCTCTGTGCGTGGTCACTGGCGACGAACGCATCCAGAAACGCATTAGCCGCCGAGTAGGTCGTCAGGCCCACACCGCCGAAGATCGCCACCGTCGACGAAACCAGCAAGACGAAATCGAGATCCAGCTCGGGAACGATCCGGCTGAGGTTGTAGGTGCCATAGACCTTGGGCACAAATTGCGACTCGCGCTCGGTCGGCTCGAAATCCGCTAACACCTTGATCGCTTTTCCACCGGCGATACCAGCGGCGTGGATGATGCCGTGCAGCCGTCCAAAATGCTGCTGCGCTTGGCGAATCGCGGCGCGGAGCTGGGCTTCGCTGCCTACATCTGCCGCGAGGATCAGGACTTCCGCGCCGGCCGCTTCGAGCGCCTGAATCTGGCGAATCTTGTCGCTCACCGGCGTGTTGGCGGCGATCTGCTGCGGCCATGTTTCGCGCGCCGGGAACGGGGAACGTGCCAGCAGCAGCAGCTTTGCGCGATAGGTCTGCGCCAGATAGGTGGCCCACTGCAACCCGACGCTGCCCAGGCCGCCGGTGATCAGATACACGCCCTGCGAGCGCAGCGGCCATTCGACGGGCGCATCCCTGGTGATCGCAACCGGCGCAAAGCTTTGTCGCCAGCGCTGCCGCCCACGATAGGCGATCACGCGCTCCACGGGCGCTGCCAGCATATCGGCCAGCAGCAGCCGTGCCGTCTGGGCAATCGGTCTGCCGACATCCACGCAGTAGCACGCCGTGATGGCTGGATACTCTTGGGGAATGACGCGACAGGAAGCGCTGTTGATCGCATAGTTTGGATCTACCACATCGCCGCTCTCGACGCGATACATCTGCTGCCCGACCAGCCACCAGGTTGCCGGCTCGCTCCACGGCACATCCTGCCAGGCGCGGGCCAGATGGATCAGCGCGTTATAGCCAAAGCGCTGCGCCGTGACGAACTCGGTCGCCTCGCGCAAGCTCCACAGATGCACCACCTGCGTCGGCGGCACGTCCTGCTGACTCAGCCGCTGGAGCAGCGCCTGGTAGTCTGCTCCAACGCCAGGATGAATGGTGCAGTGTCGATCGTGGGCGGTAAATCCCGCGCCGGGAGCGACGGTCGTCACGATCTGTTCGCTCGCTTGCAACAGCTCGACCAGGCGCTGACTAAGATCATCGTCGTTGACAAACAGCAGCCAGTGGCGCGGCGTGGCGGTCCTGCTGGTCGCAACGGGCGGCGTTTGCTGCCAGACGGGTGTATGAAACCACTCGTCGGGATTGGCAAGCTTCCCGCTCGCCGGCTGCGGCTCAGACCGCTGCGTCTGTGGCTCGATCCAGTACGACTGGCGCTCAAAGGGATAGCCCGGCAGCGGAATGCGACGGCGCTGCTCCTCGCCATAGAACGCGCGCCAATCGAGCGTGACGCCGCTTGCCCAGAGTTTGCCGGCGGCGGCGAGCAAGAACCGATCGGCCGGGATCGCTTCCCGTGGATGGCAGACCGTTGTGACGATCTCAGCGGCCCGTCGACGATCCGCCTGCGCTTTGAGCAGCGTGCTGAGCGTGCTTCCCGGCCCGATCTCGGCAAAAACATAGCCGGGCTCGGCCAGCAGCTCGGCGGCACCAGCCTGGAATTGGACGGCCTGGCGCAGCTGACGACCCCAGTAGTGCGGATCGGTCGCCTCGGCATCGGTGATCCAGCTGCCGGTCACATTCGAGATCAGCGGAATCTGCGGCGGATGGAGATCGATCTGCTGCATAGCGGCCACGAACTGCGGCAAGATCTGATCGACCAGCTGCGAGTGCGCGGCGACGTTGATCTTGATCGGCTGGCAGTCGATGTCATGCTCGGCCAGCTTTGCAGCAAAGCGATCGATCGCCGCGACGGTGCCGGAGACCACACACTGGAACGGACTGTTGATCGCAGCGATCGATAGATCCGCGTCCAGCAGCGGCTGAATCTCTTCCGCCGGCGCGAGAACGCTCACCATCCCGCCGCGCGGCATCTGCTCAAAGAGCTGCCCCCGCACAACCACCATCGACAGCGCATCCTCAAGCGAGAAGACGCCTGCCAGACAGCCCGCCGCATATTCGCCCAGGCTGTGGCCGATCAGCGCCGACGGCCGGATACCCCAGGCGATTAGCTGCTGCGCGATGGCATACTCGATCGTGAAGAGCGCGGGCAGCGCCAGCGAGGTATCTTTGATCCGCTCCATGCTCTGCTCGTCGACCTGCTGAGGATATAAGTGGTCGCGCAGATCGTAGCCCAGCTGCCGCTGCAAGATCGCCGCGCAGCGATCGACGGCCTCGCGAAAGACGCCCTCCGAGGCGTACAGCTCACGCCCCATATTGACATACTGCGCGCCGCCGCCGGGAAACATAAACACGACCGGACGATCGACCAGCTCTTGATTGATCGTGAAAACCCTGTCGGCGGGCAGCGTGAGCAGCAAATCGGTCGCCTCTGCCCCATCGCGGCAGACGAATGCGCGCCGCCACGGCAGCCGTTTGCGGCCGACCTGAAGCGTGTAGGCAACATCGCCGAGATCGGGGGCCGGCTGCTGGCTGAGATACTCGTGCAGCCGGGAAGTGACGGCCTCCAGCGCGCTCTGGCTCGCCGCCGACAGCAGCACGAGCCGATCCTGGCGTGCGGGCTGGCTTGTCGCCGGCAGCTCGGGCGCTTCCTGCACGATCAGATGTGCATTCGTGCCGCCGATGCCGAACGAGCTGACGCCGGCGCGGCGCGGCGTTCCGTTGCGCGGCCACGGAATGCAGGTCGCGTTGACGAAGAACGGGCTGCTGGCAAAGTCGATCTGCGGATTGGGCTGCTCGAAATGCAGGCTCGGCGGAATCTCGCCGTGTTTGAGCGCCAGCACGGTCTTGATCAAGCCGGCGACGCCAGCCGCTACGTCGAGATGGCCGATATTGGTTTTGACCGAGCCCAGCGCACAGAATTGCGTGGCGTCGGTGTCGGCGCGAAACGCGTTGGTCAGCGCCGCGACCTCGATCGGATCGCCCAGCGCGGTAGCAGTTCCGTGCGCCTCCACATAGCCGATCGTTTCGGCTGGAATATCCGCCAGCGCCAGCGCCCGCGAGATGACCTCGGTCTGTCCGGTGACGCTGGGCGCGGTAAAGCCGACTTTCTGCGCGCCGTCGTTGTTGATCGCCGAGCTGAGGATCAGCGCGTGAATCGTGTCGTTGTCGCGCAGCGCATCGTCGAGCCGCTTGAGCACGACTACGCCCACGCCACTGCCGAAGACGGTGCCCTGGCCTTTGGCGTCGAAGGCGCGGCAGTGCCCATCCGGCGATGCGATGCCGCCCTCCTCGTAGAGATAGCCGGTGCGCTGCGGTACGTTCACCGAAACAGCGCCGGCCAATGCAACATCGCACTGGACGCTGAGCAGCGCCTCGCAGGCGAGATGCGTCGCCACCAGCGAGGTCGAGCAGCCGGTTTGGACGTCGAAGCTCGGGCCGCGCAGATCGAAGTTGTAGGCGACGCGCGTGCAAACGAAGTCTTTGTCGTTGCTGATCACGACCTCGAAGTCGTTTTCTTGATCGACGTAGCGCGGGTTATGCAGCACGTTGAAGAGCAGATAGGTGCTCAGGCTGGTACCGCCAAACACGCCGATCGTTCCCGGATAGCTGCCAGGATCGATCGCGGCGTGCTCCAGGGCGTGCCACGCGGTCTCAAGAAAGATGCGCTGCTGCGGATCGATCAGCTGTGCCTCGCCGGGCGTGTAGCCGAAGAACGCGGCGTCGAACTGGTCGATGTTGCTCAGCACCGGCGCGGCTTTGACGAAGTTCGGCGCGCTGATGAGATGGGCAGGCACGCCACGGGCGAGCAGCTCCTCGTCGCTGAAGATGGTAATGCCTTCGATGCCGTGCTTCAAGTTGTGCCAGAACATGTCCAGGTCATGCGCTTGCGGGAACCGTCCGGCCAGGCCGACGATCGCAATCGCCTCCTGCGGAAGGCTGGCTTCTGTATCAAAAGTCATTCTTTTTCTACTCCACCCATGCGGCGCCGACGTGCGGCGCGCTGCTGCTGGGCACGACTGCGCGCCTCTTCGGTTGGCTTGAGACGATTCTCATCGCCGGCGACCAAAAACTGAGCGATGTCGCGGATTGTGGGCCGTTCAAATAAGGTCGTCAACGCCACCGACTGCCCCAGCTGTTCGCTCAGCCGGGCTTGCACGCGGGCGAGCAGCAGCGAGTGACCGCCGAGATCAAAAAAGTTGTCATACACGCTGACCTGCTCGACGCCCAGCACTTGTTTCCAGATCTCGGCGATCTGCTGCTCGACCTTGCCGCTCGGCGCGACATAGGTGGTGGTTGCCTGGTACAGCGGGCTCGGTAGGCTGCGCCGATCGATCTTGCCCGTCGTCGTGAGCGGCCAGCGATCGAGCACGACATAGGCGGCAGGTACCATGTACTCGGGCAGGCGCTGCGCAAGGAACTCACGCAGAGTTTCGGGCAGGCCCTCATCCCCCAGCCCCTTCTCCCCCTGCGGCAAGCGAAGGGGAGTCATGGTACTTCCTTGGTTCTTGCTTTGCCCAGAGGGCGCCCGTTCTTGGTTCTGTTCCAGCACCACATACGCGACGAGTTGTAGGTTGCCGGGCGCAACCTCGCGCACCAGCACAACGCTCTCGGCAACGCCCGGCGCTTCCGCCAGCACCGTCGCAATCTCATCAGGCTCGACCCGGTAGCCGCGAATCTTGACCTGATCGTCGATGCGCCCGACAAAGACCAGGTTTGCTTCGGGATCGGGCAGCAGTTTGACCAGATCGCCCGT
>DASWTQ010000005.1:0-8457 GCA_036402055.1 Herpetosiphonaceae bacterium
CACCTGGGCGGCCGGCAGCTCGAACTGGTAGGCGGCGTACTGCGCGCCCTGGCCATACATCTGCTGCACACTGTAGCCGAGATCCGCGAACGTTCGATCCACGCTTGACGCTGCGGCGCTTTCCTCAGGCTGGATCGCGGCTACCAGCGCTCGATCCGGCTGCTCGCCGCCACGGATTGCACCCGTGCTGATCGCCTGCGCCGCTTTGATCACCGCCGCATCGCTCTGCCCGCTGGCGACCAGCACCACCAGCGCCGGATTCCAGGGCGAGACCGCCATCTGGATCACGCCGTCGTCGGCCGCGACCGGCTCGTTGCGGCCCGGCAGCCCGCCGCGATTGAAGAACGGCAGCGTTTCGCTCCGGCCAACTAGAATCAGATGCCGGCTTTTGCGCGTCGTCTCGTCGACCCGGCTCACCGGCAGCAGTGCCAGCTGAAACGTGCTGTCGGTCATGCTGCCAAATCCGGCGGCGATCGACAGCGCGGCCTGAAGCTCGCCCGCCGTCGGCTGATCCGGCACCACAATCGTCGCGGCGTCGGGCGTGAACGAGCGCTGCACGATCGGACGCGGCAGCAGCGCAAGATCGGTTGGCGGCGCGACCACGCGATGCGGCAGAATCAGCTGCGAGCTGGCACGCACGATTACGCTGGTGTACTGCTCAAGGCCGCACTGCTCGTCGGTATCCAGCAGCAAACTCAGCCGCTGGCGGCCATCGCTGGTCGCCGCAGCCAGCGCCTCACGTGGGAGCGGCACCTCGACCACACGCTCGCCCAGCTGATCCAGCAGAATCGTTTGCACCGTCACGCCGTTGACGACGACCTGAAGCGTGCCGCCGAACTGCCGCCCGGCTGCTTCTGATTGCTCGGCGTTGGCCTGTCCGGCAAAAAAGGTTGTGAGATTGAGCTGAAGCGCCAGGTCGCCGGTCAATTCCCAGGTTGCCGGCAGGCTAAAATCGAGGTGCGCCGCATCGAACGGGCCACGCAGATTCTGCTCGGCAGCGCCCAGCTGCGTAAAGCTGACCAGATTCTCGCTCTCCGGCGGGATCGGCTGAGCGGAGCTTGGGGCGGGGAAGATCAGGCTGATCAACAGCCCGACGAGGATCACGTAAGCGCAAAATCTATTCATGATGTTCGCGTCGCTGATTCCTTTCCGGGAATGCCTATTGTAGGGCATGGCGCGCCACACACAGGCGATTTCCGGTCCTGATCTGCGGTGAAGCATCTGGCGGCTGGTGCGGCGGCAGTATCGAGCTATTGCCGCTAAGCGCTGCCCGGCGTCGACAGCGCAGCCTCGGCGGCGGGCTGCCACTCAGCCGGAGCGCTGGCCGCCTGATACACGGGCCGCGCCATGTACAGCCCTTCGACGTAGAGCGCGATCACAAAGCCGATGCTCAGCCCATACAGCCCGTTGAACTGCGTTCCCAGCGCGGCCAGGCCCAGCTCCAGCAGACTGCCCAGCGTCACCAGCGCGGCCGTCGCCGGGATATGATTGTGGATACGCTGCACCGCGACATAGTGATCTTTCACAATCAGCGGAAACACGCCCAGGCCCATGATCCGCAGCGTCCAGGCCGCCTCGGCGGCATAGCTCGGCCCGAACACGCCCATGATCAGATCCGCGCCCAGCCACAGCACAACATTCGAGACCAGACCGATCGTCGTCGCAAGGCTGAGCGTGAGCCGCATCTTCTGCGCGAACGCTCCGCGATCGGCCACGCCAACCGCGTAGAGCACGGTTGTCAGGGTGTAAGGAATCGCAAAGACCAGGTGCAGCATCAGCCAGGCCATGTAGAAGCTGGCGTTGAGCGCCGCCGAGAGCAGCCCGGTCACGATGATCGGCAGCACAAAGCCCGGCAGCTGGAGCGCCAGGTTCAGCGCGTGATGGCCCAGCGCCGCGCCCGGCAGATCGCGTAGCAGATCCCACTGCGGCCGGTGCGCCCGCACGCGCAGCCGCTGCGCAGCCACGATTCCGAACAGCCCGACCAGCGAAAGCAGATTGCCGAGCGTCCAGGTGGTGTAGATGCCGAGACCGGTTGTATCCGCCAGCCACCAGCTTAGCGGCAGCAGCGCGGCCAGCTTGATCAGCGCAAAGAGCGCGTTGCGCCAGAGCTGAAGGCTGGCCCGCAGCAGCCCGATCAGCGCTTGATCCAGCACCAGCGTGACGGCCGTCAGAACCACGCCCAGCACAAACAGCGCGATCTTGCTCGCATCGCCCGCCAGCGGCTGAAACTCCGCCGAGACCGCCGGTGCGATCAGCGCGAACAGCAGGCCCAGCAGTGCCGAGAGCAGCCCGGCCACGAGCAGCGCCGTCGTGATCAGCGGGCCGCGCCGCTCGGGATGACGCGGCAGCTCGCCGATCAGCAGCGTGCCCAGGCCCACAATGCCGATCGTACCGATCAGGCTCATGGCTGAGATCGCCGCCGAGGCAAAGCCGACGACATCGGCGGGAAACTGCCGCGCCGCCAGCCACCAGTAGACGAAGCCAAGGCCCGAAGTGACGACGGTTGTACCGATCATCGACCCGGCGTTGATCAGCAGCTCACGGTTCGCCGCGCTCCGCAGCCGATTCAGAATATTCATGCGCTTCCTTATATTAATCGTTCGATGAATAGTTCAAAGCACCCAATTTAGCGATCAAATCAACGTCAGGGCGTGATAAATCACGCCCCTACGGAACAATATTGCCGTTACGCATTATCAATATATGTGTACAAACACAATTATTTGTTTGGTGATGGCGAATCATCCGGCCACAGCGTCACGCTGCGATAGATCGCGTTTGGCTCGTCCGCACGATAGAGTCGCGCCTGGATCGGGCCGCTGCCGGGCTGCCGCGCCGAGATCTCGATCGTGGCCTCCCAGCGATCGTCATCTTTGAGCGTGAGCGCGGGCCACTCGCGGATCGTGTAGCCGCCGCGCTGCACCACCAGCCGGTACGATCCGGCCGTCGGCCCTTTGGTGATCACGCCAAGCCGCGCCGTCTGTAGCTGATCGCCGGGCAAAATCCAGAGCTGTACCACATCCGGCGCCGGATGCTGCGCCGCCTCGCTTCTGGCAATCGCCACCGAGCCGACAAGCGTGAGCGCCGCCAGCGCAAAGAGCGCCGCCTGTCCGGGGCTGAGCCGCAGCGCCGATCGCTGGGGAGCGACGACCACGACCGGCCGCCGCATGACTGCCGCCACGCAGCCGCCAAGCGTGATGTAGCTCAGCAGCACCGCCCACGACTGCGCGCGCAAGCCCCAGGGCGTCCAGTTGAGCACAAAGCCGCCCAGAATCGTTACAACCAGGCTCAGCCCGACCGTGTACAGCAGCCGATCGGTGCGTGGCAGCGTGGGATCGGGAAAGAGCGCCGCCGTGAGCGCGTAGCCCGGCAGCACCAGCACGAGTAGCAAGCCGAGAACAAGCCGCAGCACGCCGCCATCCCAGCCCAACAGCGCCAGCGCGAGCATCGCCACGGCCAGTACGCTCACGATGAGCAGATCGGAAAGATTACGGGTCACGCCACAGTGCTCCTACGTCGTAGAACTGAAGATCGCCGCTGTCGAAGAGCCGATCGATATTGGGCATCACCGCGAACTTATCAAGCACCACGCGATTAACCGGCGGCGTGAACGGCGCGACCATCTGCTCCCAGCTCTCATAGTAGTGCCCGTCGAGCGGCCGCGCCCTGGTGGTGCGCTGGTCCACGGCGATATAGCGGATGCGACCGTCGCGCAGTGCCGCCAGCTCGTTCGGCCCGATGCGCGGCGCGAGGAAGATCCCCGAGATCGAGACCTTATCGATCAGATGCGTGATCAGCCTTTGCTCGCCGTAGGTTCCCAGCAGCGTCATGTTGATCCGATCGGCGGCGATGCGATTGTCGGGGCCGAGATAGTCGCGCGCCCACTCTGCCGCCGCGAGGCCCTGCGGCTCGACCGAGCGCGTGTCGGCGGCGACCATGTAGGGCCACGGCATGCGCGCCCACGGCGACCAGCCCGCGATCACGCCGCCCGCGAAGACCACAGCCACATACGGCGCGAAGACCAGCGGCTTGAGCCACAGCCAGCGCTTGAAGCGATCCAGCCAGGCCGATAGCCAGCTGAGAAATCCGGGCAAGCGCGCATGTTCGACGCCGAGCGCCAGCACCAGCGCCAGCGGAATATACACAAACACCGACGAGCGCGCCGAGATCTCCCAGCCGCCGCCGGTCAGACGCAGCGCCAGCGTCACGGGATAGGTCAGCGCGCCCAGCGCGAAGGTAAACGCGATCGCGCCTTTGCGGTAGCCGAGCCAGAACTGGAGCAGGCCCCAGGGCAGCAGCAGCATGATCAGGCCGGGCGCGCCCAGACCCGCCAGCTTTTCCATGATCGGCACGGGCGTACCGGTGCTGGATTTGAACAGCTCCCGGTCCGAGCCCTCGCCGCTGATCAGATTCAGCACAGAGCTGACCGCGCCCTGAAGATGCGGCGCGAGATAGCCGATCGTGATGCTCGACACGCAGATCAGCCAGACCACATTTGCCGCGATCACCAGCAGCATCATCGAGAGCAACTCCGGCTCTCGCGCGCCGAACCATTTGTTATACGCCCACGTCACAACCATCCACAGGATCAAAAACAGCGTCAGCATGTACGAGGTCGCGTGGTGGGTTGCGACGACCGCCCAGATCGAGATTCCGGCCAGAACGGTCAAAATGCGGCGCTGCTGGCCGGTTGCGCGGCGACGGCGCAGCAAAAAAAAGAGCACCAGCGTCGCCAGTGGCAGCGCGAGTGACTCGTAGGCGAACTGACCGTCGAAGAAAAGATAGTGCGGATTCGCCATGTAGAGCGCCGAGGCAATCCCCGCGATCCGCACCGAGCCGCTGATCTCCTCATAAAACAGATACAGCGTCAGCGTCAGCATCAACCGCGCAACGCAGACGATCGTCGAGCCCGCTTGGAAGATGCTCATGCCGGTCAGCTGGCCCAGCGCATTGGCCGCGATCTCCAGGCCGGGATACAGCGGCGACACCGGCAGCAGCGAGTTTTCGCCGAACAGATGGCCGCTTTTGAGAATATCGTTGGCGGTGCGCCAGTGCAGAAACTCGTCGAAGAAGGTGAAGCCCAGCGGACTATGCAGCAGCTTGGCCAGATACACGCCCAGGCCCAGAAACAGCACCAGGCCGATCGCCTCCTGCCGCTTGAGATCGGGCATCACCAGCCGGGCCGACAGCGGCGCGTACATCACCGTCAGGCCGGTCCAGAACAACGTCTGCGACCAGGCCGTGCCGTAGCGCGCCCCGACATGCGCCAGCGCCACCAGCACCACGCCGATCGCGCCGACCAGGCTCAGTGCCGGCAGCCAGCCCCAGGCTCCGGCCTGCACGATCGATCCGCCCTGATCACGACTGTGCAGCAGCGCAGCCGGCCGCGCCGACGAGACGATGCCCACGTTGCTCGATTGCTTAATCCGCTGCACGGTGCTCGTTTCCGGCCTGGAGCGGCTGGTAATCGGTATAGTCGACGTAGTCGTGCGCGCCCTCGAAGGAGATCACGCGGCCGGGCACGCCGACGATCACCGCGTTATCGGGCACATCTTTGGTCACCACGCAGTTCGCGCCGATCGCCACGTTGTTGCCCACACGCACCGCACCGACGATCTTGGCGCCCGGCCCGATGTACACGCCATCGCCGATCACGGGATAGCCCTTGTTCTTGCCGCGATTGGCCTGGCCCAGCGTCACGCCCTGGCTAATGTTGCAGTTCGCGCCGACGATCGCGCGGGCGTTGAAGTGAATATTGCCGGGGTGTCCGATGTACAGCCCGACGCCGATCTGCGTGTCGAACGGAATATTGATGCCGAACTTATAGGTGTAGCGGCGCAGCATCACGCGAAAGATCCAGAAGATCGGCACCATCAGCAGCCGGGGCGATTTGTTGTAGAAAAACTGGCACAGCCGCAGATAAAAGCTAAACGTAAAGCCCGGGCTGAGCAGCAGATGTTTGAAAAATAGCCGCGCGCTGACCGCGCCCTCGTAGCGGTACAGATCGGCGTACCAGGCGTAGCGCAGATCGGCGAGGCTCATGCCCGACTGTGAGGTTTGAACGGACGGCTGCATCGGCAGCGCGTGACTATCGTGCGTGGAGTTCAGCATACATTTCTTCGATTCGCTGGATCACGGTGCTGGCTTGAAAGCCTGTGACATGCCGCCGCCCGGCCTCGCCCATGCGCCGGCACAAGTCACGATCGGCCAGCAGACGTGCCATGGCCTGTGTCAGCGCGGAATGATCGCCCGGCTCGACCAGCAGCCCGGTCTCGCCGTCGACGACCAGATCCATCAGACCGCCGATACGCGAGGCGATCAGCGCCCGGCCCGTGCTCATGCCTTCCATGGCTACCGTCGGGCAGGGATCGGACCAGATCGACGGGATCAGGCCGAAGAGCGAGCGCTGCCACGCCTGCATCACGGCCTCGTGCGGCCAGTCGCGCAGCACGATCACGCCCGGCGGCAGATCCACGGTGCGCACGGGATACTCCGGCGTCGAGTAGCCGATGATCACCAGCGGCGGCGCGTCCACCAGATCGGCGTAGGCGCGAATCAGCACGTCGAGCCCCTTGTAGCGCCCGAACGCGCCCACGAACAGCATGAAATCGCCCGCCGGCAGCTGCGCCAGATTCGGATGCGGCGGGGCTGTTTGCGTTCCGAGATCGTCGGGCACAAAGTTTGGGATCACCCGCACCGGCAGTTTGCTGTCGAGCAGGCCGTTGTCCTGCGCCACCGCGCGGCTGACCGGCACATACATATCGACGGCCGCGCGCTCGGCCCGGCTCATCGCGACGTTGGAAAGCATCACCGGCACGCCCTTGGCCTTGCCGTAGTGCGCGGGCGCGCACGACAAACACTTGCTACCCTGCGGCCCGCTGCACGGATCGTCGCCGTGGATCAGCTTTTTCTTGGGACAGATCAGACTGTGATCATGCACCGTCAGCACCAGCCGCGCGCCGCTCCAGGACTTCAGCGGCAAGAACGAGCGATTCAGCCAGTTGTGCGCGTGCACGATCTGCGGCTGCTCGCGGCGAATCACCTCGCGCAGCGCCAATCCCAGCTCGGGATCGGGAAACGGCGGCGCGTGACGGCGATCGCTCTGGCTGAACAGCTTCTCGATCCGCTGCATCGTACCGCGAATCCGGTAGACGCGAACGCCCTGATCGTCCTCATACGCAGGAAGCTCTTGGTTGCCCAGCGTCGCGACCGCCACCTCATGGCCGCGCGCCGCCAGCCGCTGGCTCAGCGTGCGCACGTGGCGCTCCTCGCCGCCGATGTAGGGCGGGTAAAACTGCGTCAGCATCAGGACGCGCATAGGTTTGGCCTTTCCACAATCGAGCGATACAGCGTCAGCAAGCCCGCCGCGCAATCATCCCAGGTCGGCAGATCGAGACGCGGCGGCACCAGCGGCCGCTCAAGCTGCTCAAGGATCGCGGCGGCCACCTGCTCCGACGAGCTGTCCAGCGGCACCGATCGCGCCAGACCACGCTCGGCCAGCTCGCTCAGACCCGACGTATTTGCGACAACGACCGGACGCCCGACCGCCAGTGCTTCCATCGCCGCGATCGGATGGGTCTCGTAGTCGCTCAGCAGCGTTACCACCGACGAGCGCGTCAGCACCTCGGCCATGCCCTGGCGGTCGGTCGGCGCGATCCCGCCGATCTCGACATGGCGCGCGATGCCCAGCCCCTGCGCCAGCTGCCGCAGATCGGCCTCGTACGGCCCGGTGCCGACGATCCGCAGCCGCGCTCCGGGATAGCGATCCAGCACGCGGGGCAGCGCCGCGATCGCCCGCTGGTGACCTTTGTAGCGCTCAAGCCGTCCCACCGAGGCGATCAGCGGCGCCTCGGTGAGCGGCGGTAATGGCTGAGCCGTGATCGGTAGATCCGCGCCGTTCGGGATCAGCGCAAACCGCTCTGCGGGAACGCGCAGCCGCCGGCCGTAGAGCCCGATCTCGAAGCGCGCAACCGCGACCAGCCGCGTCGCTCGCGCCAATAACGGCCGGAGCAGTGCCCACTGCGGGCTGCGTATCGCGTTGCGCAGACGAGAGGAGTGGCCGCCGCCGTGGAAAGTGACCACATACGGCAGCCGTGATCGCAGCGCGGCCGCCATCGCCAGTGGCGCGACCAGCGTGTGGTAGCTCTGGCAGTGCATCAGATCCCACGAGCCACGCGCGATCACGTCGACCAGGCCAGGCGCGAAATAATAATCGCGCTCGGCGGGCCAGGCGCGTACCCGCTCGATCGTCACGCCGTCGCGCTGCTCACGCCGGGACAGCTTGCCGCCGGCATCGGTCGTCAGCACGGTTACCTTAGCGCCCGACTGGACCAGACGCCGAGCAACCTGATCGACGTGGGTTTCGACGCCGCCGATCAGCGGAAAAAATCGCGGCGTGACCATCAGCACGCGCAGCGGTCGGGATGCTGCACTCATGAAACCTGCCGCTCCCGGATT
>DASWTQ010000006.1:0-3222 GCA_036402055.1 Herpetosiphonaceae bacterium
CGCTCACGCTCGGCTACTCCGCCGAAAACCCGCCCGCTCTCCGAGCCTTCAAGCGCGGCGATTGCCTCATCCTGGCTCCGGCAGAGCACAAAGCGCCGGTGGGCAAACGGCTGCCGCCCGACCTGAAGCGTGTAGGCCACATCCGCCAGACTCAGCTCGGGCGACTGCTTGAGATGCGCTGCGAGATTGGTGGTCGCGGCTTCCAGCGCGGCGGCGGTTTTCGTCGAGATCGGCAGCAGTTGCCAGGGCCGCGACTCCCCCGACTCAGCCGGCGCGGGCGCTTCTTCGAGCACGACATGCGCGTTGGTGCCGCCGATGCCGAAAGCGCTCACGCCAGCGCGGCGCGGCGTGCCGTTACGATGCCATGCGGCGGCTTCTGTGGTTACATAAAATGGACTGCTGGCAAAATCGATCGCCGGATTCGCGCGCTCGAAGTGCAGCAGCGGCGGAATTTCGCGGTGTTTCAGCGCCAGCGTCGCCTTGATCAATCCAGCCACGCCGGCGGCGGTGTCGAGATGCCCAATATTCGGCTTGAGCGCGCCGATCGCGCAGAACTGCTCCTGCTCCGTGCTCTGGCGGAAGGCGCGTGTCAAGGCGGTGATCTCAAGCGGATCGCCCAATTTGGTGCCGGTGCCGTGGGTTTCGACGTACGAGACGCTCTCGGGCTCGACTTCGGCCATCATGTACGCGGCTTGAATCACTTTGGTCTGGCCTTCGACGCCCGGCGCGGTAAAGCCAACCTTGTTCGAGCCGTCGTTGTTGATCGCCGAGCCCTTGATCACGGCATGGATCGTGTCGCCGTCGGCCAGCGCGTCTTCGAGGCGCTTGAGCAGCACCACGCCCACGCCATTGCCGAAGACTGTTCCATGCGCCTGCTCGTCGAAGGCGCGACAGTGGCCGTCAGGTGCCGTGATGCCGCCCTCGCGATACGCGTAGCCTGACTCCTGAGGCGTGCGAATCGATGCTCCTCCGGCCAGCGCCATGTCGCACTCGCCGCTGAGCAAGCTACGGCAGGCCAGATGGACCGCGACCAGCGAGGTTGAGCACGCGGTCTGCACCACAACGCTGGGGCCGTCGAGGTTGAGCAGATACGAGACGCGTGTCGCCAGAAAATCTTTGTCGTTGCCGTGTTTGATCTGCGCCTCGCCGATCAGATCGATCAGATTCGGATTCGAGTACAGATTTTTCAGCAGATAGGTGTTGATCCCAACGCCCGCGTACACGCCGACCGAGCCGTCATAGCGCTGGAGGTTGTAGCCCGCGCTCTCGATCGCTTCCCAGGCGCACTCCAGAAACAGGCGCTGCTGCGGATCTAGGATTTCGGCCTCGCGCGGCGACATGCCAAAGAACGCGGCGTCGAAGTGCTCGATGTCGTCGAGGACCGCGCTCGCTTTGACGATCTCGGATTCTGCTGCATCAGCTTGATCGAATCTGGTGATCGATTCGATGCCGTCACGAAGATTGTTCCAGAATATATCAAGGGTTGGCGCGCCAGGAAAGCGGCCAGCGATACCGATAATCGCTATCTCCAACCCGGTTTCAACTGCGGAACTCGTCATCGATCTCCTTCCCTCTTCTGCGCTGCTCGGTGCCTTTGCCCAACAGCTTTTTCAGGCGATCTTTGCCGGTCGCGATCGATGCCTGCCGTCGATCGTCGTGTGGAGCGGGCTGCTCATCATGATTTTGCCGCGACAGGTAGCGCGCCAGCGAGCTGACGGTCGGATGCTCGAACAGATCGACGATCGATAGCTGGTGCGACAGGCGGTCCTGGAGCTGGCTCTGCACCTGCATCAGCAGCAACGAGTGACCACCCAGGTCAAAGAAGTTGTCGTGAATGCCGACGCGCTCGACGTTCAGCACGGCCTGCCAGATCTCGCCGATCGTCCGCTCTAGCTCGGTATCGGGCGCGACAAAGTCCGTCGGCAAAGCGCGCCGACTCGTGTCGGGTGCGGGCAGGGCGTGGCGATCCAGTTTGCCGTTGGGCGTTAACGGCAGCGCGTCGAGCACCGCGAACGCCGACGGGATCATGTGTGCTGGTAGGCGGTGTTGCAAATGCTGGCGGAGCGAGGAGATCAGGCCCTCACCCCCTTTGTCCCCCTGCCCCACTCCTCGGCGGGCTTCCGCCTCGTCGGCGATAGGCGAGGGGGGAGTCTTCACTGCTTGGTCGGTGCTTTGTTCATTTGTTCGTTTGTTCGTTTGTTCGTTAGGTTCTTGCTTTGCCCAGAGGGCGCCCGTTCTTGGTTCTTCTACGACGTACGCAACCAGCTGCGGCTCGTCAGTTTCGGCTTCGTGCAGCAGCACAGCCGCCGCCGCGACCGCAGGATGGCTCAGCAATGTGGCTTCGATCTCGCCGGGCTCGACGCGGAAGCCGCGCACTTTGATCTGGTGATCGATGCGGCCCAGGAACTCGATCGATCCGTCGCCCAGGTAGCGCGCCAGGTCGCCCGTGCGGTACAGGCGCGATCCGGGAGCTTGGCCGAATGGATCGGGAACGAAGCGCTCGGCGGTCAGCTCGGGGCGATTGAGATAGCCGCGCGTCACGCCATCGCCGCCGATGTAGATCTCGCCCTCCACGCCGATCGGCTGGGGCTGCAAGCGCGCATTGAGAATATAGATCTGCGTGTTGGCGAGCGGACGGCCCAGCGGTACCGTCGGTGTCGGCGGCAGCTCGCCCGGCGCGACGTGATAGGTCAGCACGCCGACCGTGGCTTCGGTCGGGCCGTAGTGGTTGAGGATCGTGCAGGTCGGCGCGAGCTGCTGAATTTCGGTGATCCAGCTCGATCGCGCCGCCTCGCCGCCGAGAATTAAGTATTTGCGCGGCAAAACATGCGCGCCCTGATCAGACTTTAGCAGCGCCGCCAGATGCGACGGCACAATTTTGAGGCAATCGATCGGATGCTCGGTCATGTACTCCGCCAGCAGACGCGGATCGGCGAGGCGCTGCTGGGCGATGACATGCAAGCTGCCGCCCGTACACAGGCACGGAAAGATCGCGGTATTGCCAAGATCCGCCGCGATCGTCGAGACAGTTGCAAAGCTGGCGGGCTCGCTCAGCGCCAGCCGATCCAGTATGCCCGCGACATAGTTCGCCAGCTGGCGCTGCTCAACCAGCACGCCTGTGGGCTGCCCGGTCGAGCCTGAGGTGTAGATCACATACGCGGTATGCTCGGCCAGGATGCGCGCAGCCGGGTTGTTGTCGCAGCTCTCGTATGGGATCGTGCC
>DASWTQ010000007.1:0-2297 GCA_036402055.1 Herpetosiphonaceae bacterium
TGGCAGATCCAAATGCTCGACGCGAATACCAGGCTTGATGCTGATATTGCCGAAGATCACATTCAGCAGCTGGGTCAGCTCGCCGCCCGCCGTCTCGACCGCATAGCTGATCACAGCCTCGTAGCGATCGGCGGACAGCGCATGCAGCGACTCGATCCGGCCGACCACAGCGTCGCGGATTGGGCCGTCGGGCAGGAGATCGTCGGGCAGCTCGACCGTTTGCTCAAGACAAATATCGATCGCTTTACGCCGCGCCTCAGCCTCATCGCCGGTCAGGTGATAGACCACCCGGAAACGCTCGCCAGACAGCATAAGCTCGTCGTTGGCAGCCATCACAGCGCCTCGGCTTTCGCTGAGCTGTGGACCGCGATCAGCCGCACCGCCGCCAGATCTTCCTCGTCGATATCCAGCGTCGTGTTGAGCAGCGCCTCGACCTGCCGCACCAGCGCCAGCGCATCCAGGCCATACTCGCGCATCAGATAGTCGCGGCTGGCACCGTGGGCGTAGGTATCTTTGAGGCCGATCCGCACCAGCTTGCGGGCAATCCCATTCTCGGCCATCACCTCGGCAACGGCCGTGCCCAGCCCACCGACGATGCTGTGATTCTCCATCGTGATCACGCCGTGGCGCGGCTGGTCCAGCGCCTCCAGCACGATCGGATCGTTGAAGGGCTTGAGCGTCGAGATATGCAGATGCTGGATCGACACGCCGTGACTCGCGAGCACGCTGGTAGCGCGCATGGCCTCCTCGGTGCAGATGCCGGTCGAGAGCAGCGTGATGTCCGCGCCGGTGCTCAGCACGCGCGCCTGGTTCAGCCGCAACGGCTCGCCAGCATCGAAGAGGCGCGGGATCTCGCCGCGCAGCATGCGCACATAGACTGGCCCGTCCACGGCCTGCGCCACGTCCAGCACCGACTCGACATCGGTCGCATCGCCGCACTCCAGCAGCGTCATGTTGGGAATCGCGCGCAGCACCGCGATGTCGTCGATCGCCTGGTGGGTGACGCCGCCCGGCGTGGTAATGCCCGGCAGAAAGCCAAACATGCGCACCGGCAAATTGGGATACGCGATCGACATCGAGATCTGATCCAGCGCGCGGCGGTACATAAACACTGCAAAGGTATGCACAAACGGAAAAAAGCCCTCGCGCGCCAGGCCACCGGCGAAGCTCATCATGTTTTGTTCGGCCATGCCCATCGAGAAAAAGCGCTCGGGATACGTATCGCGAAACAGATCGATCTCGGTCGAGCTGGTCAGATCCGCCGAGAGCACGACCACCTCGGGCTTGTCGCGGGCCCAATCGACGAGATTCTGCGCGTGTACACGGGTTAGCAGATCCATAGCGGAAGAACTCCTTAGTGCAAGGTCGCGAGGAAATCGGCGTAGCGCTGGCGCTCTTCCGCGCCGCTGAAGCGAACATAGTGCAGCTTGGGCGCGCGCGATCGCAGCAGGTCGATGCCTTGCCACGGGTTGGTGTAGGCCAGCACGACCAGCGGCTTGTGCTCCGGCCAGGCTTCGGCGGGTGTCGCCAGCGCCTCGACGTCGTGTCCATCGACTTTGACCACGTGCGCGCCGAAGCCGCGAATGCGCTCGTCGAGCGGCTCGATGTCGAGCACGCTGGCCATGCTGCCGTCGCACTGCTGCTGATTCACGTCGACGTAGATGCCGATGTTGTCCAGCTTGTGAAACGCGATCGCCGCCATGGTCTCCCAGGTCTGGCCGGATTGGAACTCGCCGTCCGACATATACACCCAGACGCGGCCGGTCTCGCCCCTGAGCTTGCGTGCCATCGCGATGCCGGCCGCCTGACTGAGCGCCTGGGCCAGCGAGCCCGAGGTCACTTCCATGCCCGGCGAGTGCTCCGCGCCGATCATCTCGACGGTGCTGCCGTCTTTGTTGAACTCACGCAACGCCTCGGGGTCTAGCCGCCCGACTTCGATCAAGGTCGTGTACAGCACCAGCGCGTAGTGCGCCGGCGAAAAAATGAAGCGATCCAGCGCCGGATCGGGCCGTCCGTTGTAGGCCGCGCCGGTAAAGGCATGGGAATTATTGGGGCCGGGAACGCCCGCGAACGGCCCTGGAATCAGCGGCGCCTGGCTGGCATCCAGCTTCATGATCCTGGTGTAGAGCGTCGCCAGCGTCTCGGCCGCCGAGCAAGCCTGGCTCAAATAGCCGCCGTTGTTGAGAATCACATGCTCAAGCACGCGGCGCCGAATCGCCTGCGCGACCTGAGTAGCTGTATCTTGCCAGCTGGTTGTCTGCGACTGTGTGGGTGATAGCATAAACCCTCCGCCCTGC
>DASWTQ010000008.1:0-18267 GCA_036402055.1 Herpetosiphonaceae bacterium
CAGCGGATTCGAGCGCGCGACATCACCGGCCAGCACAAGCAGCGCGATCCACGGCGCGACGCCGACCACCGAGCCGATGATGTACGGCCAGAAACGCAGCGGCGACACGCCAGCCGCCAGCGAGACCAGCGTGTAGGCGGGACCAGGCAGCAGACGCAGCACCATCACCGTGCGCCAGGTCATGCGTCCCGCCAGCCGCTGCACCTGCGCATACGAAGCGGGCGACAGCCAGCGGTGCAGCACGCGATCGCCCCAGCGCCGCGCAATCCAGAAGCCGATACACGCTCCCAGCGCATCGCCGAGCATGGTGTAGACGAAGCCCAGCGTTTTACCGAAGGCCCAGCCGCCCGCGATCTGAAAGATCGTTGCGGGCACGACCGGCACCGTGAGCACGCCGCCCAGCAGTGCGATCTGCGCCAGCGGCCCCCACGGACCAAGGCTGAGCAGCACATCGCGCACCGCCTCGGGCCGCAGCGCCGCGCCGTAGCGGTAGATCGCCAGCCCGACGATCACCAGCAGCAGCGCGCCCACCGCCAGCAGCAGACGCGCGCGATTACCTAGCCGAGCGACGGGATTGCGCTCAGCTTTCATGTTTCGCTCGTCGCCTGAGCCGGCGTCTCGGCCTCGGCTTCGGCAAGTCGCCGCTCCAGCACCTGCGCGCGCTTGAAGCGATTCAGCTGTAGATAGTGCTCGGCGACGTCGAGCAGCGCATCCTCCGGCACCAGTCCCACGATCTCGCTCTCGGTCGGCAGCACGCCGTAGCGCGCGGCTTCTACGCGGATCAGCTCAAACACACGGTGCAGCGGCGTCGAGCGAAAATCGGTCATATTGATCGAGACCTGCGCGCGGCCATCGACCAGCAGACCCAGCGCCTTGGCGAAGCGCAGACCGCCGCTCGAATGGCGGATCGCTTTGGCGACCTTTTTGGCCACGTCCACATCGCCGGTGCTGAGATACACGTTGTAGGCGATCAGCGGCGCGCGCGCTCCGATCGCGGTCGCTCCGGCGGGCGTGAGCGTCGTCGGGCCGAAGTCGGGGTCGCGAGCCGCGTCCTTGCCTAACGACTGCTTCAAGCCCTCGTACTCGCCGCGCCGCACATCCGCCAGGTTGCGACGTGATGGACGCGTGGCGGCTTCCTCGTAGAGATAGACCGGAATCCCAAGCTCCTCGCCGACGCGCCGGCCAAGCTGCCGCGCCAGCTCCACACAGTCGGCCATCGTGGCATCGCGGATCGGAATGAACGGCACAACATCGGTTGCGCCCAGCCGTGGATGCGCACCCTGATGCTGGTCAAGGTCGATCAGCTGCTGAGCAGCGCCCATGCCGGCCAGCGCGCCATCCACCACGGCCTCCGGCGAGCCCACGAACGTTACGACCGAGCGATTATGATCGGCGTCAGACTCCACGTCCAGCACCAGCACGCCCGGCACGGCGCGGATCGCCGCCACGATCTGCTCGACAACCTCGGCGCGACGGCCCTCGCTAAAATTCGGCACACACTCGATGAGTGGCTGAGGCATACAAAAGCTCCTTCGCTTTGAGTTTTGATGATGTTCGGAGAGGCCCTCACCCCAAACCCCTTCCCCGAACCTCGGCTGGCTTCAGCCTCGGTTGCGGCAGGCGAGGGGCTTTTCGGTACCCCTTTGTTCGTTTGTTCCTTGGTTCCCTTGTTCGTTAGGTTCTAGCTTCGCCGGGGTACCCTCTGGGTCTGGCACCCGGTTCTTGGTTCTTGGTTCTTGGTTCTTTTTTGTTCTTGACTTTATGGAAAGCTCAAGGCTATACTGCGATTCTTATCCGCACCGGTCGAACCATGCCCCTCGATCTCGCAGCCCGCGATAGTGTAGCATAGGAACGATCGCCCGTGGACACCTGCCATGGCTACCACTCAGAACAATCTAGATCGCAGCCGCCGGTCGATCGTCGCGGCAGAGCTTGTCGCCGCGATCGCTGCGCTGGCCGCCACGGAAGCGGATCTTCCACGACTGCTCCAGGCCGCGCTTGTCTATCTGCGTGAAGGAATCTCGTTTACCAGCGGCTCGATCGCACTGATTGAGGGCGAGGATCTTGTCATCTACGCTGCCGACGGGCCGTGCGCAGCCTCGGCGCTTGGCTCGCGCACGCCGCGCAATGGCGATCGCGGCGAGTATGGCCTCCAAAACGGTCAGCCGTTCTTCTCGAATGGTCAGCGGCTTACCTCCGGCGGACATCAGTCGTATCTTGCTCTGCCGCTGCGCTGGCGTGGGCAAATCCTGGGATTGCTGGAGATCGAATCGACTGACGCCGATGCATTTGGCGAGACTGATGTCGAGCTGGCGCAGAAGATCGCGGCTGTGCTGAGTGGGCCGATCGAGCTGATGCGGCAGATGGAGGCGCGACAAGCCGAAGCGGTGGAGCATCGGCGGGCTGAGCAGCGGCTGGCGGTGCAGTACTCGGTCACGACGCTGCTGGCCGAGGCACAGAGCTTTCCGCAGATCACGCCCCGTCTGCTGCATACCATCGCGACGTTGCTGGACTGGGACGTCGGCTGCGTCTGGTGCATCGATCGCGATGCTCAGGTGCTGCGCTGTAGCGCGACCTGGATCTCGGACTCGATCGTCGCGGGCGAGTTTCAAGCGCTGACCTCCGAGATCGCCGCCGCCCGCAGCGTTTGTCTGCCGGGCCGCGTCTGGGCCAGCGAGCAGCCGCACTGGATCGTCGATGTCGCAGGCGATGCCGATTTTGTGCGCGGCGCGGCGGCGGCTCAGGCTGGCTTGCAGAGCGCGTTTTCGTTCCCGATCTGCGGTAAAGAAGAGCTATTCGGCACCTTCGAGTTTTTTAGCCGCACGCGCCGCCAGCCCGACGAGGATCTGCTGAAAACAGCGGCGGCGCTGGGCCGGCAGATCGGCGCGTTTATCGATCGCCGGCGCGCCGAGACCGCCCGCAAAAAGGCCGAAGCCGCCCAGCACTTCCTGGTCGAGTCCACGCGGGTACTCGGCTCGTCGCTGGATTACGAGACCACGCTTCAGAGCGTCGCGCATATGACGATCCCATCGCTGGCCGACTGGTGTATCGTCGATCTGCTGCAAGACGACGGCTCGGTCCAGGTGACGGCGGTCGCGCATGTCGATCCCGAACAGGAGTGGCTGGCCCACGAGGTCCGCGAGCGCTACCCGCCGAACCAGAACGAGCAGCACACCATCTGGCACGTGCTGCGGCGGGCCCGCGCGATCGTCGACTCCGAGATTACGGATGCACATCTGGTATCCTGGGCCAGAGACGCCCGGCATCTGGCGCTGCTGCGCGCGATGAATATCGGCTCGCGAATCGTGGTGCCGCTGCTGGCGCGTGGTCGCATCCTCGGCACGATCACGCTGCTCTCGTCGCAGCCTGGACGCTACCACGCCGACGATAGTGTGATGGCCGAAGATCTCGGTCATCGAGCGGCGCTGGCGATCGATAACGCCCGGCTCTACCGCGAAGCACAGGCCGCGATCGAGATCCGCAACGAGTTTCTGTCGATCGCCTCCCACGAGCTGAAAACGCCGCTGACGACGCTGCTGGGCCATACACAGGGTCTGCAACGGCGGCTGACGCGCGAGAATCTGCTGAGTGAGCGCGATCAGCGGGCGCTGAGCGTGATCGAGCAGCAGGCACTGCGGCTGACCAAACAGATCGACACGCTGCTGGATCTGTCGCGGATCGAGATGGGCCAGTTCAGCGTGGCGCAAGAAGAAGTCGATCTGGCGGCGCTGAGCCGTCGCATCGTCGCGGAGCTGGAGCCGACGCTGGAGCGGCACGCGCTTCAGCCGACGATCCCGGACACGGCGCTGCTGATCCTGGGCGATGCCGCGCGTATGGAGCAGGTGATCCAGAATCTGCTCCAGAACGCGATCAAGTACAGTCCCAACGGCGGCGCGGTAGTCGTCGGCATCGAGCGCCAGGGCAACATCGTCGTGCTCACCGTCAGCGATCACGGCGTCGGCATCCCCGAGGCCGAGCGACCGTATCTTTTCCAGCGCTTTTATCGGGCCAGCAACGTGAGCGGACGCAACATCAGCGGTATGGGCATCGGCCTGTATCTGGTCAATCTGATCGTCACGCTGCATCATGGCGCGGTCGAGTATAGCAGCGCCGAAAACCGGGGCAGCACCTTTATTGTGCGGCTGCCGCTTCACGCCGAGCGCTGACGCGCCGCAAGCCCAATTCCTCGCGCGGGTTGCGCCAGCCGAAGAAGCAGGTATACTACAGCAGTTTTGAATTCGCCAATCACACACAAATCTATGCCAACATCTACTCGTATTTCACGCGGCCTGAGCCTGCTGCTACTGGCCGCTATGCTTGCCGCTTGCTCGACGACCACGCCGCCGCAGACCAGTCAGAGCACAGCCACCGCCGCGCCGCCCGCCACGACGACCGTCGCCGAGGCCACGCCAACCCCTGGCGAGTGGCGCTTTCCCGCCGGCAGCACGATCGCGGGCGTCGATGTGGGCGACCGAACGCCCGCCACTGCGATCAAGCTGGTCTCACTGGGACTCAACAAATGGCAGCGGCCGGTTCCGCTGGTCGCCGACGAGATCGCTGACGAGCCGCCCACGATCCTGCCCTACCGCGTTGGCCTCAATCCGGATGTGACGCAGATGGTCGACGAGGCCGAGCAGCGGGCGCGCGCCGGCCAGACGGTCAATATCGACTGGACGCCCGAGATCGACGAGGCCAGGCTGCGAGCTGAGATCGAAGCGCTCGCTCCGGCGTTCGAGCGAACCTCGGCCAGCGACATCATCACCGACACCGAGTCGCCGACCGCGACCTTCACGTTTCGCGCCCAGACCGGCATCGAGGTCGATCTGGATACGACCGTCGAGCTGCTGACGCGCGCGCTCACCGATCGCAGCCAGACGATCACCGAGACCGTGGCGCTGCAAATCGCGCCGCCCCAGGAGCGCGATCTGGCGCAGCTCAAGAGCGTGCTTGAGGAGCACCTGACCTACTGGAAAGGTGTCGGCGCGATCTATGTGCATGATCTCGAAACCGGCGAGTCGATCGGCATCAACGAAAATACGGTCTTCTCCGGCGCGAGCGTCATGAAGGTGCCGATCATGATCTACGTCTACTCCAAACTCGGCAAGCTCGACGACAAGCAGCACGAGTGGATGGAAAACGTGGTCATCAACAGCGATAATCTCGACGCCAACGCGCTGCTGGCCGCCGCCGCCGGTGGGATTGGCACCGAGGCCGCGCTGGAAGGCGTCAACGAGATGAGCGAGATGCTCAAAGGGCTCGGCCTTCAGCACACTTATCAGCTGATTCCTTACGAGTCCGGCGAGTGGCTGATCCAGCAGTCAAGGCTGCCGCAGGGCGGGCCCAAGCGTGAAGGCGAAGCACCCTACACCGCGCCCGATCCGTATGTTCGCACCACGCCCCGCGAGATGGGCGAGCTATTTGTGATGCTGGCTGACTGCGCCGAGGGCAAAGGCACGCTGATCGAGAAGTTCGGCGCGACGATCAACGAGTCGCTGTGTGACGAGATGATGGAGTGGCTGGAGACGCCCCACGATCAGGAGCGCATGGTCGCCGGCATTCCGGCCGGCGTGCCGGTCGCGCACAAGGGCGGCTGGATCGACGATATGCAGAGCGATGTCGGCATCGTGAGCAGCCCCAACGGCCGCTATGTCGCAGCGATCTACATCTGGCGGCCTGACGGCTATGTGACCAACGCGCACGCCACGCCGTCGCCGTACCTGGGCGACTTCTCGCATACGATCTACACGTTCTTCAATCCCGAGCCGGTGGAGTAAGAAGAACCAAGAACCAAGAACCAAGAACCAAACGGAGAACAAAGAACAAAGGAACAAACGAGAACCAAGCGAAAGAAGCAAGAATCGGAAAAATACGCTCTTCCCCCTCGCCTACCGGGGGCGCCCCCTGGGCATGGCGGGGGTGATGGCCTTTCCCCAACAAGAATCCAGAGTGCTGATCAGCGCTCTGGATTTTACTTTTTGTCTAGCCACAGCGCGATCGCCTGGTGCATGGTCTCGAACGCCAGCGGCGGCAGATCGTCCGGGGCGAACCAGCCGACCATATCCGCGTCGTCGGCGGCGATCGGCACGGCCTCGCCTGGCGCCTGCCCGACGTACGTGATCACAATCACGCGGCCATTGAACGATACATCCAGCAGATCGATCTGCTCGATCGCCAGCCCGGTCTCTTCACGACACTCGCGGATCGCCGCGACCTCGGGAGCTTCGCCAAAGTCGACATAGCCGCCGGGAAAACACCACTGCCCACGGCCGGGATCGATTGCGCGCCGAGCCAGCAGCACTTTGCCGGCCCGCTCGATCAGCACCGTCGCCGCGACTTTTGGATCGATAAAGACGATATAGCCGCAGCTGGGACACGTCGGGCGTGGCTTGCCTTCGAATGGACGTTCTTCAAGCGGCGTGGCACATTGAGGACAAAAACGCATCATACAGGCACGATAGCACGGTCCGCGCTGCTGTCAAGGGCAGCAAACGATCACGGCGCGGCGGCAAACAAATAGCTCCGCGCTGGTTGCGGAGCTATCGGCCGAGCGTGTGCCAGCAACTCAGACACAGAGCTGCGCGGCGGGCTAGTTGGTGATGTCTTCGTAGGGCGAGAACGTGATCGTCTCGACATAGGGAAGGCTCTGTGGCTGGGACGAGAGCGTCAGCACGCCCTTGAGCACCTGCTTACCGGTGCGCTTGTAATCCCCATCGCGCGGCTCGATCGTCACATCGACCTCCTGGTAGGCGCTCAGCGAGCGGTCGATCCGCAGGATCACCCAGCCGCTGCCCTCCTGCGGCACGAACTGCCCGATCGGAACCGGATTATCGCCCTGGATCAGCCAGACTCGATACACGTTGCCCGCGCCGGGATCGGGCAGGCCCTCGGCGACAAGACAGGCCACATCCAGCTCGGGCGAGGTCCAGAAGCGCCCGGTAGCCGCACCGCCCGACAGCGCGTACGAGTCGAGATCGGAGCGGTTGAGCACTCTGGTCATCGTCTGCCAGTTAGCGCGGCTGTTGGCAACCTGCTGCGTCAGGCGATCAAGCTGTGCAGTCTGGGTATTGAGCCGCGCCTGTAAAGACGCGTTCCATCCCAGCAGCGCCAGCAGGACAGCAAAGGCAGCGCCCCAGCGCAGAACAGGAACCGTACGCCAGCGTGGCCACTGCCAGCTCTTTGCGCGCCGGGGCTCGGGCGCGACAGTCTGGGGCCGCGCTCCGGTTGCCGCAGCCAGAATACGATCACGGAGATCCGGCGCCGGCGCTACCTGCGGCGTGGTATAAGGCAACACCTGCGTCACATGCGCGTATGCGTGCAGCGTGTGCCAGCAGTCCGCACAGCGCGCGAGATGCGTGAGCAGATCAGGATCAGGCTCACGCTCGCCGAGCGCATAGGCCGCGAGCTGCGGCTGAAGCTCTTCACATCTATCCATTCCGTTGGCGGACATACACAACTCAACTTTCCGGCGACCGCTACACATCTTTGTGTGGCACAACCACGACAGCCTGCCGTGCCAGCCCACATCGCTTGCATCCAATCCATGAAAAAAGATCCGTCCGATGTTGCTACCGAGCAGACTGAGCAAGATCGCGCCCAGGCAGAGTAGACATCTCGATCTCTATTATAGTTTACGTAATAGCCCGCAACCTGAATCTACCGCCGGCCTTAGCGCCTGGACACCATCTGCCTCACAACAACACTACCCCAATCAACGATCCCGCGCCGTGCTTTGTCACTTTATTATCGAGGCCCTCACCCCTGCCTCACCGCGTTCGGCATCCCCTTCCCCGAACCTCGGCAGGCTTCTGCCTCGGTTGCCTTCGGCACAGGCGAGGGGAATTATGGTACTTCTTTGTTCTCTTGTTCTTTGTTCTTAGTGATTCTATCACCATCCGGGCCGATCGATCGCGCTACTCTACGATCATAGCCGGTCAGACCGTGCCTGCTATCGTTTGTAGTCCCAACCGATCCTGGTTCCAGCAAACATTTATGATCGGGACTGAACTTTATGCGCGCTGGTCGCGGCGCTTTCGTTAAAGCTGTTACACTTATATCTGTTATGTTACAAGCGTTGTCTCGCAGGATTGTATAACACCCGCTGACATGCGGACTGTAGCCACACACGCCCCCAGTTTCGTGGATTTTACAAGCTTGAAAACGCGATTGTTCAGCGTCGAGATCGGTACGAGACGGGCGTATCTTTATCGCCACCTGACTGCATTTCAGAGGCCAAAGATCTACGCGAGGAAGGTATTTTTATGAACGCTATCGTTGAGCACCGCGCGCCTGATGTTTCGATGTTCACCACCGACGGCGGGCGCGTTACGCTTCAGAGCTACTGGAGCCGGCGACCGATCGTGCTCACGTTCCTACGCCATTTCGGCTGCGCGTTCTGCCGCGAGTTTATCATCAAGCTGCGTACGGCCTACGACGATTTTGTTGAGCGCGGCGTTGAGGTGATCGCGGTCGCGCAGGGCGATTGGCCCCAGACCGCCCACTTTGGCAATATTCTGCGGCTGCCGTTCCCGATCCTGGCCGATCCGACCCGCGAAAGCTTCCAGGCGTTCGCTCTGCTTGAGGCCAGCTACGCGCGGCTGTGGCATCACTCGGTGATTCGTGAGGGCTTTGCGCTGGCCGGGCGCGGCGAACTGCCGGGCGTGGGCTATACCGTCCAGGCGATCCTGCCGACCAACAACATGTCGTTACGTCAACTCGGCGGCACATTCGTGATCGATCGCCAGGGCTACATTCAGTTTGCGCACGTGGACAACCAGGTTTATGACCATCCGTCGATCCCCGATCTGCTTGACATCGCCGGCACGCTCACAGAGGTAGCCAAAACATAGCAAATACATATCTTCGGCGGCAGACACAAAAATACAGGGAACCACACATTGGCTCCCTGTATTGGCACGGGCGACTGGACTCGAACCAGCGACCTAAGGTTTAGAAGACCTTTGCTCTATCCAACTGAGCTACGCCCGCTCGCGCAGAGCATTATACCATGCCGTCAACTCGGAACTTAACAGCCTCGCGCTTCTCCGTATTAGTTCTCCGGTTCTTGGCCCTCACCCCTGGCCTTCGGCCATCCCCTCTCCCGTTGCGACAGGCGAGGGGATTTTTGGTACGGCCTTGTTCTTTGTTCGTCTCCGGTTCTCGGTTCTCGGTTCTCGGTTCTTGGTTCTCCGCTCCTGCCCAAACGGCTAGTTGTTTTGCGCCGCTCTATGTCCTAGAGTACAATGAAAACACAGGTGCGTAAAAGCCTGCGTAAAGAACAAAAAACCTTAGCATAAGGAGCGGATACCAGACGTGAGCGACAAAAAAATTCGGGTTGCCATCATTGGAGTTGGCAACTGCGCGTCCTCGTTGGTGCAGGGCATAGAGTTCTACAAAAACGCCAGCGAGGGCGATTTTGTGCCTGGCTTAATGCACGTCAACCTGGGCGGCTACCATATTCGCGATATTGAGTTTTCGGCGGCGTTCGACATCAACATTACGAAAGTCGGCAAAGACCTGAGCGAGGCGATCTTTGCTGAGCCGAACAACACCTATAAGTTTTCCAACGTTCCCTTCAGCGGCGTCAAAGTTCATCGCGGCATGACTCACGACGGCATCGGCAAGTACCTGAGCGAGGTGATCACCAAGGCCCCAGGGCCGACCGACGACATCGTAGGCATTCTCAAGGCCACCAAGACGGATGTTGTGGTCTCGTACCTGCCCGTGGGCTCGGAGATGGCGACCAAGTGGTACGTCGAGCAGGTGCTGGAGGCGGGCTGCGCCTTTATCAACTGCGTGCCGGTCTTTATCGCCTCACAGGAGTACTGGCGGCGCCGCTTCGAGGAGCGCAAGCTGCCGATCATCGGCGACGACATCAAGTCGCAGGTCGGCGCGACGATCACCCACCGCGTGCTGACGAATCTGTTCCGTGAGCGCGGCGTGCGGCTGGATCGAACCTACCAGCTCAACTTCGGCGGCAACACCGATTTCATGAACATGCTGGAACGCGAGCGGCTGGAGTCCAAGAAGATCTCCAAGACCAACGCCGTAACCAGCCAGCTCGACTACTCGATCGGCGATGAGAACGCGCACGTCGGTCCGAGCGACTATGTACCGTGGCTGAGCGACCGCAAATGGTGCTATATTCGCATGGAGGGCACCACCTTTGGCAACGTGCCGCTCAACTGCGAGGTCAAGCTCGAAGTCTGGGACTCGCCCAATTCGGCCGGCGTGGTCATCGACGCGATTCGCTGCGCCAAGATCGCGCTGGATCGCGGCATCGGCGGCGCGCTCTACAGCCCGTCGAGCTACTTCATGAAAACGCCGCCCAAGCAGTTCACCGACAACGAGGCGCGGACCAAAACCGAGGCCTTCATTCGCGGCGATGAGCAGGTCTAGCTCACGTTCAACGCGCAGGGGCGTGAAAGCCCGTGCGGCCAGCCTCCTGCGCACACTTCCTGCTGGACACAACCGCGTATGCAGCTAGCGTCACTTTTAGCCATCGCCGCCCGAATCGTGCCGCACGTGCCGCCGCGACTGGGCTACACACTCTGCGAGCAGTTCGGCGCTGCGGTCGGGCCGCGCGTGCCGGCCTGGACGACCGTGCTGAATAACCTCCAGGTCATCATGCCCACGGCAAGCCCGGCGCAGCGTGAGATAGCGGCGCGCGGCGTGATGATCGGCATGTTCAAAAACTACTTCGATCTGTTTCGCTTTCCCAGCCTGCCGCCGGCAGCGCTGGATCAGCACATCGTCATCGAGGGCGCGCAAAACGTCGAGCGGGCGCTGGCACGCGGCAAGGGCCTGCTGATGGTTGCGCCGCACTGCGGCAACTACACAATCATCTTTGCGCCGGCGATCCGCCGCTTCAACACGCGTGTGCTGCTGATCGTGGAGCAGATTCGTGATCCGCGCCTCCACCAGATCATGAATCGGATGCGCGAGATGCCGGGGATCGAGATCGAGCCGCTGGGACCGAACGCGGGCCGCGCGATCATCCGTACGCTGCGCCGTAACGAGATTGTTCTGCTGGGCGGCGACCGCGCGATCGCCGAGAACAATCTGACCGTCAACTTCTTTGGTCGCCCAACGCCGATGCCCAGCGGCCCGGCCACGCTGGCGCTACGAACCGGCGCGCCGATCATGACGGCGTTTACCAACCGGCTGCCCGACAACCGCTCGTGGGCCATGTTCGACCCGCCGCTGCTGATCGAGCGCTCAGGATCGCTTCAGGATGACGTATGTGACGTAACGCAAAAGATCGCCTATATTATGCAGGCTTACATTCGCCGCGATCCAGCGCAGTGGCTGGTCGCGGACCCTGTGTGGCCGAACGTATGAAGCTCATTATTCAAATTCCGGCAAAAGACGAAGAAAAAGATCTGCCTGTGGTGCTGGGCGAGATTCCGCGCCAAATACCGGGCATCGATCGGGTCGAGATTCTGGTCATCGACGACGGCTCCAGCGATCGGACCGCCGAGATCGCTATCGCCCACGGCGCGGATCATGTGGTGCGGCATGTCAGCAACAAGGGCCTAGCCGCCGCCTTTCAAACCGGCATCGACGCGGCGCTGCGGTTGGGCGCGGACATCATCGTCAACACCGACGCCGACAACCAGTATCCCAGCGATCAGATTCCGGCTCTGGTTGCGCCGATCCTGGAGCATCGCGCCGACATCGTGATCGGCGACCGGCAGACGCACACGCTTGAGCACTTCACCACCCAGAAGCGCATTCTTCAGCGCGTCGGCAGCTGGGTGGTGCGTCGCGCCTCCAACACCGAGGTGCCCGACAGCGTCAGCGGCTTTCGGGCGCTCTCCCGCGAGGCCGCGCTGCGGATCTTCGTCACGACCGACTTTTCATACACCGTCGAAAACCTGATCCAGGCCGGCAAGCGCCGTCTGACCGTCGCGCACGTGCCGATTCGCACCAATCAAACGCGGCCCTCGCGGCTGCACAAAGGCAACTGGAACTTTGTTAAGCGCCAGGCCGCGACGATCGTGCGGACCTACGCGACCTACGAGCCGCTCAAAACGTTCTCGTATATCGCCACGCCGTTCGTGATCATGGGCCTGCTCTTTCTGCTGCGCGCGGCCTACGTTTTCGTCTCGCGGCGCTTCTGGGGCGGCGAGGGCGATAACCTTCAGTCCCTGACGCTGGGCACCGGCTTTCTGGTGCTCGGCTTTATCGTCTTTCTGATCGGCCTGGTCGCGGATCGGATCGGCGGCAACCGGCGGCTGCTGGAAGAGCTGCTCTACCGCGTGCGCCGGGCCGAGCTTGACGACATCGGCTGGCGGCAACTCGCCGAGGAGCGGCTCGATCGGCTGGAGGCGCTGCAAGATACCGGGCTGGTCGTGCATCGCGCCCGTGGTGCCGATCCGCCGGAGCCGGATAGCTGATGATTCACGGATTTTTGAATATCGACAAGCCCGCCGGCATGACCTCGCATGATGTCGTCGCGAAAGTGCGGCGGCTGGCCGGACAGAAGCGCGTCGGACATGGCGGCACGCTCGATCCGGCGGCGACCGGCGTGCTGCCGATCGCGCTGGGCGAGGCGACACGGCTGGTCGAATATCTGGTCGATGGACGCAAGCGCTACCTGGCCGAGGCCCGGCTGGGCATCACGACTACCACCGAAGACGCCGAGGGCGAGATCGTCGCGGAGCAGCCGGTGCCGGCGCTCAGCCCCGAGGACCTGGCGCGGGCGGTGCAGCCCTTCATCGGCACGATCCAGCAGGTGCCGCCCATGTACTCGGCGATTCAGATCGCCGGCCAGCGCCTGTACGATCTGGCGCGTCAGGGCCAGACGATCGAGCTTGAGCCGCGCACGATCGAGATCGATCGGATCGAGGTGCTCGCCTGGCAGCCGCCGATCGTGACGCTGGATGTGGTCTGCGGGAAAGGCACCTATATTCGCTCGCTGGCCCGGGATCTCGGCGCAGCGCTTGGCTGTGGCGCGCATCTGGCGGCGCTGCGGCGCACGCAGGTCGGTCCGCTGGGCATCAACAGCGCCGTGCCGCTCACCGCGCTGCTGGACGATCCGAGTCTGCTTGAGCAGCATATGCTGACGCCTGATACCGCCGTCGCGGATTGGCCGCGCGCCGACGTGGACGAGGCGACAGTGCGCCGGATTCGCAATGGGCTGGCAGTGCGGCTGCGGGTCGGCGGTGAGCTTGCGCGCGCTCATGCTCCCGACGGGCACCTGGTGGCGCTGCTGCGCTTCGACTCGGGCCTGTGGCAGCCGTTCAAGGTGTTTACCTGGCGCTAAAGGTCGCGTATTGACAGACGCCGCACAACGATCTACCTTAAGAGCGCCCGGCTACGCTCTTCTCGCCGAGCGATCAAGCCCGGATCGAAACAGCCGGAACAAATCAGATCAGCAATGAATGCTCCAGCGTGTCGATACATGTCGTCCCTGGAGCATACGTATTATCAGCGGCATCACAGCGATGCTGAAAGGAGGATCGGCGGATGACACTGCGGCATTACACCTCGGTTCTAGATCTATCCCGCGACGAGACGTTGCACATCCTGAAGCGCGCCGCCAGGCTTAAAGCAAAGTGGAACAAGGAGCACAAGCTGTCCAAGCGACTGCGCGGCGTGACGCTGGCCACAATCTATGAGAAGCCATCGCTGCGGACACGCGTCACCTTTGAGGCGGGTATGACACAGCTCGGCGGTCACAGCATCTACCTCGGCCCCAACGATATTCAGATCGGCAAGCGCGAGCCCGCCGCCGATATTGCCCGCAATCTCAGCCGCTGGGTCGAGATCATTATGACGCGCTCGTTCGCGCATACCACGGTGACGGAGCTGGCCGAGAACAGCAGCATCCCGGTGATCAACGGCCTGTCGGATCTGGAGCATCCCTGCCAGGCGCTCGCCGACTTCCTGACGATCCAGGAGCGCTTCGGCGAGCTGAGCGGCCTGAAGCTGGCCTATATCGGCGACGGCAACAACGTGGCGCACTCGCTGATGCTGCTGGGCGCGCTGCTGGGCGTCAACGTGACGGTCGCCACGCCCGAGGGCTACAGCCCGCAGCTTGCGATCATCGAGCGCGCGCAGGAGCTGGCAGCGCAGTCCGGCGCGACGGTGAGCGTGACCTGGGAGACGCAGGCGGCGGTGCAGGGCGCCGATGTGATCTACACCGATGTTTGGGCGTCGATGGGCCAGGAGAGCGAGGCCGAGGAGCGCAAAAGCGTCTTCGCTCCTTATCAGGTCACGCCCGAGCTGATGGCCGGCTCCGGCAAGCCCGAGACGATCTTTATGCACTGCCTGCCGGCGCATCGGGGCGAGGAGGTGGTCGCCGAGGTCATCGACGGGCCGCAGTCCGCCGTGATCGACGAGGCCGAAAACCGGCTGCACGTGCAGAAGGCGCTGATTCTCTGGCTGCTGGGGAAGTAAAAGAACAAAAGAACAAAGAAACAAAAGAACAAAGGAACAAAGACCAGGCAATACTGACGCTTTGTTCCTTTTTCTTTTAGCCCTCACCCCAACCCCTGCCCCGAACCTCGGCTGGCTTCAGCCTCGGTTGCCGCAGGCGAGGGGAAAGCCATCAATCTTACTTATTCCATTGATCCGCATTCTCGTTTCTCCCCTTTGTTCGCTTGTTCGTTTGTTCGTTTGTTCAACTCCCGGTTCTAAGTTCTTGGTTCTTGGTTCTAGTCTTTTCTACACACCGTCATACTCCCCCATAGCCATGATTGCGCGCCAGGCCATGACCGCTTGCCCACTACACGCTTGTCCGAGATGCTCTACACTTTGAGAGATTTTCAACCTTCCCGCACGTGTTCGGCGTGTTTTGGTATCCAGCTAGTGTGGCTTTCGGAGGATTCTGTATGGCTGGCAACCGCGCAATTTTTGAGCGAGCCATGGAGCAGGGGCGGGCTGCGGCCCAGCGCGAAGACTGGAGTACAGCACTCAAGGAGATGCTGCGTGCAGTTCAGGAAATACCGAATGATTTGGATGCGCGCAGCAGCTTAGCCGTTGCCCTGTATCACAACGAAAAATATCCCCAGGCGATCCAGCTGCTCGAAGAATTGCGTAAGCGCCGAGGCGACGATCCCTACACGCTGGCGTATCTGGCCCGCGCCTACGAGGGCAACCAGGATTTTCCACAGGCGGTCGCTATTCTCGCGCGGCTGGGCGAGCAGGCGCTGGAGCAGCGCATCATCCCCGAGGCGCTGGAAGCCTTTGAAGAAGCGATCCGGCTCGCGCCGCAGGACACCGATCTGCGGATTCGCCTGGCCGAGGTGCTGGTCGATGCGGGCGACATGCGCCGAGCGGCCGAGCAGTGCGTCGAGATCGGGCGGATTCGGCACGCGGCGGGCGACGTCGAGGGCGCGCTCGAAGCTGTCGACGAAGCGCTCAGCCTGGACTCGTCCAGCCGCACCGCGCAGGCGCTGCGCGCCGAGCTAGCGCAGCAGTCGCAGCCAGCCGCGCCCGAGCCCAGCTACCAGCCGCCGGTCGAAACGTTCCGCAGCGGCACGGGCGGACTCCACGACCCGCGCCTGGCCACCGATCAACTGCTGGCACAGGCGGCGCAGCAGCGCGAGGCCGGCAACCTGACCGGCGCGCTGCGATCGTATGAGCGCGCGCTCCAGCAGGGCGTCGAAAATCCCGATCTTTTCTATAGCCTGGGCATGATCTACCAGGAGCGCGGCGAGCACACCTCGGCGATCAATCTCCTCCGCAAAGTCACCGGCAACGACGAGTACGCACTCTCGGCGCACTACTCGCTCGGCGATTCGCTCAAGGCGCTGGGCGAGATCCAGCAAGCCGCCGAAGAGTACGAGACCACGATTCGCCTGGTCGATCTGGAGTCGATCGGACGCACCGAGGCCGACGATCTGATCGCGATGTACCAGGCAGCCGCTGAGTGCTACGCCGAGCTGGGCGAGCTTTCGCGGGCCGCGTCGTTGTACGGCACGCTCGCGGGCTTCTTGCAGAGCAAGCGCTGGGGCAAAGAGCTGGCCGACGAATATCATGCGCGGGCCAAAGAGTTTACCGAGCGGGCGATGTTCGCCAAGCTACGCACGCTCGGCACCGGCTCGCTGCCGGTTGAGCGCGTGATCGAGAGCGCGCCGCAGGAGACTGCGCCGGCCCAGACCACCTGGGGCGCGCTGCCGTCGTTCACTGATTTCCTGCGCGGCGACACGCCGGCCGAGGAGCAACCCGCCGATCCGTTCGCGGCCCTGGACTCGATGCCGCTGCCCGAGACGCGGATCTTCCCACCGGTCACGCCGATCGACACCAGCGGCTGCGACGAAACGATCGTGCGCTTTATCGAGGCCAGCGGACGCTTCATCGAGCAAGGCCTGGTCTGGGCGGCGGTCGATGCCTGCCACGAAGTGATCCGCCACGACAACAACTATCTGCCGGTGCATCTGCGGCTGGGCGAGATCTACGAGCGCGAAGGCCGCATCGAAGACGCCACGCTCAAGTATCGCACGCTGATCGACACCTACGCCGCCCGTGGTCAGGAGGTCGAGGCGATCGACGTGTACTACCGCATGATCGATCTGATGCCCGAGACCACCAATATGCGCGGTCAGCTGGTCGAGCTGCTGCGCAAAGCTCGGCGCGTCGAGGCCGCCGTGGAGCAGGCGCTGGTCGTCGCCAACACCTACTTCAAGCAGGGCCAGACCAGCCGCGCCCTGGAAGAATATCGCCGCATCCAGACCTGGGCTCCACCCTCGGCGACATTGCATCAGGAGTACGGCCAGGCGCTGCTCAAGCTGGAGCGCTGGGAGGCCGCGCAGTTCGAGTTCCGCCGCGCGGTGCAGCTCGATCCGAACGCGCCGGTCGCGCTGGCGCAGCTCAACCTGACAATGGCAGTGCTCGGCCAGAACGAGCAGGCAATGTGGGACTCGTTTGCGGCGCTGCTCCAGAAGCTGAACGCCGAGCCGCAGTACCATCCAGCTGTGCAGGCGGAATATCGCTCGGCACTGCTGATCGTCGATACGCCGATTCTGCACTATCTGCTCGGCCTGATCCAGCAGATCGCGAATCAGCACGCGTCGGCGATGCTCTCGTTCGAGCAGGCGCTCAGTCTGCTGGTCATGGAAGAGCGGCCGCAGCTCTCGCCGATCCTGGTGCATCAGGCGATGGCCGAGAGCTACCTGGCGCAGGATCAGGCGCAGGAGGCGATCGACCAGCTGCACACGGTGCAGCGCCTGTTTGTCGAGCAGCCGCTGCACATTGTCAGCATGCATCCGTTCGCTCGACCGCTGACCGAGAGCGAGCTTCAGCGCAAGTTGGCTAAAGCGCTGACCAACGTCGGGCAGTGGGAGGCCGCGATCAAGGCGCTCAAGATCTGCCAGCAGTTCGATCCCGCCGAGCCGAGCGCCTACAACCAGCTGGCCGATATTTATGTACAGCAGGGCAACATGGATGCCGCGCTGGATCAGTATAGCCAACTGGCCACAGTGCAGGAAAGCCGCCAGCAGCTCGATCGCGCGATCGAAGCACTGGACCAGGCGGCCCAGCTCGCGCCCAGCGCCCTGCCGATCCGCTCACGTCTGGCGCAGATGTTGATCCGGCGCGGCATTCTGGATCGCGGCCTCAAGGAGCTGACCGAGGTGGCCTCGCTGCAACGGGGTGCGGGCCAGATCAAAGAGGCCGTCGCGTCGCTTCAGCAGGCGGCGGAGATCCAGTGGATGCTCGGCAAGCTCGATCAGGTTTATCACCTGTACGACATGATCGTCGCGTTCGCGCCCGAGGACATCGACGCCCGCCAGCAGCTGGTCAACCTGCATATTCTGGCCGGTCGCCGTGACGCCGCCATCGCCGAGCAGCGCCGCATTGCGCGCATCTGCACCGACCAGAAGAACTACACCGAGGCCATCAGCTGCTTCCACCAGATCATCGCGCTCGATCCCGCCGACACCGCCGCCTACGAGAGCCTGGGCGATCTGCTGATGCGCCAGCACGAGTACGAGCAGGCCGTGCGTCTGTACAAGCGCCTGTTGCGGCTGCGACCCAACGACGAGCGCGTCGAGGCGCTGCAATCGGCGGCGGAGCGCATGCTGGTGCAGAGCCAGGCCACCGAATAGAACAAAGGAACAAAGGAACAAGGGAACAAAGAAGAACCAAGAACCAGGAAAGAACAAAGAACAAAGAACAAAGAATAGGAAGTACCTCTTTTCCTCTCGCCTGTCGCAACTCGGGTACCCTCTGGGTGTAGAAACCTGCCGAGGTTCGGGGAAGGGGAAAGCCGCGATAGCGGCAGGGGTGAGGGCCTGCTCACAACCCAATCAAAACCCCGCAGCA
>DASWTQ010000009.1:0-3308 GCA_036402055.1 Herpetosiphonaceae bacterium
CAACGTTTCAGATGCGCCGGATCGATCGCCGGCCAGCGCGGTGTAGAGCGTGGCCAGCTCGCGAATAAAGACCATGATCGACCAGCCGTCGAAGACGATGTGATGCACCGACAGCAGGAGCACGAACTCATCACGGGTACCCTCTGGGTGCAGCTGGAGCAGCGTAGCCCGGAAGAGCGGCCCGCGCCCGAGATCGAAGGGCCGGCGCGCCTCTTCAGACGCCAGCCGCGTCACCTCGGAGTCGCGCTCGGCGCCTGACAGCGCCTGGAGATCCACGATCGGCAGCGGCACCTCGGCGGGCGGCACGATCACCTGGACCGGCTGATCCTCGCCAGCGGTCGATTGCAGCTCGAACATAGTGCGCAGCGCCTCGTGCCGCTCGACTATCGTCGTCAGGCTTTGCTGAAGCGCGGAGGTGTTGAGCCGGCCGCTGAGCCGCAGCGCGACCGGAATCGTGTAGGCGTAGCTGTCGGGCTCGATCTGATCGAGCACCCACAGCCGCTCCTGCGCGAACGAGAGCGGAATCGGTGCCTGCTCGTCGCGGCGTGGAATGCGCTGCTGCTCGTCGCGCTCGATGCCTTCTTGCTGAAGCATCAGCTCCAGGAGATCCAGATCGTCGGCGGAAAAGCTGCTGCCGTTGAACGCTCGATCGATACTCATGCCAGCTTCTCCTCCAGGATCGTCGTTTGTTGACGCAGCTTCTGCTTTTCTTCGGCCGACAAGCGCATCACGCGCTGCGCGACCTGCGCGATGCGGTCGATCTGGCCTGGCCTGGTCTCAAGCGCAAGGATACGCTGCGCCAGCTCGTCTACGGTTGGCGCTTCCAATAGGCTGCGCGCCGGAAGATCGACATGGAAGATCTGGCGCAGACGTGTCAGGACTTGAATCACATGCAGCGAGTTGCCGCCGAGCGTGAAGAAGTTGTCGAACACGCCCACCTGCTCGACGCCGACGATGTCGGTCCACACGCCTGCCACCACCTGCTCCACCGCCGATCGCGGCTCGACGTAGCCGGTTGCCAGCTCGGGCCGCGTGGAGTCAGGCGCGGGCAGCGCCTTGCGATCGACTTTGCCGTTGGGCGAGAGCGGCAGCGCGTCCAGCACCACGAACGCCGACGGAATCATGTACTCGGGCAGGCGCTGGCCGAGGAAGGCGCGCAACGCAGGGAGCAGGTCCTCACCGGCCCTCACCCCCGTCTCGCTCCGCTCGACTCCCCCCTCTCCCGCTGCGGCAGGTGAGGGGGAAGAATCTGTTTCAACGCCTTTGTTCGTTTGTTCTTTGTTCGTTTGTTCGTTAGGTTCTTGCTTTGCCCAGAGGGCGCCTGTTCTTGGTTCTTCCACGACATACGCTATCAGCCGCTGATCACCGGGCTGATCTTCGCGCGCCACAACCACCGCCTCACGCAGGCCGGGATACGTCCGCAGCGTCGCCTCGATCTCACCCAGCTCGATGCGGAAGCCGCGCAGCTTGACCTGATGATCCAGCCGGCCCAGGTACTCGATCGATCCGTCCTCGCGGAAGCGTGCGAGATCGCCGGTGCGGTACAGCCGCGAGCCAGGAGTAGTGGAGAACGGATCGGGAATGAACCGCTCGGCGGTCAGATCGGGGCGGTTGAGGTAGCCGCGCGCCAGCTGGACGCCGCCGATCAGCAGTTCGCCCGGCACCCACAGCGGCACCGGCTGCATCTGTTGATCGATGATGTGGAGCTGCGTGTTGGCGATCGGATAGCCAATCGGCACGACGCGCCGCTCGTCGTTGGGATCGCAGGCCCAGGACGTCACGTCGACGGCGGCCTCGGTCGGGCCGTACAGGTTGTGCAGCTCGGCGCTCAGACGCTCAAAGAAGCGCCGCGTAAGCTCGAAGCTCAGCGCCTCGCCGCTGCAAATCACCCGGCGCAGGCTGCGGCACTGGCTCAGGTTGGGCGCGTCGAGAAAATGCTCAAGCATCGACGGCACGAAGTGCAGCGTCGTGATCTGCTGCTGCGCGATCACATCGGCCAGATACGCCGGATCTTGATGTCCACCGGGTCGCGCCATCACCAGCCGCGCGCCGGTGAGCAGCGGCCAGAAAAACTCCCACACCGACACGTCGAAGCTGAACGGCGTTTTTTGCAGCACGCGGTCCTCGGCCGTCAGCCCGTAGGTGTCCTGCATCCACAGCAGCCGGTTGGCGATCGCGCGGTGGGTGTTCATCGCGCCCTTGGGCCGTCCGGTCGAGCCCGAGGTGTAGATTACATACGCCAGATCGTCGGGCTGTGTGGTGGGCGGCAAGTTGTGCTCGTCATTTTCGGCGATCGCCGGCCAGTCGCGATCGAGACACAGCGTGGTCGCCGCGTGCTCGGGCAGCTGTGCGATCAGCCGCTCCTGGGTCAGCAGCACCGGCACCTGCGCGTCGTCGAGCATCCACTGCACGCGCTCGGCGGGATAGCTCGGATCGATCGGCACGTAGGCGGCGCCGGCTTTAAGCACGCCCAGCAGCCCCACAACCATCTCCAGCGATCGCTCCATGGCGATGCCGACCAGCGTGTTGGTTTTGACGCCAAGCGTCTGGAGATGCCGCGCCAGCTGATTGGCGCGCGCGTTTAGCTCGCGATAGCTCAGCGCCACCCGCTCACGGGTACCCGCCTCAGCGATCACCGCGACGGCATCGGGTGTGCGCTCGACCTGGGCCTCGATCAGACCATGCAGCGACTCATGCGCGGGATAGTCGCGCTGTGTGGCGTTGATCTCGGCGCGCTGCTCAAGCTGCTCAGCCGGCACCAGCTGACGCGTCGGCGCTTCCCACGCGGCTTCGTCGTCGGCCAGCCGGCGCAGGAAATCGCAGTAGGCCGCGAACATCGCGTCGAACATACCGGCCGGAAACAGCTCGTCGACCGCGTCCCAGTGGAAGAAGAGCGTGCCGCCGTCCTCGCCGACCGTGAAATCGAGCCAGACCTGCGGCGTTTGCGCGATCGAGAAGACCAGCTCGCCCAGCCGATCGAAGGCCGAGGCCGCCTGAATCGTCATGTTCAGGTTCAGCACGCTGGTAAAGACCACCGGCATTGCCGCGCCCGTGACGATGCCCTGCGCCCGCGCCATCTCGCGCAGCACGCGCACGCCGCTGACATACTGGTGCTCAAGATCCTGCCAGAGCTGCTCCTGGATGTCCTGAGCCCGCCGCGCAAAGGGCGCCGGCGCTCGCTGATCGACTTCCAGCAGCGTGAACGACGCGAACTCGCCGATGATGCTCGTGACCTCGTCGTGCAGCGGCAGCCGGTTGAAGCGCGGCACGTTGATCGTGAAGTGCGGGCTCTTGCTCCAGGCCGACAG
>DASWTQ010000010.1:0-6827 GCA_036402055.1 Herpetosiphonaceae bacterium
TGCCGCGCACCTGGTTTGTTGCGGCGGCTGTGATCGTCGGCTGGCGGATGCCCTGATTCGGATAGGTTGTTGAGCCGTTGTTGTGATAGAACGGCTTGAGAATAATGCCGTCGCCTTCGACGTCGTCTTCTTCGGTGGCACCGTTGTTATAGGTCGTGTTCTGGCTGAGCGTGTTGTAGAACGTCTCGCCATACTGACCGTGCTCGTCATTGGATGTATTCTTGAGTATGATCGCGTCGCCTGGATGGTTGGCGATGATGTTGTCTTTGATCAGGTTGTGCTGGCTGCCGCCCATGATCACGACGCCGCTGCGCTCATAGTACGGATCGATCTGTGTGCTGGTGCCGTTGGGCATAGGCGTGGTGCCGTTCGGTCCAACGCCGATCATGTTGTTGACGACCTCGTTGCGCGTTGCCAGGATGAAGAAGAAGATTCCGCTGGTGCCGTTGTTGACAATCACGTTGTTGTAGGCATAGTTCGAGTCGACACGATCCTCAAAGGTGATGCCGCTGCCGGTGTTGGGCACCGATTTGGTGCCGTCGGCGCTCACGCCAAAGTAGTTGCCGATCACCCGGTTGTACTGCGTGTCGGTGCCGTGCGAGATCTCGATGCCTTCCGAGTAGTTGCCGCTGATAATGTTGCCTTCTTCGGGCTCGTCGCCGCCGAGCGTGTTGTACTGCGGCCCGTACTCGAAGTCGACGGCGTCGGTGTAGTTGCGCAGCCCTGTTTTGCCGTCTTTTTTGAGGCCGATGTAGTTGCCCATGACCAGGTTGTTGGTCGAGCGGCCCTGGATCTTCAGGCCGTCCTTGCGGTTGCCCGAGATAATATTGCGGGTATCAGGTGTACGCCCGCCGATAATGTTCGAGGACGCGCCGGTATCCGCGCCACCCTGAATGCGCAGGCCCTCGTGGTGCTGTTCGCCGAAGGGCGCTGAGGTCTCGTACCTGAAGTTGTTTGCCGCGTCGGTGCCCAGGAAATTACCCTGCACGCGGTTATCGAACGACGGCGAGTACGCAAGCTTCACCGCGAAGTCCCAGTTGTAGATCGCCAGGCCGCGCAGAATATTGTGCGCCGAGTCGATCTCGACGCCGTGAACATCCGGCTTGGCGTTGCCGCGCAGCTCGATCTTGATCACCGCGTTGCTGCCGTTGGGATCGTGCAGGCTGCGCGTGTTGGGCGAGGCTCCACACTGGGTGTAGCCGTCGATGACCACGCCGTCCACGAACTTATCGTCGATCTCGATGCCTTCGATCGCGTCGGCCGGCGCCTGGATCGTTACCAGATTCGGGCAGGAGCCGTCGGAGTTGCGAATATCGAACACGATCGTGTCGCGGCCGTTGCGGTTGGTCGCCTCGTCGACGGCGGCCTTCAGCGTGCAGGTGTTGAGCGATGTGCGGCACTGACCATCGCCGGGAGTCACGTCGGGCTCGAAGCCGGCTGAGTTGACGGTAAAGGTAGCCTGCATCGAAATGCTGCCCTCTTCCTCGTCGGGAACCGGCACGCCGGCACTGGTGGACTGGCCCCAGTTGGCCAGCACGCTCTGCACGTCGGCAATATCGACGCAGCCGCTGCCGTTCACATCGCGGCTGGCCAGCACCTCGCTGGTACAAGCATCGTGCTCGGCCAGGCTGGTCCAGCCTTCTAATACTTTCAGCGCATCGACATCGTCGATCAGTTGATTATTTGTCAGGTCCAGGTGCGCAGGGCCAACCGGCGGCTCCTGAGCGACTATATCTGTCGGGGGAACAGCGGCAAAGATCAAGCTGAGGCTGAGGCCGAGGATCGTGCTCCAGCGCAGCCAGCTACTAGCAGTGTAAGCCATACATCTCCTCGCTCGGCATATCAATCACGCGTGCTTGAGCGCGTACAAAGCTGATCATCGGGGTTTACTTCGTCGCAACATCAAGAACTGTATCGGCGGTCGTGAAGGCAATGGCGTTGCCCTGCGGATCGACAAGCTTTACGCTTTCCAGCGCGAGCGCATACTGCCCCGCCTGTGCAGCCGAAAACTCGATCGTCGCCAGCACTACCCGCCCATTGACGCCGCGATCGATACGCTGCGCGCGCTTGGGCCGCGTCTCGTGGCAATCCTTCACCGGGCAGGTCGCCGCGCCGATCGTCACCGCTCCTTGCTGCTCAACCGGCTCTAGCGCGAGGAGATCACGGCCCGATCCTTCCAGATCGCTGGCCGCCGACGCGTCGAGCAGGCGCAGCTGCGTGCTGTCGAAACGAACCTTGGCCTGGAATGCGGCAAGATTCCGTACATGATTGGCTACCACGCGCACTGTCATGGCCCCGCCGGCGTGGTTGGAGCCCACCGGCTCTAGCGTGACCGTGGCGACCTGGGACGCGCTGGCTGCCGCCTGCTGGTTGAAGAGCACCAGCCCAAGCAGCCCGACCGCTGTGATGACCGCGAAGACAACTGCATAGAGCAACCGTCGTTGTACGAGCGTTCCCAACATCTGCTTCCTCCTATGCCCTTTCTGGCTCGTCGGCGCTGGAGCATTCCCTCCTGTTCCAGGTGCGGCGAGTCTGCCTCGGAAGGAGAAGTTTCGGGCGAGACTCCTCCGAAAATCGGTCGTGCGATAAGCAGCCGAAATAGATCGACAGTGCGGATCGCACTGTCTTGGTGGCAATTAATCCGGCTAGTGTGGCTGTTTCAGGCGATTAGCGAGTAAATAATGATTGTGTTTGTGCTCCCGTTGCGCGGCTATCGATACCGTCGCCGTCGCTGGCAACTACCGGTGCAGGGACGGGTATCACCCGTGTCCGCTGAAGCACATAGCCAAGCAGCGCAAAGCCGACGCCCAGCACCAGGCCAAACATCACGCCCAGCGTGATCGTGCGCGTGGGCTGCGGCTCGATCGGCGCGGTGGGCGGCACGGCGCGATCGATAATCGTCAATTGCATCACGCGATCCGGCACTTGCTTGCGTAGCGCCTCGCCGACCGTATTGGCGATCGCCGCCGCATAGCTCGGCTCAGTGCTGCGGGCGCTGACCTCGATCAGATTGGTCTCAGGGACCACGATTGCCGAAATCTCGGCATCCTCGACTACCTCCAGCGGAATGCCGAGCGCCTTAGCAACCTGATCCTGCATCGAGCTGCCCATCGCATTACGGGCCAGCGTGTTGATCGTCGTGCGCCGCTCCAGTGAGTTCTGCGCGTCGATCAGCAGCCGTGGATCGTCAAGCTGATCGCTGGGGCTGAGCTGTACCGTTGTGGTGGCTCGGTAGACCGGCGATTGCCGGGAGACCGCCCAGGCTGCGCTGCCTGCCGTGACCAGCACCGCCAGCAAGATCAACCACCAGCCGCGCAGCAACACTCTGAAGAAGGTATCGATGTCCATCTCGTCTATGCTCTCTTTCTCAATCGGCAGGCTGCCTGCTTAGTACGCGCCGCGCCCCGTAAACACAACCAGACAGGTTCGAAACAGAATAACGATGTCGAACCAGATGCTCGCGCGCTCCATATAGGCGATGTCCAGGCGCAGGCGATCGTCAAGCTCGGTAGCGGCGCGACCCTCGATCTGCCAGAGTCCGGTCAGGCCCTGCGGCACGTCCAGCCGCTCGGTGTGCCAGGAGATGTACAGATCTTTGCCGAAGATCGTCGGCCGTGGCCCGACCAGGCTCATGTCGCCGGTGATAACGTTGAGCAGCTGCGGCAGCTCGTCCAGGCTAGTCTTGCGCAGGATCTTGCCCACGCGAGTAATGCGCGGATCGTTCTTGATCTTGAAGTCCGGCCACTGAAGCTCGTTCAGATGCATAATATCTTTGAGCATCGCCTCGGCGTTGGGTACCATCGTGCGGAACTTGTACATGCCGAAGCGCCGCCCGCCGCGCCCGGTGCGCTGCTGCCGGTAGAAGATCGGCCCGCCCGGCGACTCGATCTTGATCAGAAGAGCGATCACGGCAAAGATTACTAAAAGAAACGGCAGCGCCAGGCCACACAGAAACAGATCCATCGCTCGCTTCAAGCGCAGATAGGCTTTGCCGCGAATCAGGCGGCGATTGGGATCGTATAGCTCATACCAGGGCGTTGACTGTGCTTCTTCACGAACTGTTAGCTGGGATAACGCCATTACCGTGCTCCTCTGCTCATTCCTTGTGTCGATTGAATACTGGGTTGGTTCATGCCGTCACGACATACGTTGGCAGAAGCACGCTTAGACGCGCTGAACTTCTGCGCTGGCCTCAAGCACGGTAGCGCCATCGAGTACCGGCAGTTGTTCGGTTGATCCACGCTGATCGAAATCGTCTTGCCCACGCCGTTTTACACCACTGGGCTGCATATCTTGCTCCGCCTGATACAGCAGCTCTTCAAAGGTGACGCCCTGATCGGGAAAGCTGGCAACGCCGGAGCGCAGCGAAATACCCAGCCGTCGCCGGGCCTGGTCATTCAGTCGCTCCACGATCGCTGCGGTCTGCTCCTTATGCATTTCCGGTGCCACCAATACCAGCCGGCCCTCTTTTGCGTGGTCCAGAATAAAATCTGTGCGGCGCAACGTGCGGCCCATCAGCCGGGCCAGCGCCATCATGCTGTAGCGCTTGGCCAGCAGCCGCTGAATCTCCTGGGCGGTGACTTGCAGATCGGCACGCGCTCCGTCGGCTTCAAGCACCAGAATGCTGAGCGGACGGTTCACCCGGCGTGTGTACTGCATCTCGCGCTTGATCAAGTTCTCGGCCTCGTTCATGTCGTAGACACGGCCCTCGGTATCGGTAAAGATCAGGCTGCGTACAGTGTCGATAAAATCTGCGCTCAGTCGACCGACGGTGTAGGCCAGCGTGGCAGTAGTGATGATCGCGAACAGCTCGAAGAGCGAGAGATAGGTGTACCCGCCGCCCCAGGCCGGCCGATCGTCGATCGACGACGCGACGATGAACGACACCACCGCGAGCACGCCTACGAGCCAGTGCGATCGGCGCCTCCACTGCGGCAGCGTCAGACCGACGATAATCATCATGACAGCAGCGATATACGCACCGTATGAGATGTTAAATACATCTGGACTGCCGATATCAAGATCAAGCCGCTCGATATTGAACAGGAACGACAGCCATAGTACGAGGGCCAGAATGTATCGGTTAAGACGCAGCATGTTTCCCACCTTCTCTTACCATAATAGTTACTTTGATCAGCTAGTTGCCTGCTTCTGATGCCCCCGATTGTTGTAAACAACGCATACCGTGATCGAGCAAATCCGGTCGCTACGCCGACCAGCCGCTGGCCCACTCAAGAAGCGCTCGGTTGTGGAGCGACTGGGATCGTTGAGCCGGGTTGTGGGTACGTCGACGCACCACACCGTCTGCCACACGAGGGGCGCTCTGCCGCAGCCTGGCGACGAGCTGAAGGAGCTAAGCTATTACGCAGTACTTTTGCTACGTCGCTGATAGTACTGTACTTACTACAACGCCTCAGACCGGCCAAAGTTACGGTAGCTCGGCGTCAATTTTGGATCATCTGCCTGATAGCTGGCTGATATAATCCGAGCGCGTGAGGAGGTTGAACTGTGCGGCGGATCTATACGGTGATCTTGTTTGTGGTGATGGCGAGTATCGACAATACGGTGCTGGCGCTGCTGCCGGCGCTGACCACGCGCATCGGAGCCGAGCTGAGCGTGTCGAGCCAGGATCTCGGCCTGGCGATCGGTTTGAACCGCGTGGTGCTGGCGCTGACGGCGGTCTTCTGGGGCTATCGCGGCGACCAGAGCGATCGCCGGCGCCTGATGATTCTGGGCACGCTCACCTGGGTCGTGCCGGTTGGGCTGATAGTCCTGGTACAGTCCTACGCGCAGCTGCTGGGATTGATGCTGGCGGCAGGTCTTGGCCTCGGCTGCATCTCGACCGTGGGCTACAGCGTGATCACCGATATTGTCGCGCCGCGCTGGCGAGGAGTCATGCTGGGCCTGTGGGGATTGGCGCAGGGCATCGGCACGCTGAGCGGTGGGCTGCTGATCGGGCTGCTGCCGGTCAGCGCCGCGTGGTCTACACCCTTCGGCGTGATGGCGGCGTTCGGCGTCGTCTGCTCGATCGCCGCGCTGCTCACGGTCGCGCCGCGCAAAGGCGGCGCTGAGGCTGCGCTTCAGAATCTGTCGCAGCAAGGAATCGACTACGATTACCGCATCAAGTTCGACGATCTGCCGCTGATTCTGGCGAAGTCGAGTAATCGCTGGCTGATGCTGCAAGGCTTTCTGGCGCAGTTCGCCTTTGGCGCGCTGTCGCTGCTGCCTGCGCTGCTGGCTGCCAAAATGCTCGCTCAAGGGCTAGACCAGGCGCGGGCGACCGGCGTCGCGGCGCTGCTGATCGTCGTGCTTCAGCTGGGCGGCGTGATCTCGATCGCGTGGGGCTGGCTTGGCGATCGGCTTCAGGCGCGCTATCCACGGGCGCGGGCGCTGCTGGCGGCGTACGGCTTCTGGCTGGCACTGCCCTGCTACATCGCGCTTTTCTGGCTGCCGCTGCCGCTGCGTGGCCAGGTGGACGGCAGCGCCCGCGCGATTCTGGGCCAGCAGCTCGGCGGCAATGCCTGGTTCTGGGTGGCGCTGCTGGCGTCGACGCTGGCTACGATCTTCCAGGCGACGAACGCGCCGAACTGGTTTGCGATGGTCAGCGAGGTCAATCTGCCGGAGCATCGCGGCACGGCGTTTAGCTTCATTAATCTGGCCAACAACATCGGCGCGGCGATCGGGGTGATCCTGGTGACGCGTACGTTCGACTGGCTCCAGAGCACGGTTCCCGCGCCCGACAACTACGCGATCGGCCTGACGCTCTTTCAGCTTTTCTTTCTGCCTGCCGGTCTGTGCTTCTGGCTGGCGGCACGCTCCACGCCTCA
>DASWTQ010000011.1:0-4818 GCA_036402055.1 Herpetosiphonaceae bacterium
TCGGGCGACACGCGGCTGGTGGCGTATGTTGTAGAACAAAGAACAAACGAACAAAGAACAAAGGAACAAACGGAGAACCAAGAACCAAGAACCAAGAACCAAGGACTAAGCGGGGAAGTTCTTTCCCCCTCGCCTGCCGCAACCGAGGTCGAAGCCGACCTCGGTTCGGGGAAGGGGGGAGTCGCTGTAGCGACGGGGGTGAGGGCCAGTGACGGCCTGCCCTCCAATCTCCACAACTTCTTACAAGAGCGTCTGCCCGCCTACATGGTGCCGGCGGCGTTTGTGCTGCTCGACGCGCTGCCGCTGACAGCCAGCGGGAAGCTCGATCGCCGGGCCTTGCCGCTGCCGGCGGATCTGCGCGCGGCTGCGAGCGCCGAGTACACCGCGCCGCGAACGCCGCTCGAAGTGGTGCTGGCCGAGATCTGGGCTGAGCTACTGGGCGTGGAGCAAATCGGCGTTCAGGATAACTTCTTCAAGCTTGGCGGTCACTCGCTGCTGGCGACGCAGGTCGTGGCGCGCATTCGCGAAGATCTGGAGATCGAGCTGCCGCTGCGGCGCATCTTCGAGACGCCCACGATCGCCGGGCTGGCCGAGACGCTGCGCCGCGATCCTGCGCAGGCCGAGCATGTGGACAAGGTCGCGCGGCTGCTCGTGCAGCTGGCGCAGATGTCGGAGGCTGAGGCCGAGGCCATGCTCACACAGACCCTGACGAACCCAACAAGGAATGCAACACCATGAGTCGTCTTTCCGCCAATAAACGGGCCTTGCTCAAAGCGCTGCTGGCCGATTCCGCCGAGCCGACGATCGTTCAGCGCATCCCACGCCGGCCCGCCGACGCGCCGACGCCGCTGTCGTTTGCGCAGCAGCGGCTGTGGTTTCTGGATCGCTTCGACGCGGGTGGCCAGCAGTACGCGCTCTGCTCGGCGACGCGGCTGGTCGGGCGGCTGGATCAGGCGGCGCTGAGTCACAGCCTGAGCGCCGTCGTGCGCCGCCACGAGACGCTGCGCACAACCATCGGCATGGCTGCGGATCAGCCAGTCCAGGTTGTCGCGCCGCAGGCAGAGATCGCGCTGTCTGAGGTTGATCTTTCGAGCTACGACGCGGCCGATCGCCAGCTTCAGGTCGAGCAGATCATCGTCGGCGAGGGACGGCGACCGTTCGATCTAGCGGCGGGTCCGCTGCTGCGGGCGATGCTGCTGCGGCTCGGGCCAGACGATCAGATCCTGCTGATCATCATGCATCATATCATCTCCGACGGCTGGTCGATGAGCGTCTTTTTGCGCGAGCTGTCGGCGTACTATCGCGCCTACACCGCCACTGGCACAGCCGATGACACAGTCGCCCCGCAGCCTGAACTGCCGATCCAGTACGCCGACTACGCGATCTGGCAGCGTGCGCAGCTTTCCGGCGCGGCGCTCGACGAGCAGCTTGGCTACTGGCGCAAGCAGCTAGCCGACGCTCCCACGGTGCTGGAGCTGCCGGCGGATCGGCCGCGTCCGGCGCGCCAAACCTTCAGCGGCGCGCGCTACAGCTTTACGCTCTCGCCCGAGCTGACGGCGCAGGTGGCGGCGCTGAGCCAGCAGGAGGGCGCGACGCCCTTCATGACGCTGCTGGCGGCGTTTCAGGTGCTGCTCCAGCGCTACACCGGCCAGGACGATCTGCTGGTCGGCAGTCCGATCGCCAACCGCACTCGCGCCGAGGTCGAGCCGCTGATCGGTTTTTTTGTCAACACGCTGGTGCTGCGCGCCGATTTTCGGGAACGGCCGAGTTTTCGCGAGGCGCTGCGCGGGACGCGAGAGACGGCGCTGGGCGCGTACGCGCATCAAGATCTGCCGTTCGAGAAGCTGGTCGAGGAGCTTCAGCCGGAGCGCGACCTCAGCCGCAGTCCGCTGATCCAGGTGATGTTTATCCTGCAAAACACGCCCGGCGAGGCGCTCGATCTGCCGGGTCTGACCGCCACGCGCCTGGATGTGAGCAACGGAGGGGCGGTCTTCGATCTCACGCTTCAGCTCACCGAGAGCGCCGGCGGCTTGCACGGCCTGTGCGAGTACAACACCGATCTTTTCGACGCGACGACGATCGCGCGGCTGGCGGCGCATTACGCCGTGCTGCTCCAGGCCGTCGTCGCCGATCCTGATCGCTCAGTCGCCGATCTGCCGCTGCTGACGATCGCCGAGCAGGAGCAGCTGGATCTCCTCAACGCGACACAGGTTGACTATCCCCAGGATCTGCTGCCGGCGTGGTTCTCTGCCCAGGCGCAGCGCACGCCCGAGCAGACCGCGCTGATCTTCCGCGATCGACGGGTCTCGTATCGTGAGCTGGATGAGCGTTCCAACCAGCTGGCCCGGCAGCTTCAGTCGCTGGGCGTGGGGCCGGAATCGCGCGTGGGATTGTGTGTCGAGCGTTCGCCGGAGCTGGTGATCGGGCTGCTGGGGATTTTGAAGGCCGGCGGGGCGTATGTGCCGCTCGATCCGGCGCATCCCGCCGAGCGCCTGGGCTTCATCCTCGCCGACGCCCGGATCGCGCTGCTGGTCACACAGGCGGAGCTGGTAGCCAGGCTGCCCGCATCGGCTGCCGACTCGCTTCAGCTTGTGTGTCTCGACGCCGACGCGGCCCAGATCGCGGAATTGAGCGCCGAGCCGCCTGTGAACGGCGCAGCGCCCGATAGCCTGGCCTACATGATCTACACCTCCGGCACGACCGGACAGCCCAAGGGTGTGCAGGTCGAGCATCGCAATCTGGTCAACACGTTGCGCGCCGCACAGCAAACGTTTGGCTTCCGATCCGGCGACGTGATGCCCTGGCTGGCGGCGGCGACCTTCGACATCGCGATCTTTGAGCTGTTCAGCCCGCTGCTGGCCGGCGGCACCACGCTGATCTTGACCCACGACGACGTGCTGAATCTGCCGCAGCTTGCCGCTCAGCTGCGCGATGTCACGCTGATCCATGCCGTGCCCAGCCTGATGCGCCAGATTGTGCAGACCGTGCAGCAGGATGCATCGCCACAGGCTTACGATCGACTGCGCACGATCTTTGTCGGCGGCGAGGCTGTGCCGCCCGCGCTGGTGGCGGATCTACAGGCCGTCTTTCCCGGCGCTCAGGTCCAGATCCTCTACGGCCCGACCGAGGCGACGATCATCTGCGCGCACCACGCTGCCACACGCGACGAAGCTATCGCAGGCAATCTGATCGGCTCGCCCATGCCTAACGTGCAGGTGCGCGTCTATGATCGAAATCGTCAGCGCGTCCCGATCGGCGTGGCGGGCGAGCTGTACATCGGCGGCGCGGGCGTGACGCGCGGCTACTGGCAGCAGGCCCAGCTCAGCGCCACACAGTTCGTGACGATCGACGGGCAGCGCTGGTATCGCTCCGGCGACCTGGTGCGCTTTCGCGCCGACTTCAGCCTGGAGTTTCTCGGCCGCATCGATCAGCAGGTCAAGGTGCGCGGCTTCCGCATCGAGCTAGGGGAGATCGAAGCGCTGCTGAATCAGCATCCCGCCGTACGTCAGGCCGTCGTCGTGCCGCACATCACCGGCGACGACACTCGGCTGGTAGCGTATATAGAACCTAGAACCCAGAACCAAGAACCTAACGGAGAACAAAAGAACAAAGAAACAAACGAACAAAGGGATGGAGGGAACCAGGAACCTGACCCCCAGAACCTAGACGTGGAGTTGGATGATTCTAGGTTCTTGGTTCTAGGTTCTCCGTTGCGCGAGTTTCTTGCGCAACGGCTCCCCGACTATATGCTGCCGGCGACGTTTATGGTCCTCGACGCGCTACCGCTGAACTCGCACGGCAAAGTCGATCGCAAAGCCCTGCCCGCCCCCGAGTGGCGCAGCGCCGCAGCCGAGGCCGCCTTTGTTGCGCCGCGCGATGAGCTGGACGAGGTGCTGGCGCAGATCTGGAGCGAACTGCTGGGCCTCCATCGCGTCGGCGTGCGCGACAACTTCTTTGAGCTGGGCGGTCACTCGCTGCTGGCGACTCAGCTCGCCACGCGCATTCTGCACACCTTCCAGGTCGAGCTGCCGTTGCGCCGCCTGTTCGAGTCGCCGACGATCGCCGGGCTGCACGATGTGATCGAAGACCTGCTGATCGAAAAACTTGCATCGCTGTCCGAAGACGAAGTGGAGCAGCTCGCGGCGAGTGTCCACGACCAATCAGCTCATTCATTGTGAGGAACGTTTCTATGACCTCAGATGGCCTTTCGACCCGCCGGCCCGAGCTTTCGCCTGCTCGTCAGGCGCTGCTTGAGCAGCTCAAGCGCGGCGCGCTGGCGGGCGCTTCCAAAGCTCAGGCGATTCCGCCGCGCGCCGCCGATCAGCCGATCGCGCTCTCCTTCGCCCAGCGGCGGCTCTGGTTTCTGGATCAGTACGAGCCCGACAGCCCGCTCTACAATCTGCCCGAGATCTACCGGCTCAGCGGCGATCTCAGCCTTCCGGCCTTGCGCCGCTCCCTCGACGCGATCGTGGTGCGGCACGAGACGCTGCGCACAACCTTTGCCTCCGTCGAGGGCGTGCCCGTGCCGGTGATCGCCGAGCGCGGCTCGGTCTTCGTCAAAACGATTGATCTACGCGACTATCCCGCCGAAGAGCGCGACTCCGCAGCGCTCCAGATGGCGATCGAAGAGTCGCACCGGCCTTTCGATCTGTCGCACGGCCCGCTGGTGCGCGCGATGCTGCTTCAGCTCGACGAAGCCGAGTATATGCTGCTGTTGAACATGCATCACATCGTCTCGGATGGCTGGTCGCACGGCGTGTTTGTGCGCGAGCTGGCGGCGCTCTACGAGGCGTTCGTCACCAATCAGGACGATCCGCC
>DASWTQ010000012.1:0-8522 GCA_036402055.1 Herpetosiphonaceae bacterium
GGTTCTTGGTTCTTACTCCCCCAGAATCGCCGCAATCGCCGCCTCGGTATCGCTCAAGTCCGGGAGCAGCGCATCCGGCTGATGTTCGCGCAGCTGATCGACGCTGAATGTTCCGGTCGCGACTGCCACCACGCGGGCGTCACCGGCGCGGCCACAGGCGATGTCGCGCGGCGTATCGCCGATCACGACGACCTGATCGATCGGCTCGTGGTAGCGCGCGGCGGCTTTGCGACGGGCGATCGGCACCAGCCTGGTTCGATCGTGATGGTCGGAGCCATACGCGCCGATCGGGATGTCGAAGTAGCCGTCGAGATCGAGCGCGCGGAGCTTGATCTCGGCCACAGGCTCCATGTTGCCGGTCAGCAGCGTCTGGATCGTGCTGCGCGCTTGCAGTTGCTCCAGCACCGGAACCACACCCGGCAGCAGCCGCAGGCTTTGATGCAGCTCATGCGCGACCTCGTCCATCAGCTCGTGGTAGCGCGCCTTGAAGCGCGGCAGATGTTCAAGCGCCATCGCCTCGTCGATCTCGTGGAGCGCCAGAGTTTCCAGCACGATCTGACCATCGGTCTTGCCGCCGTGATCGGTCCAGCGAATCTCGGTCGGCAGCTCGTAGATCTCGCGCAGCGCCTGGCCGAAGCGGTGAATCACCGTGCCGTTGCCGCGCATCAGCGTTCCGTCGATGTCCCAGAGCAGTAGCGTTCGCATAGGGCTAGCGCGCTTTGACCAGTTCGGCGGCGGGCTCGACCAGATCATGCAGGCGGCCGAAGTCGTCGGCTAGCTCGGTATCCTGCATCGGAATGTCGACCGGCACGTCGAACTTGACCGGGATCGTCGAAGAGATCGGGATCGTCATGTTCAGGTTGATCGGCAGCTGGAGTCCGGCGGGCAGGGCCAGCGCGACGCTGCCGTTGATCTGACCGCCGCCGCCGGGCAACGTGAACGTCGCGGGCACCACCAGCGGCACCGGCGATGTCGTGCGCACCGAGGTTTCCTGGTTGACCGGCACCTCAAGGCTGATCGGCAGCTGCTGATCGATCGGAATGGCCGTGCGGATATGCGCGCTTTGCAGGCCCTCGATCGAGGTCATCAGCTCGCCCAGGCTATAGCGGGCGGTTCCCAGCGCCTCGACAGGATTGCTTTGAAGCTCCTGGATGCGCTGACCGGCCGGCGTGTTCAGGTCGACATTCGCCTGAAGCTGCTCCTGCGCCTGGCGATACAGATTCAGCCCGTACAGCCCACCGATGACCAGCAGCAGCAGCAGCAGCGCGTTCAGGCCAAACGAAAACCAGATCATTGCTTTGTAGGGCGTCGGGATGCGTGGCTGCACAACGATCGTTTTTGAGTCGCCGACCGGAATCGTGCGTCGGCTCGTGACCGGCACAATGCCAGTCGAGGGTGAGTCATCCGCCGGTTCGAGAGTCACGCGAGTCCGCTTATCAGTTGTGCGATTGCTCATGATATAGCTCCTTCATCCTGCGCGCCGGTAGTGATCAGGTCTTGAGATGAAATGGTGGGAATAGTGTACGGGGCTTTATACCACACGCGATGGTACGTTACTCTAGTACTGCCGGTCCTACGTACACATAGCGCTCTTGTCGCGTCGAGTTTGGGCTTGAAACTGCGAAGAATCGCTACGGCTTGATCGTGCGATAAACCACGCGCCGGCCACGAATCCGGCTGACCAGTGTTTCAAGCATCAGGACGATCACCAGCACGACGACATCGATCACCGCCACCGGCAGCAGGGCGGCGACCAGCTGATCGGATTGGGCGGCAACGCGCTCCACCCACAGCGGCGGGATCGTCGGGCGAATACCGAGCGCCAGCAGAACCAGACCCAGCGCCAGCAAAACCGCGCCAACTACCCACCAGGCCCGTCGATCCGCCTCGCTGGGAAACATCGTGTTGGCGATCGCAAACAAAAAATAGGTGGCGATCGCGGTTGTGGGCTCGCGCAGCTGCTGCCAGAGCTGGCTAAAGACGGCCAGATTGAGCGAGATACTCGGCGGATCGAGCCAGCGCAGCAGTAGCACCAGCACCGCCACACCGCAGAGCAGCGGCGCCGCGCCCACAATGCTCATGCGCAGCGGATCGGCCTTGGTGACGATGACCTCGCCCTGACGCGGATCGGTGCTGCTGCGAAACTGAAACAGATTGATCTGAAGCACGCGCAGGCCCAGCAGCAGCGCCACAGCCGCGTGACTCAGCTCGTGCAGCACCACGCCGGGCAGCACCAGCAGATCATAGACCATCGTCGCGATGTTTGCACGCCCGGTCAGCAGCAGGATCAGCCCCTGGATATGCCGTGACAGCAGCACGCCCAGCAGCCACAGACCCGCCAGCACGCCCAGCAGCCAGAGAATCGCCGTCATGGCCTACACTCCACCAAAATAGCGCAGCGCCAGCCGCAGCCGCTCTTCGAGATCCGGCGGCGCATCTGCGGGCAGCGACGAGACGGCCGACTGCGCTTCGAGCGCGCTGTAGCCCAGGCTGGTCAGCACCTCTTGCAGCTCGGCATTGATCGCTGTGGCGGCGGGCGTCGCGGCGGCGGCAACGGTTGTCGGCAGCTTGGTGAGATCGAGCTTGCCCTTAAGCTCCAGCACCAGCCGTGCGGCAGTCTTTTTGCCGATGCCCGGCACCTGCGACAGAATCGCGATGTTTTCGCTGGCGATCGCGAGCTGAATCTGCTCCATCGGCGCGGCCGAGAGCAGTCCCAGCGCCATGCGCGGCCCCACGCCGGTCACGCCGATCAAAGTCTCGAAAAACGTGCGCTGCTCCAGCGAGGCAAAGCCGTAGAGCACCAGCGCGTCTTCGCGGACGTGTAGATAGGTGTAAACCTGCACCGTATTGCCGATCTGGCCCAGCCCTTCGAGGACCGGACGCGGCGCGAAGAACTGAAAGCCCACGCCACCTGTATCGATAATGGCGTAGTCGGTGCCGGTTGCAAGCAGGTTGCCGCGAAGTGATGCGATCATAGATCTCTGTGCTGGTGCCGATCGGTTCGAATACCGCTGATTATACACTGTGCCGCGCCATGTTGCCGCTGTTCTGGCATACGCCTTGCAGCCGGAATAGTGTATCCTTGAGAAAGACGCGTTGAGCAACCTATATCAGTCGCTAGGAGGCTGTATGTTCGGGTTCGGCAAGAAAAAAGACCGGCTGAAGAATACGCGCGTGGCGATTCTGGCCACGGATGGCGTCGAGCAGTCGCAGCTGGACGCCGTGGTAAAGAAGCTGCGCGGCGCAAGCGCTGAATTGTTCATTCTATCGCTCCAGCCTGGCAAGATCCAGGCGATGTACGGCCTGAAGCGCGGCGACAAAATCCCGGTCGACGGCACGCTCGAAGAGATTCACCCGGCCTCATTCGGCGCGCTGTTCATCCCCGGCGGCCCGATCAGCGCCGAGCGGCTGCGCCAGAATGTGCGTGTGCTGGAGTTTGTGCGCTCCTTCGATCGCACGGGCAAGCCGATCGCGGCGGTTGGTCACGGTGCGCTGGTGCTGGCCTCGGCGGGCGTCGTCGGTGGGCGTACGCTGACTGCCTGGCCCGGCATCAAAGATGATGTGGTGAACGCCGGCGCGGCCTGGGCCGACGATACCTATGTGCTCGACGGCAATCTGCTGACCAGCCGGACCTCGCGCGACATCGGCAAGTTTACCAAGCAGATCGTCAAACATTTTGCGAATACCAGCAGCACCAATCTGGTCACCGCCTAGCGCCAGCCCTGAAACGTGCGCCGTCGATCGTGATCAAACAGCGCGAGCACGACGGACAACTGCTGCAAGGAGCGTGCGGCGGTGGCGGCTGCTCACGCGCGCGGTGGCGGCACATCACGCCACTCGCCCGGTTGTAACGTGCCGAGGGACCACGGCCCCACTGCGGCGCGAATTAAACGTAAGGTCGGATGACCGACGGCTGCCGTCATCCGGCGCACTTGACGATTGCGGCCTTCGGTGATGGTAAGGCACAACCATGCCGTGGGAATGTGACGACGTTCGCGAATCGGTGGGGTGCGTGGCCACACATCGGGCGGGTCGATCAGCATAACAGTTGCTGGACGAGTGCGTCCATCTTTCAGATCGATGCCCTGCTCAATGTGATTGAGCGCGCTGGGCGATGGGTCGCCTTCGACCTGTACCCAGTAGGTTTTCGGTAATTTGTGCTGGGGGTCACTGATACGTTGTTGCAGCAGGCCGTTATCGGTCAATAGCACGACTCCCTCGCTGTCATGGTCGAGACGACCAGCAGGATAGACTGCGGGCACGGAAACGTAGTCGGCGAGGGTGGGCCGTCCCTCTGAGTCTGTGAATTGACACAGGACCAGATAGGGTTTGTTGAACACAATGAGTCGGGTCATCCAGCACATCCACCAACGAGCATACAGGGACATTGCGCCACGTACCAGGCGCGGAATATGCGCAGCAAGCGGCGATCCACAGTGTAGCACTAGCACAAACGTCGTTGCCGCCTAGCGCCAGCCCGGAATGCGCGCCGTCGATCGTGACCGGACAGCGCGAGCACGACTGACAACTGCTACGAGGAGCGTACGGCTATGCGGCTGCTCTACATCGACATCGACAGCTTGCGACCCGACCATCTTGGCTGCTACGGGTATCATCGCGACACCAGCCCGAATATCGATGCGCTGGCGCGGCGGGCGGTTCGCTTCGACAACTACTACATCACAGACGGTCCCTGCCTCCCGTCACGCACGGCGATGTGGAGCGGACGCTCAGGGTTTCATACCGGCGTGGTTAGCCATGGCGGTCGCGCGGCCCAGCCGGTCATCGAGGGCGCGGCGCGTGGCTTTCGTGACCAATTTGGAACCGGCAGTTGGATGAGCGCGCTGCGTGACGCCGGCTTGCACACGGCGACCGTCAGCTCGTTTGGTGAGCGGCACAGCGCCTGGCACTGGTATGCCGGCTATAACGAGATCTACAATCCCGGCAAAGGCGGCCTGGAGCGAGCCGACGAGGTCAACACGATCGCGCTCGATTGGGTTCGCCGCAACGCCCGGCGCGACAGCTGGTTCTTGCACGTTAACTATTGGGACCCGCACACGCCGTATCGCACGCCGCCGTCGTTTCGTAATCCGTTTGCGGACGATGATCTGCCGGCGTGGTTGACCGAAGATGTCCGCTTGCGGCTCTGGCGTGGTTTCGGGCCACACAGCGCACAGGATCTGCACGGCTATGGCTACGAAACGTTTTACCGCGACTACCCGCTGACTCCGGCGCAGCTCGACTCGATGGGGGCGGTGCGGCAATGGATCGACGGCTATGATATGGGCATTCGCTACGCCGACATGCATATCGGCCAGCTTTTGAACGCATTGGCCGACGCAGGCGTGCTTGACGAGACGCTGGTGATGGTTAGCGCCGACCACGGTGAAAATCATGGTGAGCTGAACGTCTGGGGCGATCACCACACCGCCGATGCGATCACCGCGCGTGTGCCGCTGATCGTCGGTGGGCCGGGCGTAACGGCGCAGCGTGTGGATCGTGGGCTGCACTACCATTACGACTGGGCAGCAACCGTGATCGAACTGGCTGGCGGAGTCGTGCCGCCGCGCTGGGATGGTCGCGCCTTCACCGACGCATTCTGCTCAGGCACTGAAGAAGGACGGCCGTATCTAGTAACCAGCCACGGCGCGTGGTCGTGCCAGCGCGGCGTGCGCTTCGATCGCTATCTGTGCCTGCGAACCTACCACGACGGGCACAAGCAGCTTGATCCGGTCATGCTGTTTGATCTGGCGGATGATCCGCACGAGCAGCACAACCTGGCGGCAGAGCGTCCCGATCTGGTGGATCGCGCCATGGCGATGCTTGCCGAGTGGCATCACGAGATGATGACCAGCAGCGCGCACGACAGCGATCCTTTGATGACCGTGCTGCGCGATGGCGGGCCGCATCATACACGCGGTGAACTGCCGGCTTACCTGGATCGTTTGCGCGCGACGGGACGCGCCGAGCACGCCGAGCGCCTGGCAGCGCGCCATCCCGACGAACTGAACGACACGAACACGGCACTATAAACAGCTTACAATAACGAACGTATTGGTTGGTCTGTAGGAGCGTGATTTATCACGCCCTGGGCGTATCACGATACGCCTCTACGAGGCGATTTCTGATCCTTACTGTAAAACGCGCCTCGTCCCACACAAACGGGACGAGGCGACTTTGTGCCTGTATGGCGCCGGATTTTAGCTCTGCGCCGGCTGAACATCTCCACTGCTCGTAGTTGTGAGCACAACTTCGCGGCCCTGAAGCGCAGAGGTATAGCACGCATCGATGATCCGCGTGCGCGTCAAGCCTTCTCCGCCGGTGTGCGACGACCAATCGCCGCTCCTGATCGTGTCGATGAACTGGCGCACCACCGCCAGATGGCCTTCGCCCTTGGTCACGCGCGGATGGACCTCGGCGGGAGCGTCCGCGACATCCGTGTAGATGCGCAGCGTATCCTCCCAGTTGTAATTCTTGACGCGAATCTCGGCGCCGCCTTCCGTGCCGTAGAGCGTGACGCCGAAGTCGTCGCCGGCGCTGCCATGCGTGGCCCAGCTAGCTTCGAGCAGCAGCGTCGTGCCCTGCGCCAGCCGCACAAACGCCGTCGCCAGGTCTTCGACCTCATAGGCGCTGCCGACGCCCATCTTGTTGCTGCCGGCCGAGCCGCCGCGACCCTGCGGGCCAAGCTCGGCGTAGGTTGCGGCGCTGACGCTGACCACGTCCGGCTCTCCCAGCAGGAACAGCGCGAGATCCAGCACATGCACGCCCAGATCGATCAGCGGCCCGCCGCCGGCCATTTCTTTACTGGTAAACCAGCTGCCGATCCCCGGAATGCCGCGCCGGCGCATCCAGCTGGCCTTGGCATGGTAGATCCGGCCCAGCTTCCCGTTGTCGATGTAGCGCTTGAGCACCTGCACATCGCCGCGCTCACGATGGTTGAAGGCTACTTCCAGCACACGGTTGGCCTTGAGCGCGGCCTGCACCATCGCCTCGGCCTCGGCACCGGAGCGTGCCAGCGGCTTTTCGCACAGCACATGTTTGCCGCTCTCCAGCGCCGCGATCGTGATCGGCGCATGCAGATAGTTGGGCACGCACACGCTGACAATATCGAGGTCGTCGCGAGCAACCAGCGACTGATAATCGGGGTAGAGATGCGGAATATTGAAGGTCGCGCCGAGCTGCGCCAGCCTCTCCGCCTCCAGACCCGCCAGGGCGACAACCTCGACATTCGGTATTTCCAGATACGATTTGGTATGCGTCTCGCCGGCATAGCCCAGGCCGACAACTCCGACCCGCAGTGGTTGATTCTGAAGTGTGTTGCTCATGGTTAGTGACTCATCCTTTCATCAACAATCTTGTCCACGTTGTCTACGTGAATCCTGGCCTACACATCCTGCGCCGTCGCCGGCCCCAGCACGTGGATCGTATGCTCGTAGCGGGTGCCGTGCCAGAGCGGATGCGGTGCGGCGTGGCTGTGCAGGCGCTTCCAGAGCGCGGCCCGCTCAAAGATCGGCAGGCTGCCGGGCAGCGTGCCAAACACGGTTGCCGCCGCGACGACGATCAGCTTTTTGCGCGCCCGCGACAACGCAACATTGAGTCGCTGCGGGTCCAGCAAGAACTCAGCCTCGGCGCTGACATAATCGGGATCGGACGCCGTACACGCGACGATGATCACATCGCGCTCGCCGCCCTGGAAGCGCTCAACCGTATCGATCGAGTCGGCGCCGGCTAGCTCGGGCAGCAGCGCCCGCAGCGCGGCTTTTTGCGCCCGGTGCGGCACCACCACGCCGATGCCGTCGCGGCCGTCGAGACCAAGCTTCAGGCAGGCGCGCACCAGATCCGCAACCAGCCCGGCCTCCAGCGCGTTGGCCTGGCGCGACGATCGCTCGCTGTGCTCGATCACCACCAGCGGCACGTCCCAGCGCAGCGCGGCGGCGATAAACGGATCGGCGAAGTCGTGGGGCGGCAGCAGCTCCGTGCGGCGCGAGTGAAAAACGATGCCGTCGGCGTGGTAGATCGCGCGCTGAAGAAATGCCGCGTGATCGCGATGCAGCCGGAAGCTTTCGTCGAGCGCCACCACCGGCGCGTGAGCGTCGAGCAGCCACTTGAAGAGCGATCGCTCAGGCTGCCACGCGGCCAACGAGCCGACCGCCGCCGCCCAGGTGTGGGTGATGATCGGCGGCATCTGGCGATGATCGCCCACGACGATCAGCTGGCCACGCTCATGCAGCGTGCTGGCGGCAAGCAAGCCCTCGGGCAGGCTCATCTGCGAGGACTCGTCGATCAGCAGCAGATCGAACAGGCCGCTCCAGCGCGCCTTGCGCTGCGTCGTATCCAGCAGCGCGCTCAGGCCGCCGGGAGTACCGCCGATCACGGCAGCTCCGCCCAGCAGCGCGCGCAGATCCTTGACGTTTTTGCGCGGATCGGCCCAGCGCACGCCTTTTGCTCTCGGCGCGATCGAGCTGCCGCCCAGTTTAACGATCGGCATGTCGGCCAGCGGCAGCAGCGGCTCGGAGACGGCG
>DASWTQ010000013.1:0-24437 GCA_036402055.1 Herpetosiphonaceae bacterium
GAGGTCGCGGCCAGCACGCCCGCCAGCTGCGCCGGCGTGTACGCCTGCTGTGCCCAGGCCCGCAGCACGGCCGCGCTGTGGTGCGTGATCGCCACGCCTTTGGGTCGGCCGGTGGAGCCCGACGTGTAGATCACGTAGGCCAGATTGAGGGCGTGGCTGGTGCACGGCGGCGTGTGCGTCGGCTGGGACGCGATGGATGGCCAATCGGTATCGAGGCACAGCACGGCCGCATCGTCGGCGGGGACGCGCTCCCGCAGCGCGGATTGCGTGAGGAGCAGCGGCGCCTGGGCATCGTGGAGCATGAACTGGAGCCGCTCCTGGGGATAGGCCGGATCGAGCGGGACGTAGGCGCCGCCGGCCGTGAGCACCGCCAGCAGTGCGACGACGAGATCGGCCGAGCGATGGAGACACACGCCCACGCGCACCTCCGGCCCGATCCCGCGCTCTCGCAGCGCATGCGCCAGCTGATTGGCGCGCTGGTGTAGCTCCTGATAGGTCAGCCGCTGCGTCCCGACGATCAGGGCGGTCGCCTCGGGGGTGCGTGCCGCCTGGGCCGCGAACGCCTGCGGAATGCTGACCACGTCGGCCACGGTGAGTGTGGTCTGATTCCAGTCCAGCAGTTGCCGGCGCTCCTCAACCGTCAAGAGCGGCAGCGCCGTCACGCGCTGGTGCGGATCGGCCACGATCGCCGCCAGCAACTGCTGGAACTGTCCCGCCAGGCGCGTGATCGTCGCGGGCTCGAAAAGATCGGTGTTGTACTGGAGCGATCCGACCAGGCCATTGTCCAGCTCCGCCATCATCAGCGTGATGTCGAACTGCGCGACTTGCTGCTCAAGCTCCAGCGCTTCGAGAGTAAGCCCGTCGATCTGTAGCTGCGCGCCGCTGTCGCCCAGCGCGAAGCCCGCCAGCTGCTCCTGCCCGGCGATGTGGCCCTGCTGGAGCACAAACATCGTCTGAAAGAGCGGCGAGCGGCTGGGATCGCGCTCCGGCTGCAAGCGCTCCACCAGCAGCGGAAACGGATAATCCTGGTGGCTCAGCGCTCCCTGCACAGTGCGACGCACGCGGCCGAGCAGCTCGCTAAAGGTCGGCTGGCCCGCAAGATCGGCGCGCAGCGCGACCGGGTTCACGAAGTAGCCGACGCTCTCCGCCAGCCTGGCGCGGCTTCTGCCGCTCGTCGGCGAGCCAACCAGAAACGATTCCTGCCCCGAGTAGCGATACAACAGCACCTGAAACGCCGCCAGCAGCGCCATAAACGGCGTAGTCTCCGTGGCCTGTGTCAGCGCCTTGATCTCACGGGTTAGCTCCTGTCCAAGCTGGAAAGTGTGCGCGGCGCCGGTGAAGGTCTGGACCGGCGGGCGTGGATGGTCGGCCGGCAGATCCAGCGCGGTGGGGACCTCGCGTAGCTGCTGCCAGTAGGACCAGAGCCGCTCGCCCTCGGAGCCGGCCAGCAGATCGCGCTGCCACGCGACATAATCGGCGTAGCGCAGCGACAGCCGGGTACCCTCTGGGTGAAGATCCAGCGCGCGACCATCCAGCTCCGCCGGGTAGATCTGCCCGATCTCATGCACGATCGTCGCCAGCGACCAGAGATCGCTCACGATGTGATGCACCACCAGCAGCAGAACGTGCTCGCGCTCCGAGCGCTTGAAGATGCGCACTCGCAGCAGTGGGCCTTGCTCAAGGTTGAAGGGCCGGTGTGCCTCAGCCGTCAACCGCTCGTCGAGCGCCGCCGCGTCCCAGCTTGAGGCATCCTCTAGCGCAACGTCGGCTGTGATCGAGGGCTGGACCGATTGCACGGGGTTGCCGTCGCGCAGACCAAAGGTTGTGCGCAGCGCCGGGTGCCGATCCACGACGGCTTGAAAGGCTCGTCGCAGCGCTTCTACATCCAGATCGCCCTGCACCCGCGCGGCGCTGGCGATATTGTAGGCGGCGCTCTCCGGCGCGAGCTGATGCAGAAACCAGATCGCTTGCTGGCCGGGCGAGAGCGCGTACTCGTCGCCAGGTTGTGCTGACTCCTGGAGCGTGGCAAGCGAATCGGTGGCGTCGGTGAAGTCGCCGAGGATCTGTGCGGCAAGCTGGCTCAAGGTTGTATCCTCGAAGAACTGCGCCATGGGCACCAGCACGCCCAGCGAGCTTTCGAGCCGGTATTGCAGATCGACGGCCATCAGCGAATCCAGTCCCAGCCCGCCGATCGCTGCGTCCAGGCTGGGACGCTCGGCGCTTCTGAGCACCTGCGCCACCTGCGCCTGAAGATACGCCTCGATGCGGGCCAGTCGCTCGTCGGCCGCGATCGCCAGAAGCTCCTCGCCGCTCAGCGCTTCGTCGTTTTGCTCCAGGCTGGCTGCCTCCAGCGTGCTGCTGCCGATCAACTGAAGATCGCCGGACAGAAACAGGTTGCGACAGGCGTGGCGCTGAATCTTGCCGCTCGACGTTTTGGGAATGCTGCCGTGCTTGATCAGCGCGATGCTGTACACGCGCAGCTCGTGCTGCTCCGCGACTGCCTGCCGGATCGCGCTGACCACCGACTCGATCTCGACGCGGCGGTGCTGCCGGTCGATCTCGTGCACGACGACGATCTGCTCTTCGCCGCCAACCTCGACGCCGAACGCAGCGCCGGCTCCGGGCCGCAGCGCCGGATGGCTGCGCTCGACGGTCAGCTCGATGTCTTGCGGATAATAGTTGCGCCCGCGAACGATGATCAGATCTTTGAGTCGCCCGGTGACAAACAGCTCGCCGCTCTGCATGAAGCCGAGATCGCCCGTGCGCAGAAACGGCCCCTCACCCGTGTCGGCGATGCGCGCTCTGAACGTCTGCTCGGTGGTCTCGGGCCGATTCCAGTAGCCCTGCGCGACGCTCGGCCCGTGCACCCAGATCTCGCCGACCTGATCCGGCCGGCAGTGCGTCATGGTTTGAGGATCGACGATCGCGATCTGCTGCTCAAGCAGCGCCTGCCCGCTGCCCACGAACACCTGGCTACTCTCGTGCTCCGGAGTCGTCTCGATCACGTGGCCAGCTCCCAGCTCCCCGCGATCGAATGACATAACGTGCGGCTGGGCGTTCTTCGCTCCGCCCGTAACGATCAGCGTGGCCTCGGCCAGGCCGTAGCAGGGATAGAACGCCTCAGCGCGGAAGCCGCAGGGCGCGAACGTCGCCGCGAAGCGCTCCAGCGTTTCCTGGCGGATCGGCTCGGCGCCGTTGAAGGCAAGATCCCAGCTGCTCAGATCCAGGGTCGCGATCTGCTCGGTCGTGACTTTGTTGACACACAGCTCATAGGCGAAGTTCGGGCCGCCGCTGGTGGTGCCGCGATAGCGTGAGATCGCTTGCAGCCAGCGGAATGGCCGCTGAAGAAAATCAACCGGCGACATGAGCGTGACCGGAAAACCGGCGTAGAGCGGCTGAATCACGCCGCCGATCAGGCCCATGTCGTGGTAGGGCGGCAGCCAGATCACGCCGCGACTCTCGGGTGTATGGCCGAATGCGTGGTGGATCAGCGTGGAGTTATGCAGCAGATTGCCGTGGCTGAGCATCACGCCTTTGGGCAATGCGGTCGAGCCCGAGGTGTACTGGAGAAAGGCCAGCGTGTCGCGAGTGGCACCGGGATCACGCCACTCGTCGGCGCGATCCGTCGCATCGCTCTCGGTGGCGAGCCAGGTCATGCGCGGAAAATCCGGCACCTGCGCGCGCAGCACCTCGTCGATCGGAAGATGCGTGGCCGTTGTCAGCACTACCGCCGGCGCGGCATCGTCGACGAGTGCGCGCAGCCGCGTCAGGCTTCGGCTGAGCCGCGCCGGGTTAGGCGGATAGGCCGGCACTGCGACGACGCCGGCATACAGGCAGCCGAAAAACGCGGTGATATAGTCGAGTCCCGGCGGATACAGCAAGAGCGCGCGCTCGCCGACCAGCTGGTGCTGCTGGAGAATCGCAGCGATCTGCCGTGCCTTGCGGTCCAACTCACCATAAGTCAGCGTCGATTCTGTCGTTTCGCCGTCCACCAAAAAGGTATACGCCAGGCGGTCGGTCTGATGCTCCGCTCGCCAGTGAGCAATATCCACAAGTGAGGAACTCACGGCATCTGGAACGCGGGAGGTGTCGCTCATGCAAGTATCTCTTTTCCCAGCCTATATGAGGTGCTGCTCGGGATTCTAACAGCGCGCAAGGAAGCTACCTACGTTTGAATACTATACCAGCTTAAGGTGCAAAGGTTAGCGGCCCAATTGATCGAATGCTAGCGGTGGAGCGCTCTCGCTTTTGACGATAATTTTAACCTGTTTTATACTGAAAGCGTATTCAAAAGCTGGCTTGAACCCACAAGTCGCCTTTCATGCGGCTGCGCCTACAGGGTGTAGGCCAATCTTCCTGCCGATGCATAGGCCGCCCCCTTGAGTGAGCTGGCGCTTAGCTTTGCATCGGAGGAACACCATGAAGCGAGTCCTCTCGTTGTTGCTGATCGGCCTGGTTCTCGCGAACGTCGCTATCGCGCTGCCGCGCACAAGTCAGGCGGCGACCGCCCCCCGCCGTCCGTTCCCGCAGCATGTAACCTACGCACCGGGATCGATCCGCCCGTCGCGCTTTACGCAGGCGCAGCTCGACCAGCATGTGCGCGCCTTCTACGACGATTGGAAGCAGAAATTCCTGGTCGCCGCAGGGACGAATCCGGCCGGCAGAGCGATGTACCGCGTCGCGTTCGGCATCGGCTCGTCGGCCACTGTCTCCGAGGGCCAGGGCTACGGCATGATGATTGTGGCGCTGATGGCCGGCCATGATGCCAACGCTCAGGCGCTCTTCGACGGCCTGTGGTATTTTTCGCGCAACTATCCCAGCGGCGGCGATCGGCGCCTGATGAGCTGGAAGATCGACAACGGCCAGATCGTCGACGGCAACAGCAGCGCGTTCGACGGCGACGCCGACATTGCCTACGGCCTGCTGCTGGCCGATGCGCAGTGGGGCAGCACCGGCAGCGTGAACTACGCGGTCGAGGCCAGAACCGTGATCGACGGCATCCTGGCGGCGACAATCGGACCCAGCAGCCGCCTGCCGATGCTTGGCGATTGGGTCAGCCCCAGCGGCACGACGCACAACCAGTACACGCCGCGCTCATCCGACTTCATGCCCTCGCACTTCCGCTCCTATGGCCGCGCCACCGGAAACACCGTCTGGAACGATGTTGTGTCGCGCTCGCAGACCGCGATCAGCGGTATTCAAAGCAACTACAGCGCGACCACCGGCCTGCTGCCCGACTTTATGCTCTGCTCGACCAGCATCAGCTGCCGTCCCGCCGGCGCCGGCTTCTTGGAAGGCCCCAACGACGGAGCGTACTACTATAACGCCGGCCGCGATCCGTGGCGCATCGGGCTGGATGCGCTGCTGAACAACAACGCGACATCGCGCGCGCAGGTGCAAAAAATGATCAGCTGGCTGGCTAGCAATACCGGCAGCACCGCCACGAACATCAAGGCCGGCTATCAGCTCAACGGCACGCCGATCGGCCAGTACTTCACGACATTCTTTGCTGCTCCCATAGGCGTCGGCGCGATGACCGATGCTTCGAAGCAAGGCTTTCTCGACAGCATCTACGGCGCGGTGTACAACCGGCATGAGAGCTACTTTGAAGATACAGTAACGCTGGTCTGTCTGTTGGTGATGACCGGCAATTATTGGGACCCGACGACCGCGCCACCAACAGGCGGCACGAATCTGGCGCTCAACAAGCCCGCTACTGCCTCTTCAATCGAAGCCAGCGGCCTGGAGCCAGGCAAGGCCGTGGACGGCAGCACCACCACACGCTGGGCCAGCGCCGAGGGCGTCGATCCGCAGTGGATTCGGGTAGACCTGGGAACAACTGTGGATGTGCGGCGCGTCGTGCTGAATTGGGAGGTTGCCTATGCCCGCAGCTACCGGGTAGAGATCTCAGGCGACGGCAGCACCTGGACCACGATCTACAGCACAACCACCGGCGACGGCGGCACCGATGATCTCACGGTGAATGGACGGGGACGCTATCTGCGCGTGTATGGCACGCAGCGCGGCACGATCTACGGCTACTCACTGTGGGAGTTGCAAGCCTACAGCTAGCCCGCCGCGATCTTGATCCTTGAATCCAGACGCTCAGGAGCAGACCAGCTCCTGAGCGTTGCTTATTGCTCACGACATCTATGCACTGGCTCAGGCAGCGCCTCAAGACGCGCGTTGTTCCTGTGATTGTTGTTTTGTGCCTGGCAGACAATCGCTGCTAGCCCGTCTACTTCGGCTGCCTCTCTGCATTTCTTTCAGATACCCAGCAATCCCGATCTTCCCACCTCGATCCTGATACGTTTTCGATTCTCATTGCTCTCTTCTGGTGAAGTCGCTGCACAGGGCGGCGACGACATCGAAAGGAGCTGAGGTCATGGGACGGCACAAGAAGAAGGTGTTGGCGGCGTTGGGTCTGGTGTTCGTGTTCGGTATCGGCATTTTCAATGTCGGGCATCGCGCGAATGACGCGGCGCTGAAGAGCGTCAGCAACGGCCAGATCACTGTCTACGTGGCTGAAGAGGTGAACCCCTCACCAACGCCTACACCCGAGCCCTCGCCGGACATGGAGCCGGGCGGTGGCAGCGGCACGGGTGGCTAGTTCGCTGGCTGAGCTAGGACGCTAGCTCACGGTTCGGCATCTCGAAACGTCCACGGGACCTGGTACCACCCGTGGCGGATCGAGCAGGCGACCGAATCCGAAACCATACAGCGGATCAGCCGCTACCAGGCAGCTTTGATCGTAACTGTGAGATCTGGACCATCGTCCGCGTGGATCAGCGCTCCAGCTACATGGGGAATATAGACGCTTCCTGTCGACTCGATCGGTACAGCGAAGGTGTTGGAGCCGAGTGTGAGGATGACCTCGCCTGCTAGCGGAGGGGCTAAGGTGACGTTGACGCTCCAGCTGTGGTCTATCTGTGGCTGCACACTGAGGGTTATTTGATGTCCGGCTACCTCGTCGTCGATCAGCACCAGCTCTTCATCATCATCGCCCCAGGCAACGCCCAATGAGCGCCGCAAACTAAAGACCTGGCTGAGCGTGGTTCGGCTTACTGAAAACGTCCCAAGCACCCGCGATACGATACTTCTTGTAGCCCACTCCAGCGGCACCGGCTCAAGCTCGCCGGCTTCCTCCGCCGCAAGCAGCTTTGTCGTCCAGGCATAGGTTTCTGCGCAATCAGGACAGGTTAGCAAATGCCACCAGACATGTGGATAGGTGTGGGCGGCAGCTTTGGTGCCTTGTGCGTGTTCTATATCGATATACTCTGGGAGATCGTGCTGGCACTGCTCACAAGAGCTGGCAGCCGATAGGCCCGGCACGTCGAGCAGAGCTGCTAGAAGAACGGCCAATCTACTTCGGCAAACTGTACAGCCTGGAATATGCTCACACAGCTCATCGGGCGGCAGTCCTGGATCGATTAAGTCTCCGCTCTGCTGAATCCATGCTTGGACCTGTGTACATAATTCTGATTGCATACAGTGCTCAGTGCCCTCATAAATAAACTGAATGTATGATACATCATCTCTACTCATCCGTCCCCTTCAGGATCATGCTTGCTCTAAAGCCTCGTCTACTCTAAGTAAGTAGCAAAATCACTAATTATTGCGCATTTTCATCGGGGTGCCGCTCATCGGAGCGCCAGTCCCGCATGTCGGGATGTGCCAGCAGAATATCGCGCGCCTGCTTCAACAAGGTGCGTACGCGCGAGGGATGCAGCCGCACCACCTCGGCAATCTCCTCGATCCGCTGATCCTGGATCGCCCACAGCTTAAAGATCAGCGCCAGCCGATTGTTGTGCTCGGCAAGAATAGCCAGCGTGCGTGCGGCGAGCACGTTGGCGGCTGCCTGGCTTTCCGGCTGGTCAGTCTCGCTGAGCGGAACATCAAGATCGGCTGTGTGATCCAGCGAGTCTGGACGCGTGCCTCGTTTGCCGGCTTTGCTATCGCGGACGAAGCGCTGAATGCTGCGCACGACGACGCGATAGGTCCAGGTCGAAAGCCGGCTGTGATAGGTGAAGCTGCTGATTGAGCGGATCAGCTCGACCTGCGCGATCTGCGCCAGATCCTCCGTATCGATCGCCGGATCGTTCGACCAGGCAAAGCCCGCCTGGCGGATGATTCCGGCTGCACGGCTCATCCACACCGCCCACCCGGCGTCGTGTTGCGGATGATCGATCGTGCGCAGCTGCTCAATCACCTTGTGGTCGGCATGGTAATTAGTAATAATCTGCTCTGCCATCTGGTCCTGACAATCCTCAGGAACAAAATGTGCGACTTCGGTTGCGTACTGCTGCTGCTCTTCCTCACTTAAGTTCCAGCGATGCGCGTCGTTAAGCAAGGCGATCATTGCCAAACAGCGGTTCCGGCGATCGAGCGGCTGCACCATGCCTGATACCCTTTCATTGTGTCTAGATATGTTGCTGGGGGACAACAAACGAATGCTGGAATAGATTCGTAAACAGCACCGTGTTAAGCTCCAAGATTTGGGGGGATGTGGTTGCTGTTGTGCCTCACGCGCCTCTGAGGTACGTATGGTCATTATTATACTCTTCACACCGCTTACGAAATTGCAATTTTCTTGCGAGACAAAAACATGCAAGCGAAATGTATCTTAATTGCTACTAAGAACAGTAGAGATCGGCAAGCAGGTTCAAGAGTCAGCTCAGCTGTGCAGCTTAGGCTATCAATTGTCTACTGTTCTGCTTGTATCGGCTCAACCAACTGACTCAGGAGAGAAGGGATTTCATGAGTGACACTAAAGCCCTCCCCGAAGTGATGACAGCTGATGAGGTTGCCAGGTATTTGCGCGTGAGTAAAACCACAGTTTGCAGGTGGTGTAAGGATGGCAGACTCAGCGCTTTTAGGATCGGGCGAGGATGGCGAGTCCAAAGAAGTGATTTAGAAAGTCACATCCGCCGTGCTGCCCAGCCTGCTTTACTGGTAGAAACGACGAATCCGCTAGAACGAAACGTGTGATAGTTGGACGTATCTTGCCTGCGCTTGTGTGCCATGCCGGTGTTTGATACGCGCATCCTCAGTCTGTCGATCCCAGTTCGATAGTGATTAATCAACATTCTAACACTGCCTGACCGGCGGAGTCTCTAGACTCGTCATCCTTACATGAGACATGTAGTCGTGCTCCGGTCGCTCATGCTTTAGATGAGCAGATCGGCAGTATGCCGCCGTGGCGTCATCGGCCGCAGCAGGACGAGCCTGGAAAGTCGGCAGGAATCTGGACTGAGCAGCAATATAGCTTGGCCTGCGGCGGCGCCTGGGCAGAGAGCGGTTGCCGCAGGGCGCTGAGCATGGCCCGGCTTCAGGATGATGACGGCTGCCAGATGGGTAGCTGCTCAGTCCACGGTATGCACACGGGTGCAGCCGATCCAGGAACAGGCGATCGACGCATGAGCTACAGCGAGGTGCTGCGTTATCTCTGATCCGGCTGCTCCTGCCGCTGTGTGGCGCAAGCTTCGGCAAGCTTGTGGACTGCATCGACGGCAAGCGTTGTCTGGGCCGGTCTGCGAGATTCTGGCGGATGCAGCAATTGGTACAGGTATTCATCAAACCACGGCAGCACTATTGGCTCTGGTAGCCAACAAGCACGAGTCATCCTGAAATCACGGTGGAAATTAATTGTAGATGCCTTTAAAAGGCCGGCCCGCTGTGCTGATTGCCGCCATCGTCGAACAGCTTCTCTTTCTGCGCGCTATCGAGCAGCGATGTGTCTCTCGCTATCCACTCAGCAGAACAGGAAAACCTATGTTGAACAAAGGGCAGCAGACGCACCAGCAGATGCAGGCGCGGAACGGAGCAGAGGCTGTATTGACGGACGCGACGACATCCTTTGCAAACAGCCCGGTGGCGGACTTTCAGCAGCCGATCGATACGATTCAAATCCAGATCCGTTCAGTACGAGCAGAGCCTGATACCTATCAGTTCACGTTGTTTCAGCCAGGCGTGTCGGTGATCCGTGGTCCATCTCGTCTATCCAAGCTGATCACCAATGCTGAGGTCCAGTCGATCCGGCAGGAAGTTGAGGCGGAGATTCAACATTTCCATCAGCTGGCCGCGCTCAGCATGCCGACGGCACCGCTGGATCTGAAAAACCTGCTCATGCTTGGGCAGCGAATCGCCGGGCTACTGCCGGCTGCGGCTCAGCAGAGCCTGGCTGAATCGGTGCGGCGGGCAAAGCAGCTGCGGCGCGCATTAAAGATCTTGCTCGAAGTCGCGCCCGATGCCGGACATCTGCTGGCTGTACCCTGGGAATTGCTGGTACTGCCGGTACCTGAGGCTGGGGCTGATGATGTCGGCGGCGAGTTTTTGCTGCTGAACTACGATATTGCGCTGGTGCGCCAGGTTCAGAGCATTGGCCACAATACAGCGCCGGTGATCGAGACGCCGCTGACTGTTCAAGCCTTCGTCGCGGCTCCGATCAACGGGCAGCCGATCGATATTGAGCGCACGCGGACAGCGCTCATGGCTGCGCTCTCGCAAGAAGCGGCGGCGCGCAGCTGGTATGCAGGTCCGGCAACCTTGATGAAGCTGAATGAGCGGCTGCGTACGGCCCAGCCGCAGATTCTCCATCTGCTGTGTCATGGCGATCAGCAGGATACCGGCTATGGCCTGCGCAATGATCTGCTGTTCACGCATCAGGATGGGCTGGTGCATCGCGTTAGTGCGTTTGACCTTGCTCCGACGTTGACACTGGCGCCGAGCTTACAGCTGGTTGTGCTACAGGCCTGCTACTCCGGCAGCATCCCGCTGCTGGATCACGCGCACAGCGATGATCGTCCCGAGCGCTCGGCTCTCGAAAGTATCGCGCTCTCGCTCGTGCGACAGGGTATTCCCGCCGTGATTGCCATGCAGGGCCCGGTCGGCCAGGAAGCGGCCGGCGTGTTTGTGCAGCGGCTCTACGAAGTTCTCGCCGAGGGCGGCAGCCTGGAGCGCGCTGTCGCCGTGGGCCGGATTGCCATGCAGGCGACCAGCGCGTGGATCGATTGGAGCCTGCCGGTGGTCTACCAGGGCAGCGGCTATGTCGATGTTGCGACGTGGTACACGCGCCTTGCCGATCGGGCTCACGCTGCCATCGGCGATCAAGCGGTGCGGCGCACGATCCGCTCGTCGTTCATCGTGTGGGCAGTTCTGCTGCTGCTCGTCGGCGTGACGCGCTGGCTGGCGAATCGAGGCGCTCAGATGCTCGAACCTACAGCATTGCTCTTGCCGCTCCAGATCTGGGCCTGTGCCGCCTGTATCATCCCGTCGATTGTTGCCATCATGCAGCGTGATATTCGCCGGCGCGCAAGCCTGACTCCGGCGCTCCACCGTGCCGTGCTCTATACGCAGTGGGCCGGGGCGTATCTGGGCTATGCGCTTGGCAGTCTGATCGGTCTGCTGGTGCTGGCAACTCTGTGGATCTTGGGCTTGTTTGCGATCATGCCGGAGCCTCTCGCCTGGACGCTCTTTGTGAGCATGGTCATGGGGGCTTTTGTGAGCAGCTACATCATGTCGCGATCGCAAGCGCGAGCCCGGGCGATCGTGCCCAAGCAGCCCGAGCGGCGTACTGTGCTGTGGCTGCTGCCAGTGATCGGCATGATGCTGGGCCTGGTGCTGTCGCCGTTCGTGATGCCGGTGCTGCCGGCGCATCCCTTCGCGTTTCTGCTAACTCCCGGCCCGAGCGCACTGGCTTTCGGCACCTCGCTGATCTTGTTTGTGCTGAGCTGCGGAAAATAGGCTTGGCTGCGTATGTCTCCCAGCTACAAGGAGGCCTGAGATGCGTTCGTATTCTTCGCCTGCGTCCGAGAATAGCGCTGGAGCCCTTGCTCCCGGAGCACAGCTTAATCCGTTCGCGCTGCCCTCGGAGACGAACACGCGCTTTGTGCTCCTGGTCGTCGCGGCAATTGCGCTGGCGCTCAATCTGGGATTTATGCTGGCCAATCGACTCCAGCTACCCACCCTGGCCGCGCTGGGAGAGTTAATCGAGGATGCAAGCTGGATGCCTGATGGCAGTTTGGGGTCGTATGAGCGGCATTTTGCTCAAAATATCGACTTGATGCGGCAGATGCTGGCGATTCTTGGATTTCCTGTTGCTCTGACCTGTGCCATGCTGGGATTCGCGCTCTGGCTGTATCGCACACACCCCAGGCGTATCCGCTCCAATGACACAGTCGCTCGCTTTGAGGCCGCGCAAGATCCGCGTCTTGATTACACCATGCGCCTGTTATCGACGCAGGCTGGTGTCGCGCAGCTCCCCACTGTGGAGCTTGAAGGCGGCTTACGTAACGATCGGTTCTTTGTCTATGGCCTGCCGAACCGGTATATTCTGCGGGTGGGTCGGAAATGGCTGTTGACGCTGCAAAAAAGCCCGGCTACCTTTCACTCGGTGTTTCTGCATGAAATGGCTCATATTGTCAATCGGGATGTTGGACGTACTTATTTTTCGCAGGCGCTGTGGGTTGCTATTGTCGCGGTGGTCTGCGTACCGGTAGCCGTGATGATCGGGCTGCGCTTTCTTGTGGCCGAGGTCGATCTGGCGCGTGGCATGATGCAGGGGCTGAGCGGATTCGAGGCGATGGTGCAGCAGTTTGGGAAGCTGCTGTTTCTTTATCTGCAAATCGCAATCACCATTGCTATGGTGCTGGCGGTGCGCGCCAGCTTCCTGCGCATGCGTGAGTTCTATGCCGATTGGCGGGTCGTTTTTTGGGGCGCCTGGGAGCCACTGGCCGATCTGATCGAAGGGCAGCCTACCAATGCGCCGCGTAAACGTTGGTATGAATGGCTGTTGCGCGGCTACCATCCGCAGCCGAAAAATCGGCTGGCAGCGCTGCGCGAGTCCCGGCACCTGTTTGGGCCGTCCTTTGATCTGGCATTTTTCGTCGGCTTTTTTCTCACGCTGCTGCTCATAAGCTGCATGATGCTGGTCAGCTTGCTGATCTTGATCATGATGACGATCGCACAGCTGGTCATCAGCGCTGCCCTACCAAGCACCGCGTCAAGCTGGGTGGTCAGCGCAGGGCATCTGGCGTTGCCCCTGCTGGTGGTGGGCATTGTGCTCGTGATCAGCGGTGTACTGCTGGGCGTAGGCTATTTGCTCTCCGAAACATTGGGCCTGGAAGTGCAGCGTGCCGCGCTTGCCGATTTGGTGATCAGGCCGCAGCGTAACCGGTATCGTTCGCTGCTCGGCATAGCGCTCACCGCCGCGCTGGGCATGGAGCTGGGCATCTTCTTTACGCCATACGCAGCATTTAGCCGGATGCCGGGATCGGTCATATTGATCGCGCTGCTATACCTGGGTGCTTTGACGCTGCTGCTCTGGCTCTGGCTCGTGTACGTGTATAAAGCCACGCAGCGGCTGCTGGGCAATCATGTTGGGCAAGCGCCGCCGGCGCTCAAGCGCGCGCTCCTGTCTGCGATCCTCTTCGGAGTGGGCTGTGTAATGCTCGTGCCAATGGTGCTGAGCCAGTATCCGGGCCTGCTTCTGCTGAACCGCGACTCGGCCATCGCCTGGTCGCTGATCCTCGGTAGTGTTAGCGCGCCGCTGATCCTGGCGCTGGTGATCTACGTTATAACTGCGCTCACGACCGGCCTGCTTTACAGGCTCTACCGTCGCAGCGTGCCAGTCCGCTGTTCTTCCTGCCGGCATCAGTTTATCGGCATGTTCACGCTTGGCAAGAGCTGTAGCGCGTGTGGCTCTGAGCTGTCGCCCTGGCTCTTCGTGAATCGCTCGTCCGAGCAGACTGGGCAGAGTCAGCCGGCGGTCTTCGCCGAAGGCTGGCAGTTCAAGCTGCTGCGTCCTGTGCTCTGGATCGTGGGTTTGCTGCTGCCCGTGCTCGTCGTGTCGCTCTTGCTGATCTGGCTCAGCCCGAGATTCATAGGCGACCCAACCGACCAAAATCTTACGGGTTCCTATCAACTCCAAGGAGCCGACTCGCAGGGTGGAACGTACACGGGCACGCTGACGATCAAGCGTGACGGCGAGGTCTATGCTCTTGAGTGGGATACCTCAGCGGGGGCCTACACCGGAACCGGCATCCTGGATCGATCGGTGTTGACGGCGGTGTATGGCGAGCCGACGATATGCTCCGGCGTGAGCTATCGGGTTGATGCTCAGGGAACGCTGCATGGGCTATCGGTGCTGCATGGCGGGCAGCAAAGTTTTGAAGAACAAGCGGTCCCCACGGCGCCGGAGACTGCGGGTGTAGAAGGTGTGTATACGCTAAGCTCGTCGGAACCAGTCACGCCTCCATACGCGGGCACGTTGACGATCACCGAAACGAATTCCATCTATACGCTGGATTGGCTCACCACGACCAGAGCATTTACCGGCACCGGCATTTACGCGGGCGATACCATCGCGGCGGTCTCGCGCGACGGTAAAGCGGGCGGATGCGGGATCGCCCTGTATGCAATCCAGGCCAATGGCGATCTCGATGGGCAGTGGACCGCGTTCGGTGGCTCGGAGATCGGGACCGAGCGGGCGTTTGGCAAGCGGTAGCCGCCTGAGCCAGACTGTAACGGAGGAACTATGCATAGATACACTGAAGCTGAGCGACAATTTTTACTCCGCTTCTCACAGGCGATCATCGCCGGTGTGGCTCCCGAGGAGCTGGCTTTTTTCTCTGAGCTGGCCGAAGAATATTTTGCCGATCCAACGCCGCCTCAGTCCGGCCGCGCGCCAGACGATCCTGCTGGTGCCGGCTTGACCGATCTGCTGTCGGCGGCAACGCCCGCTGCCCTGGCGATGGTGAACAGCGCGCTGGCCTATATTCGGCAAAGCACCAGCGGTAGCTCGCAGACCAAAGAAGCTGTGCCGTCGGCGCAAACGATCCGTGTCGTGCTCCAGGTTCCAGAGCAGCGCCAGGCATTAGCGCAGCTGGTGCTGCATACCGGCAAGGAGTTTCTGGTTCCAGCCAGGGTTGCGGCCGAGATGTCGGAGCTTTTGATCGCATCGCTGCTGGAAGACGAGCAGCGGCAGGCGCGCGTGATCAATGGGTGGCTCGCCGGCCACGATCCACAGCTGCCGCTTACGCTGCGCCAGTCGTATGCGCTGCATTTCAATGTGGATCTGCCGCGTGCGGATGCGCTCGATACGACTACAGGCATCGATGCGCTGACCGAAGCGCTGCCGCCCGATCAGGATGCTCTGGCGATCATGGTGCTGCTGGAAACCGAGGATTTTGTCGTCCAGAGCGCAGGAACGCAAACGCTGCACGTTCCCCGCACCGGGCCCTCCGACAGCGTGAGCTTTGCGATCACGCCCAGACGTCCAGGCGCGGCCGTCGTCAAGGCGTTCTTCTCGATCGGCAGCCACATTTTCCAGAGCATGACGCTGTCTATGCAGGTGCAGGAGTCGCTGCCGTCACGAGCCGTACCTGTAGCTCTGAGCGTGGAGACACGCGGGCTTGACCTGGTCAGCGCCGCACAGCTGCCGCGTGCTCCCAGGAGCATGAGCCTGATCGTGACCGCGCGGGAGTCAGGGTATCAGATGATTGTTCTGGGCGATGGCGGCGTGCGGCGCGCGTTCATCAATATCAGCATGGCGCAGGTGACGGAGCTGACGAGCCGCGCGCGCGAGGTGCTGCACGAGATTGTGCACTATCGCTACGGGAATCACGAGCAGCAGCAAGATCTGGAGATTCCCGAGGCCACACATGCCGCGACTCTGGAAAGTCTGGTGAATCTGGGCAGCTATTTGTATAACAGCCTGTTTTATCACGGTCAAGGCGAAGACGCGCGCGCAACCGGCGATCTCCTGCGAACGCTGATGCGCGAGCACAGCTTCCATATTCGGATCATCGCCGATCGTTTTATTTTTCCCTGGGCGCTGCTCTACAGCCGCGAGCGGCACGAGCCGATCGATGCCGATGGCTTCTGGGGCTTTCGGCATCTGATCGCCTGTATGCCGGAGTTTAGCCAGCCCAAACCGATTCAGTTTAGCCCACGCATCGAGCCTGGTGCTGCGCTAAATCTGAGCTTCGTCTATGACGCGAATCTGGACCTGAACAAGAGCAGCCAGCAGCAAATGGTTCGCCGTCAGCGCGAGTTTTTTCGCGGGCTGCCCGGCGTGGCCGTGCATGACTGTGCGGATCGGCTGTCGCTTTTCAGCCTGCTTCAACATCCCGCCGATCCGCCGCATATCATCTATTTTTACTGTCACGCCGCCAGCTATCTGCCAAACGAGGTGCCGGGCGTCGCCGGATCGTCGCTCCAGCTCACGGACGGCTCGATCACGCTGTTCGATCTGGAAAGCGCGCTGCCCGCCACGCTGCCGCCCTTCAAGCACTCGCCGCTGGTTTTTATCAACGCCTGTGAAAGCGCCAAGCTGACCTCGTATTTCTACGCGGGCTTTGTGCCGTATATGATTGCGCGCGGTGCGCGCGGCGTTTTAGGAACCGAGGTCGATACGCCGCTGTATTTTGCGGCAGCCTTTGCCCAGGAGCTGATCGCGCGGCTCGTCCAGGGAAACACGACGCTCGGAGAAATTGTGCTGGATCTCCGGCGAAAATTTTTGCGCGAAAAGCGCAATGTGCTGGGGCTGCTCTACACGTTGTACAGCAGCAATGATATAACGATCACGCGTCAGTGAGCGGCTCGCCGTAGCGCCCGTACGCGGTGCAACTTTATTCGGCGTTGTGCTCCGTCACAACCTCAGCACAGCTCACAGCCATCTGATCCGCTCTTTGAAGCTGCTCCAGGGTAAAACCCGTTAGCTGAGCTATTCCATGCTCGTCGGTGGTGGCGCTATAAAGCTGCTCGCCCAGCTGGAACTGGACGTGCCACGTGGCCGGTCGCGAGCCCTCGCGGATCGTTACGGCGAGCGCCGGCTGTGCTGCGCCGAGCTTCAGGTCGACCGAGACAAAGGGATTGCCGGCTAGCTCCGGGAGCTTGGCCGCAAAGAGCGAGATCTGCGGCCCCTTGCCCAGCGCTTCTATCGACGGTCTAAGGGTGAGCATGGCGATGTCGAGTGCGAAGCGTCGCTTTAAACCCTGGATCACGCGGATCACCACCGGGCCGCTGCGCCGACCGCTCGGGAAGATCGCGGGCGGCATAACGTTCGTCTGCGGCAGCTCGACCTGCTCGTTGGTGAGCACTTCAAGGTTTTCTGACAATGCCTCGTAGAGGTCGGTGCAGTCGGCACAGTGATCGAGGTGCTGGAGCAGCGCAGCATAGGCCGGTATCTGGTCCACATCGACCCCGGCGCGCTCGTCATCGACCAGGTCTGGCAGCTGCTGCTGTGCCTGCTCACAGCTCAGGTCATCCGCTGCATTGAACAGCCCTTGTAGGATCGACGCGGCTTCCTGCCCGCTGCGTGGTTTACGATTCATCGTCATCTGCTCCTGCCTCAGAAGGTTCATCCGCTTCCGTGAGCCTGCGCAACATATCACGGAACTGCTCATCAGCTTCAAGCCGCTGAAGCGCCCGGCTCTTGGCTGTTCGAATCCGATGCGGCGATAGCCCAAGATCCTCGGCAATGTCGCGAGGTGGGTCGCCCAATACCAGCCAGCGCAGGAAGACCTGTTGCTCAAGAGGATTGGTGAGTCGCTGGCGGATCTCCCGGACCAGTGTTGCCATGAGTGTATCATGCTCGACAACTGCCGTCATGTGCCCTGGCTCGGGCAGCTCCTCGACGAGCTGTTCACCGGCACTGCGCGCGCTGCTCTTGCGGTAATCGCGCCAGACGGTACGCAGAATCATGATCGCCCAGGCAAGCAGGCTCTGCGGTGCTGCCAGCGCGGGCAAGCGTTCCAAAATACGGGCTACGGTTTCTTGCGCCAGATCCTGCGCCTCGGCTTCGCTCCACCCATCTCTGAGCGATAGCCGGAACATTGCGATCCACAGCTCGCCGCCGGCCTGATTCGAGCGGCTTTGCAGCCCACGGTAGAGCAGCGCACTGTAGGTACGTTGAATGGCGATGCGTGGATGCACGCTTGTGTTCGGTCCTTCCAGTCGACGAAGCTCAGCCATGACCTGATCCAGGAATGCGTCTTCGTCGGTTACCAGCGACCAATCATTGCGCCGCGCCAGCTGTCGCCACAGTGCTTGTAGCTCATCTCGCCCCGACGCGCTCACACGCTTGATCCTTTCTGTAGGACGGCTCCCTGCGAAGAGAGCCCGCCCGCGAGTGGAGCGTCGACATTGCCGATTCTGCCCTGTCTCGATGCGCTTGCTGCTTGCCGTTTCATACATCTGCCTCACATGCCGGAAGGAGTTGCAAAACCAGAAGCCTATGCTATGATGCATAAAATTCCTCTATGTTCTTTAGTTTCCATTACCCGGGATTTCGCCTGCTCAGCCGCTCGGATCTGCGTGTTTGGAGAATGCGACCACGATGCTACCGCCATCAGACCTGATCCCACCTGCCTGTCGGCGATTGTTAGCGCTTGCGGAATGCGATCCCCGCCGCATTCTGCCGCTGGCGCGTCGGGCGCTGGATCAAACCCAGAGCACCGGCGATTCTGCTATGCGGGCCTGGGCAACCTATACGGTGGGCTGGACGCTGCTGCGCTGGGAGCGCTTGAGCGAGGCGCAGACCGTGCTTCGGCAAGCGCTCGATGCGTTTATGGCGGCGCAGATGGCGATTCCGGCGCTGTATGCGCGCGCAGGTCTGTTGATCGCGGCGCTGCTGCAAGCGGGCAAGTCGGCGCTGCTGAGCGACTGGGAAGAGCTGGCGGTTGCCTTTGAGGCGCAGGAGCTGTCGCTGGCCGCTGCCCAGGCTCGCTTTCATGCCTGCTGGCTGCTTAATATTCTTGGGCGGCCCTATGACGCGCTGGCATTGGCGGATACCGTTCGTCCGCTGCTGATGCAGGCAGGCGCGCCACGGGATCAGGGCCGTCTGCTGCGGGTGATGGCGGTTGCCTACGGTGATTGCGGTCAGCTGGATCAGGCCGGCGCGGCGATTGAGGAGGCGATCGCGTGCTTTACTCGCCGCCTGATACCGGGAGCCGTGGCCCTGCACGAAATGCCGATCGAGCTGGCGCGCTGCTGGCTTGAGCGCTCATGGCTCCTGCAACGCCGTGAGCGATTTACACCGGCGCTGGAGGATCTTCAGCGCGCCAGGGCGATTTTTGCCCGTCACGAGCTGCCGATGCGCCTGGCGTTTTGTGATGAGCATATCGGCCTTTTGCAAAGCCGTCTCGGCCACTACGATCAAGCGCTGGCGGCGACGGTGCGCGCCCGAGCTGTGTTTGCGGAGATTGGCCGGGCCGATGTTGTGGCCAACTGCGATATGCATGTCGGGATCATCGCCTATTACTGCGGCCTGTTCGAGCTGGCGCTCAGCGCATATCGACGCGCGCAGCTGATCTACACCGAGCAAGGCATTGAGCGCCTGTCGGCCGTATGTCAGCGCAACATTGCCCTGGTGTGGCGCGCGCAAGGCGAGTTGGCCGAGGCGCTGGAGATTCTGAGCGCGCTTAAAAGCGCTGCAGAGGAACGTGGCGCGGATCTGGAGCTGGCCGAGATCGTCGGGGCTGAGGCGCAGATTCTGCACGATCTGCACGAAGATGCGGCGGCGCTCCCGCTGCTGCAACGCGCCGAGGCGATCTTTGATGCCCACAAGAATCAGGCGTCGGTCGGCAAGTGCCGTCTGGAGCAGGGCTGGCTTCAGCTTGAGCAGCAGCGGCCTGAGGCGGCGGCAGCCTGTTTCGAATCTGCGCGCCAGCCCTTGAGCGATCGCCCGATCTATCAGTGGCGGCTGGAGTACGGCCTTGGTCGCTGCGCGGCGCTGCTGGGCCGGCCGGAGGTCGCGCTGGCATACTACCAGCAGGCCAGCGCCATGCTCGCGAAATTGCGCCGGGTTTCCAGCGAACATGCCTCCAGCGGTATTTTTACGCAGGCGCGTCAGCTGTTCACCAGCGCGATCCAGCTGGCTGTGCAGTGTGATAATCCCCTGGCGATCCTTGAGCTGACCGAGCAGCAGCGTTCGCTGGCGTTTCAACAGCAGCTGACCGCGCCTACCTTTCTGCTCAGCCCCGAGCTTCAGCCAATCTATGAGCAGCGCCGGGAGCGCCTGCGTGAGCTGAGCGCGCGATCGGGCGTGGCGACGAGCGCTGAGCTGAGCGAGGCCGTGAACGCCTATATCGATGTGCTGCTCCAGGCACGTCAGCCCGCGCCGGTGCCCAATGATCTGCCGGCTGCACCACTCGATGTGCCGGCGCTGCGGCAGGCTTTAAGCGCGGCCTATCCCCAGGGCTGGCTGGTGGTGGTCTATGTGCCCGGCGAGGCGGACCTTGCGATCGTGACGCTGGACGCCGGCTCGTTGGCGCTGCATACGACGCCGATGGATGCGCGCCTGCACTGGCTGCTGGAGCGGGTCCAGCTGCGTAAACATCAGATGCACACCTATGCCGATATTCCGTATCTCGAAGGCAAGACCGCAACGCGCTGGCACATTTTAGCGGAGCTTGGCGATCGGCTGCTGCCGCAAGCGCTCCGCGATCGGCTCACTCCCGACATGCGGCTGATTATTATTCCGGGAAGCGTGCTGCATAGCCTACCGTGGCCGGCGCTGCGTCTCGACGGCGACTGGCTGGCGGAGCGCGCAGTGGTGCAGCTGCTGCCTAGCTTGAAGCTCTGGCCCACGCTGGCGGCGCGTTCGGCTCCCGGCAGCGATGCCTTGCTCATCGGCTGCGAAACCTTTGGCTCGCGCGCGCCTGATCTTCCGAACGTGACTCCGGCGCTGGATCTGGTTGAGGGTTGCTGGCAGGGTAAGGTCACGCGCCTGGAGGGAACGGACGCCCGGCGCAATGGGCTGCTGGATCTGGCGCGGTCGGGCGAGCTGCGGCAGTATGGGCAGATTCTTTTTGCCACACACGGGCAGCTGGTTGCGGCGCAAGGATTATTGGCGCACCTGAAGCTGATCGACGACGATATGTTGTATGATGAGGTTGCGCGCTTAGATCTGGGCGGAACGATCGTCGTGCTGGCGGCGTGTGAGGGCGCTGTGGGCGAAGTGCTGCCCGGCGAAGAGGTACTCAGCCTGAGCCGCGCCTTCCTGGTCGCCGGCGCCCGCGATGTGATCGCCAGCCTGTGGCGGATCTATGACCAGACCGTGCTGATCTTGCTGGAGCCTTTATATCAGGCGCTGGCAGCAGGTCGCGATGCCGCGAGTGCGCTGGCCGATGCGCAGCGCGCGGTGATACGCCGGAGCCAGAGTGCAGTCGAGGCTGGTGGCGCAGGTTTCTCGCCGCTGGTCTGGGCCAGCTTTTGTAGCGTTGGCGTCGGGACCGGGCAGGAAGCCGGATCGCTCAAGACCTTAATAGATCAAGCAACATCTTCCGGCCAGGCGCCGGCCGCTCCTGGATCAATCTCCTGATACAGCCAATCCGGCGCCGTGGATAAGCGTTCAGCCGAGTATGGCGCGGCGCAGATGCCGTGCAGCCAGGCGCGGAGCCGGCGCGCTTCCAGCCTGGCGACAAGCTGCTCAAGCTCGCGCTTGATTCGATCGCTAAGCTCAGGGGTGATCAGCTGCCGCTCTGTCGCAATCTCCAGCTCATCTTCATCAAGAATCGCGTAATCTTTTTCGTCCGGTGAGGCAAACAGATCGAGATACAGATCGGTCTGGTAGCACGCGTTGCCCAGACGATGCGGCGGAGTAGCAAAATCGATGCGATACAGCAAGGTCTGGCCCGCAGCATCGACATGTTCTAAGAGCCGCAGCGGTCGCTCTGGCCAGAGCCAGAGCCGGAGCGCCGCCGCTGGTGGACGAGCGATCGTGGCAGTACCTGTCCCTCGCCGTCCGGTCACCGGCTCCGTATAGCGTGGTCCTGACCAGAGATAATCGACGACGAATGCCGCCGGATCATCGCGTTGAACCAGCATCTCGCCTGAAGCGGTCGCAATCCCGATCGGACCGCTCAGGTGACGCCGCCGGTAATGGTATTCGAAATGGATCGTCATAGATTCACATCTTATGATTCTGATTCACGCTGAGATTGACATAATCTTAGCCGTAATCGTTACCTGCCCGATCTACCGGCATCGGTTTGCGTGCTCCTGATCTCCCTGATGAGTGCGTTAACCGCAGCTCGGGATTGAAAGATAACAACTTTTTCGGGCTGGCCGAGCGCCTGTAGCTTTTCGAGCAGCACTTGTCTGCGCCGATACTGAAATTCAAAGACACGCTTGTAGATGCGTGGGCCGAACACATACCTGATGCGTGCGGCCAGCGAAGCGCGATACGACTGATACGCCGTCGTCTGCAAGCCGAGCAGATTGTTCAAGCCGCGCCTCAAAACGCTGTGCAGACACACATGCAGCGGCAGGTCCAGAAAGATGATCAGATCCGCTTTGCGCAGCCGCAGATCAACTGATAGCTGGTAGTAGCCATCGGTGATCCAGGGCTGGCTAGCCAGCACGCGCTCCATGTAGTCTACGCGTGCTCCGTCGGCGGCGTGCTCGCCGAGGGCAGCAGCCATCTGCTGTTGCAGATCGCTCATGCGGATCAAGGGTAGGTTGAGCGCCTGGGCCAGCACCAGAGCTAGCGTAGATTTGCCGCTGCCCGGCGCGCCAAGCAGGCAGATGCGCTCCATCTGCTCCAGGCATGCTCGCTTCATATCAAGCCGGCTTGAACAGACTTGCACGGTTTTTGCAGTGGAGGCGCTCGCGCATGGTGCCCGACCACGTCAGCTGTGCTCCGCGCGCGGCGCTGGCGCTCGCTAGCCAGTCTTCGGAAACGTCTTCGCGCAGGCCAAGCGTTGCAACCATCTGCGTTTGGAAGGCACGGTCGAGATGGGCCAGCACCCAGAGCACCGGCTGCACGATGCCGTATCCCTGGAGGAGCTGACCAAACTCCGGCGTACGCAGCTCTGGATAGTGCTGCCAGAAGCGGATCACGTCCGAGCATTTGATCAGATTGACGTCCTTCTCGCTCGATGCATCGTTGACGAGCCACGCCTCGCGGAAGAAATGCAGGATCGTGAATATGAAGTGATACTCCGGGCTGAATACGGGCAGTAGCGCATCGTCGATGCCGGGCAGCGGCTGATGCAGCACCGTGCGGAACGCCTCGTCGAGCGGCACCTCGTAGCCGCTGGCGGTCCAGGTCAGCGAGTTTGCGACGTCGCTCGAGCTAAATGGGATAAACCGGTCGCCGGTCAGCCGCGCCAATTTGGGCAGATGGTCGGGGCTGAGCTTGTAGGCAAGCATTTCTCGGCGCGAGAGCGGCACAATCTCGCGGGCCAGACGATCGTAGTGGCCGACTTGATAGCCTAGCTCTGCCATAATATCGAGCACCGCCTGGTTATATGCGGGCGGCGTCATGAAGTCCATGTCGCCCAGCGGCCGAATCCCGTGTCCGCCGTAGAGCGTGGCCTCAAGCGCAATGCCTTTGGTCGCGACGATCGGCACATCGGCGGCCTGGCACGCACGCGCGATCCGGGCAGCTTCCGCGCGCCAGATCTCGATCGTATAGCGGTGATGCTCCAGCGCGCCCATGAGATAGTAGCGAATATAGCGCGGGATCAATTTGCCGAGCGGGTGATTGCTGGTCGTCTCGTACGCCAGGATGTAGGCCATGCGGTGCCGCAGCGCCTGATCGAGCAGCTCGCCCCAGTCGAAGTCTGGATGTTTCAGCAGCGACTCGATCAGCGGCTGGTGCGCGGTGAAATCCAGGCCAAGCGTACAAACTTCGAGCAGCGCCCACTCGGGGCCAAAGCGCAGATCAGGTTGTTTCTCAAGCTCCATACAATCTCCTGCTACATACGAGCCATCGCTGAAAGCTAGCGCGTCACGGCGGTCAGCCCTTTGATCAGCTCGATCGAGTGCCGGTTCGTCGCCTGGTTTTGATACAGCTTGAACACCTGGAGTGTAGGCACAAGGGCTGCCAGCAGCGCCCACAGCCGATCCCTGAGCTGCGTATCGTCGAGAGCAAACCAGGATTGTAGATATTCCTGCCCTTGAGCAGGCAGATCAAGATACTGCGTTGCCAGATACGCCGCCGCCTCATCGGCGTCAACCGGCACAAGCTCCGAGCACGCGATGCCTGGCGTAAAGATTGGGATCAGAACGAGCGCCGGCTGTGCAGCGGCGGCAACCGACGCGCCAAACAGCTGCGCCAGCTCGTAGGGCATCAAGAACACCTTTTCTGTGCGTGACGGGAGATCGGCGGCGGTTGTCGTCGCGGTAATCCGGTCCAGATCGGCTAGTCGAGGTTTTGGATAGGTTGTATCGGCAGCTTCGACCAGCCAGCGGCGCAGCGTAGGATCAGCCATGAATGTTCCAACGCGAATCCCGATCTTATGCGGCAGCGCACACGCCGAGAGCACGCCGTCTGCCGCGCGCAGCATCAGCTTATCGTTGGTAACAAGCTGCGCGTCGCCTGCGGCTAACAGATTGATCAGGGTGCTCGTCTTGCCGGCAAATTTATCGCCGGTAATGCATATTCCCGTGCCGCCGCTGATACAGCAGGCGCCATGAAACGGTATCCAGCC
>DASWTQ010000014.1:0-12430 GCA_036402055.1 Herpetosiphonaceae bacterium
GCGCCCTCGAAGACCAGCGCGATCGCGTCGGGTGTGCGCGCCGCCTGCTGCTCGATCAGCGTGTGCAGGCAGATATTCTGCGGGTAGTCGACCGCTGTCGCGTTCCACTCCACCAGGAGTTGCTGCTGCTCGGTCTCGCCCAGGAACACCAGCTCGCTAAGGCGCTGCTCGGGATTGGTCACGCAGTACTCAAGCAGTCGCTCGAAGTGGCCGATCATGCGCGCGATCGTCGCGGCCTCGAAAATATCGGTGTTGTACTCGACTGAGCCGATGATGCCGATGTCGGTCTCGATCAGCTCAAAGGCCAGATCGAACTTGGCCGTCTCGGTGGTGATGTCAACGGTCGTGAGCGTGAGATCGCCCAGGCTGACCGATGACATCGGCGTGTTCTGGAGGATGAAGAAGACCTGGAAGAGCGGGTGGCGGCTGATGTCGGCCTCGTACTCCGCGATCTCGACAACCTGCTCGAACGGCAAGTCCTGATGGGCGTACGCGCCCAGCGCAACCTCACGCGATCGGCCCAGCAGCTCGGCGAACGTCGGGTTGCCCGACAGATCGGCGCGCAGCACCAGCGTGTTGATGAAGCAGCCGATCAGATCCTCGACCTGGCCGTGGTGCCGGTTGGCGATCGGCGAGCCGATCACCAGGTCAGTCTGGCCGCTGTAGCGATAGAGCAGCGCGTTGAGGCCGCTCATCAGCGTCATAAACAGCGTCGTGCCCGCGCTGCGGCTGAGCAGATTCAGCCGGTCCAGCAGCGTCCTGGGAAAGTGCAGGCTCTGCTTGGCGCCACGATAGGTGCGGACCGGCGGACGAGGATGATCGGTGGGCAGGTTCAGGGCCGGAATATGACCGCTGAGCTGTTGTTTCCAGTAGGCCTGCTGCGCCGCCAGTACCTCGCTCTGAAGCCAGCCACGCTGCCAGGCCGCGTAATCGGCGTACTGGATCGGCAGCTCGGGCAGCGCGGGTCGGGTAGCCTCCGGGTGCTGCGCCTGCCTACTCAGCGATGTGTAGAGCACGGCCATCTCGCGGATCAGCACGCCCAGCGACCAGCCATCCGAGACGATATGATGCATCGTCACCAGCAGCGTGTGCTCCTGCGCGGAGTGCTTGAAGATCAGTGCGCGGATCAGCGGGCCGTTGACCAGATCGAAGGGCCGCTGTGCCTCCTGCGTACCGATGTGCCGCAGCGCGGTCTGCTGCTCGTCGGCGGTGCGATCGCTCAGATCGACCAGCGGCAGCTCAAGCGTGAGGTGTGGCCGGATCTGCTGCACAGGTCGCGCGTCGATCATCGGGAACGTGGTTCGCAAAATCTCATGCCGCTGCACGATCGTGTTGAGCGTTTGTGTCATCGCCGGGAGATCCAGCGCGCCCTTGAGCCCTACCGCAGTCGGATTGTTGTAGGTGGCGCTGTCGGGCTCGATCTGCTGGAGAAACCAGATGCGCTGCTGGGCGAACGAGAGTGGCAGCGGCTGATCGCGTGAAACATGCTCGATCGGCGGGACTTGCAGGCCGCTGGCCTTCTGCTGTGCCAGCTCGACCTGCTCGGCCATGCCCGCGACCGTCGGTGTGTTGAAAAGCGTGCTCAGCGCCAGCTCGACCTGGAAGGTCTCACGTACGCGCGACAGAATTTGGGTCGCCAGCAGCGAGTGACCACCCAGCACAAAGAAGTTATCGTGAGTGCCCACATGCTGCACGCCGAGCACGCGCTCCCACAGCGAGGCGACAACTTCCTCGGTGGGCGTGCGCGGCAGCATGGCTGACGGCTCGACAGCTGCCAGGCCGGCGTCGGGCGCGGGCAGCGCCTTGCGATCGACCTTGCCGTTGGGCGTCAGCGGCAGCGCGTCGAGCGTGACGAAGGCTGAGGGAACCATGTACTCAGGCAATCGCTCTTTGATGAAATTGCGGAGCGAAGAGGACAGGTCCTCGGTCGTGGCCCTCACCCCCGACCCCTCTCCTATCGCAATGGGAGAGGGGAGGTTTTCGGTACTTTGTTCTTTTGTTTCTTTGTTCTTTTGTTCCTCAACAACGTACGCCACCAGCCGTGTGTCGGCGGTATCCTGCCGCGCGACGACGACCGCCTCACGGATCGCGGGATGCTGCGTGAGCACGGCCTCGATCTCGCCCAGCTCGATGCGGAAACCGCGCAGCTTGACCTGGAAGTCCACGCGGCCCAGAAACTCGATCGTGCCGTCCTCGCGGTAGCGCGCCAGGTCGCCGGTCTTATAGATGCGACCGCCTGGACGCGGGCCGAACGGATCGGGCCGGTAGCGCTCGGCGGTCAGCGCCGGGTGCCGGTAGTAGCCACGGGTCACGCCCGCACCGCCGATGTACAGTTCGCCCGCTACGCCGATCGGTGTCGGCTGAAGGCGCGTGTCGAGGATGTAGATCTCGGTGTTGGCGATGGGTGTGCCGATGGGAACGTTGCTCTCGTCTGCGCTCGTGACCGGATGCGTGGCCGACCAGATCGTGGTCTCGGTTGGGCCATACATGTTGATCAGGCGACCCGAAAGCATCGGTAGCAGCTGTTGAGCCAATGAGGCCGGCAGCGCCTCGCCGCCGAGCAGCAGCGCCCGCAGCGATCGCAGGCTGGAGATTGCCTCGGGCTGAAGCAGCAGCAGCTTAGCCAGCGAGGGCGTGCCTTGCAGCAGCGTCGCCTGATGCTTCTGCGCCTGAGCCGACAGACTCGCGCCCGCTCTGGCAGCCGGCCGGCTGGTCAGCTCACGCAGGGTGTTGAGCGGCTCAAGCGCAGCCAGCGCCTGCTCCGCCTCCACGCCGAAATCGACCAGGCAGCCGATCTCGTCGACGCCGATCAGCTTGAGCCGCTCGACCATCTCGGCGCACGACTCGACGGTGCCGAAGAGCGCGCTGGTCTCGAAGTAGCGATCAAAGGCGAAGGCCAGCAGCGTGTCCATGTCGGCCTGGCTCAGGCTATTGATGTCGCCGGCGATGTTGACGCTCTTAGCCAGGTTGGCGATCAGCCCGGCCGACGAGCGCAGATAGCTGGTGAACGGCTCGCGCACCGTCTCGCGCACCGCATCGCGGTCAGCGCCGATGAAGGTATGCAGCATCAGCGTGACCTTGCCGGTGTCGGGATCGAGGCCGCTCTCGGCCCGCGCGGCGCGATACAGGCGTACTTTTTCGGCCACATCTTCCAGCGACTGGCCGAGCAGATGCGTCAAAATGTTGGCGCCGGTCCTGCCTGCCTCGATAAACGTCTCGGGATTGCCCGCCGCTGTGATCCAGATCGGCAGCTCGGACTGCACCGGCCTGGGAAAGATCTTAACGTCGATCGGATTGCCTGCGCCGCTCTGCACCGTCAGCGACTCGCCGCGCCACAGCTTTTGCACGGCGGCCAGACCATCGGCGGTGGCTTGCTTGCGATCACGGTAGCGCTCGGGGAAAAACACGAAGTCGTTGGCGTGCCAGCCCGAGGCAAACGCAATGCCGACGCGGCCCTTTGAGATATTGTCGACGACCGACCATTCTTCGGCCACGCGGATCGGATCGTGGAGCGGCATGACCACGCTGCCCGCGCGCAGCTGCACATGCTGCGTGATCGTTGCCAGGGCCGCGCTGGTGATCGCCGGGTTGGGATACAGACCGCCGAACTCGTGGAAGTGGCGCTCCGGCGTCCAGACGGCGGTGAAGCCGTGCTGATCGGCGAACTTCGCGCCCTCGATCAGCAGGCGATACTTGTCGCCGCGTACGCCCGAGTCGTCGCTGGCGAAATAGAACAGGCTGAAGTCGATCGCGCGATCGCTGCGGGCCTGCTCGGCCTGGGCCGGAATACCGCTGGCGGCGTGCTCGGCCAGGAGCACGACTTTGGCTCCCTGCGTCAGCGGCCAGAACAGCTCCAGCACCGAAATATCGAACGAGATGCTGGTCGTCGCCAGCAGCGCATCCTCCGACCCACAGCCGATCTGGCTCTGCATGGCGGTCAGGAAGTTGACGACCGGGCCGTGCGGCACCATCACGCCCTTGGGCTGTCCGGTCGAGCCCGAGGTGTAGATCATGTAGGCGATCTGCTCGGGGGCGATCGCGGCCCTGGGGTTGGCCGTGGGCTGCTTGGCCAGCGCCGCAGCCGCGCGATCCAGCAGCACAACCCGGGCATCCGTGCTCGGCAGCTGCCCGGCCACCCGCGACTCGGTCAGCAGCACGGTCGGCGCGGAGTCCTGGAGCATAAACGCCAGGCGCGCCGCAGGATAGGCCGGATCGAGCGGCACATACGCGCCACCGGCCTTGAGAATCGCCAGCAGCCCGACGAGCAGATCCGCCGAGCGCTTCATGCAGATCGCCACGCGCTGCTCGGGGCCGACACCAAGCGATCGCAGGTGATGCGCCAGCTGATTGGCGCGGCGGTTCAGCTCGGCATAGGTTAGCTGCTGCTCCTCGAACGCCACCGCGATCGCGTCGGGTGTGCGCTCGACCTGCCGCTCGATCAGCGTGTGCAGGCAGGCAGCCTGAGCATACGGCGCGGCAGTCGCGTTCCACTCCACCAGCAGACGATGACGATCGGCCGCGCTGAGCAGCGTTATCTCGCTTAACGGCTGATCGATGCGCTCGATCATGCACTCAAGCAGCGTTTGCAGCTGTGCCAGCAGCCGCTCGATCGTCGCGGCGTCGAAGTGCTGCGTCTCATAGCCGATGCGCAGGATCAAGGTCTGGCGCGGCAAGGCGACCAGTGTCAGCGGATAGTTGGTCTTTTGAAAGACGCGGATCTCGGACTCCGACAGCGTGTTGGTCGGATAGTTCTCGAAAACGACGATGCTCTCGAAGAGCCGCCGGCCGCGCGGGATCTCGCTCCAGCGCTGCACCTCGACCAGCGGGCTGTAGGCGTACTGGCGCGTCTCGACCTGCTGCTGCTGAAGCGCTTGCAGCCAGTCGCGCAGCGTCTGGCCGGGCCGCATCTGGGCGCGCATCGGCAGCGTGTTGATGAAGCAGCCGACCATCGTTTCGCTGCCGGCAAGATCGGCGGGACGGCCGGAAACCGTCGTGCCGAACACAAGATCGTCGGTGCCGCTGTAGCCATGCAGCAGCAGCGCCCAGGCGCCGTGGACCAGCGTGCTGAGCGTCATGCGCTCGCGCCGCGCCAGCGCCTGTAGCGCCTCGGCCTGCTCGGATGGAACCTCGATCTGGATCTGGTCGTAGCTCTCGGCGGCGGCTGCGCGGCTTGCGCTGTGATCGAGCGGCAGCGGCGTGGGCTCCGTAAAGCCATTCAGAATCGGACGCCAGTAGCGCTCGGCCGTGCCGAGATCTTTTTTGCGCAGCCAGGCCAGGTAATCGCGGTAGGGCCGGCGACGCGGCAGACGCGGCTGCTGCCCCTGAGCGAAGGCCCAGTAGGCTGCGAAAACATCCTGAACGATCAGCGGCACCGACCAGCCATCCAGCAGCAGATGGTGATAGCTCCACACAGTGTGAAAAGCGGTCGGGCCGCCGCGAATAGCGGTTACTCGCATCAGCGGGGCTTCGCTGAGGTTAAAGCCCCGCTCGCGATCGGCCTGGAGATAGGTTTCGAGCCGCGCCTCCTGCTCCGCAGGCGTCAGATCGCTCCAATCAAGCTCGATGAAGGGGAGCCGCGCCTGGTGTTGCACCACCTGGATCGGCTCGTCCAGATCTTCCCAGAAGAATGCCGTGCGCAAGATTGGATGCTGATCGACGACATACTGCCAGGCGCGCTCGAACACCGGGACAATCCATTCCTGGCTTACAGTCCAGCTGAATTGTTCGAAGTACATCCCCGATTGGGGAGTGTACAGGCTGTGAAAAAGGATTCCTTGCTGGATCGGTGTCAGTTTATAGATGTCTGCGATGTTCTCGTGCGTCACTTATCGCGTCTCCTCATGCTGGTCATGAATTTGTCGAGATCCTTCTGGCTGAGCCCGGCCTCCGGGAAGTCAGAGGGCGTGTAGCCTCCCGCGTCCGGCGACAGGCTCTGCTCGATGATCGCATGCAGCGACTCGACAGTGCTGTCGGCCAGGCGCTCGATCGTGGCGCGATCATGGATCTGCTCGCTGTAGAGCCATTCCAGGCGCAGCTGGCCATCCAGGAGCGAGCCTTTGATGTCGAGCAGGTGGCTGCGCCGTCCCTGCGGGCTGCACGCCGGAGCGTTGAGGCTGTCGGCCGAGCTAAAGATCGATGTCTCCGCCAGGCTCTGCTCGTTCTCGCCGGTGTAGGAGAAGCCAATCTCAGCGCCGGGCAGAGCGCGCAGCCGCTCCACGGTCTCGGGATCGTCGCTCAGATAGCGCAGCAGGCCGTAGCTCAGGCCCTGGGCCGGAACGCTGCGCAGCTGCTCTTTGACGCCTTTGATGATGTCGCTCACGTCCCACAGGTCGCCCAGATCGAGCAGCATCGGGTAGCGCGTGCTGAGACGGCCGACCGTGCGCGACAGATCCAGATCCAGGCCGGCCTCGCGTCCGCGTCCTTGCAGCTCGATCAGCAGCGTGCGCTCGCTGGTCCACTGCTCGAAAGCCTGCGCGATCGCGGTCAGCAGCACCTCGTCCATGCTGGTACGATAGGCCGCCGGACCCTCGTTCAGCAGCGACTGCGTATCTTCCGGGCTGAGCGTGACGGTCACGCTGCGCGCCGAGCCCAGCGTGTTGGTCGCCGGATCGCCGTCGAGATCGACCGGCAGCGAGGCAACGTAGGACCAATCTTTTTCCAGCCAGAAGGCCAGCTCGTCCTTAACCTCGCCGGACTGCGCGCGATCGACGAGCTGCTCGGCCCAGCGCTTGAACGAGGCGGTCTTGGGCGGCAGCGCGACGGTCTCGCCACGGCTGAGCTGCTCGTAGGCCGTTTGCAGATCCTCGACCAGCGGCTGCCACGACTGCTCGTCGGCGACCAGCTGATGCGTGATCAGCAGCAGCTTGCTCGGCTGCGTCGGGCCAAAGTCGAAGTGCGCCACGCGGACCAGGGGGCCGTTGGTCAGATGCAGGCTGGCGTGCAGATCCGCCGCCGTGGCCTCCATCTCGGCGCGGTGATCATCCTCGGGCAACATCGTGAAGTCGACCGACACAAACGGGATGACCTGCTCCGGCGCGGCGTTCTGCTGCGTCCACGCGCCGTCTTGCTCCGCAAAGCGCAGCCGTAGCGCGTCGTGATGCGTCAAGATCTGCTGTACGGCGCGCTCCAGCAGCGCGGGATCGAGCGGCTGGCTGGCCTGAAGCAGCAACGCCTGATTCCAGTGATTCGGATTCGGCAGCGTCTGCTCGAAGAACCAGCGCTGGCTCGGTGTCAGCGGCACAGCTCCAGTGATCGTCGTCTGCTCGGTCTGCGTCACCGGCACATCGCCGCTCAGCGCCGCCAGCTCGGCCACGGTCTGATGCTGGAAGAGCTGCGCGGGCGTAAGCTGGAAGCCGGCCTCGTTGGAGCGCGCGATAATCTGGATCGCGACCACCGAGTCGCCGCCCAGCTCGAAGAAGTTGTCGTGAATGCCGACCTGATCGATGCCCAGCACGCGCTGCCAGACGGCCGCCATCGCCCGCTCGACGTCGTTGGTCGGCGCGACATACGGCGTCTGGACGTTGGGCCGCGCGTGCATCTGCTTGGGCGCGCCGCCCTTGTCGAGCTGTTCGAGCATCTTGAGCTGCTCGGAGTTGCGCGCGCGCTCGATCGCCGCGTCAAGATCTTTGATGCAGACCACGATCTGCGGCGTGCGAATCCGCGACAGAATCCGCGTGAACGCATCGACGCCTTCGGCCGGCGTCATGCCCTCCAGCATCGGCAGCGCGTCGGCGCTCTCGGCGGCGTTGCCGTGGCCGAGGTTGAGCATCATCACATCGTTGGTGATCATCGGCACGGGCGCCAGCGCGGAGGTGTCCAGCGGCGTTGCACTGTCGACCACAACCTGCTCCTGCTTGCTCTGACCGCGCGCGGCCGGCGAGTTGACGCGCTTGAGCGTGAACTCTTCGATGTCGACCAGCTCGGTGCCGAACTCGTCCATCAGCGTAATGTCGAACGAGATCGTTTCTTTGCTGGGATCGGCGCCCTCGCGATGGCGGACGTAGCTGTAGATCCGCTGCGGCAGCGCGCCCCGGAACTTCAGATTTTTGTACGACAGCGGCAGGTAGCTGCCCTCGCCCGCGACGCCGCTGGCAAAGGCTGTGGCCACGTCGAGCAGCGCGGGATGCATCCCGAAGCCCGGCAGATCGTCGACGTAGGCGTCCGGCAGCTCAAGCAGGCCCAGGCCCTCGTTGTTGCCGATGTAGACCTTCTTCAAGCTGCGCCAGCGCGGCCCCCAGTAGACCAGCTTCTCGACCGCCTCCAGCTCGTCCTCGGTCACGATCCGCTCGCGCACGTTGCAGCGCGCGATCAGCGCCTCGATGTCGTGCTGGTGCGGCTGCGCCTCGCTCAAGATGCTGACATGGCCCATCACGTGATCGGCCCAGGTCGGCTCGCCGCCGGTCTTGGACGCCGTTTTGCTCTGCACGCGGAACGACAGGTGATCGCCGGTGCCTTCGAGCAGCGCGTGCAGCTCCTTGGTCTCGTCGAGACCGACCGTCAGCGGCGTCATGAAGAAGATGTCCTGGATCTGCACGGCGCCGGCGTTGGTGTGATGGCTGAAGATCGCGCGGGCGATCTCAAGATAGGACGTGCCGGGTAGGGCCGGCGCACCCGCGATGCGATGTTCGTCCAGCACCCACAGCTTGGACACATTCAGCTCGGTAACGTAGCGCTCCTCGGTCTCCGAGTCGCGAGCCCAGCGCTCGATCAGCGGATGATCGAACTCGAAGAAGCGCGACTGGCCCGAGCCTTTGAGCGCCGACGGCAGCGCAGTATTGACCGCCATACCGACCTCAAGCCAGGCATCCCAGTTGACCGAGACCGTAAAGGTGCCGGTTTTGGCGGTGTAGTAGGGCGCGAACACATCCAGGAACGAGTTACCGCCGCAGTAGTCAACCTGGCCCAGCCCGCCGATTACGCCGATCGTCGAAGAGCAGAGCATAATAAAGTCGAGCTTGCGCTCGGCCAGCGCGGCCTCGATCGCGAACATGGCGTTGACCTTGGGCGTGAGCACGCTCTCGGCCAGCTCCTTGCTCTTGAGCTGGATCACGCCGCCGCCGGCGATACCGGCTGCGTGGATCAGGCCGTGCAGCGCGCCAAACTCGCCGTAGGCTTGATCGATCGCGTGGCGCATCTGCTGCTCGCTGGCCACATCGGCGCTCAGCACCAGCACATCAGCGCCCAGCGCCTCAAGCTCTTGCAGCTTGCGAATCTTGCGGCTGGTGCCGTCGCTCTCGTCGTGCGTGGCGAGATACTGGTTCCAGCTCTCACGCTCGGGGAAGCGCGAGCGTCCGATCAGCACCAGCTTGGCCTGCACGCTCTGCGCCAGGTATTCCGCCAGCACCAGACCGATGCCGCCCATGCCGCCGGTGATCAGATACACGCCGTTCTCCCGCAGCCGCAGCTTCTCGTTGATCGCTGCTTCGACGCGCGTGGCCTCGTAGTTCTGCACCCAGCGATCGAAGCCGCGATAGGCCACGACCACATCCGAGGATTTGGCAGCGATCTCGTCGATCAGCTGATCCGCCACCTCGATCTCGTCGAACGAGCCCGCCGCCGGCAGCTGAATGTCGATGCTTGAGCAGTTGAGCTTGGGATATTCCTGTGGGATCACCTTGCACGGCCCGAGCAGCGGCGCTTTCTCGGGGTGGCGAATCGTCTCGCCGGCCACGCGCTGCATGTCGTTCGAGACCACGCCGATATGGATCGGCTCTTGCAGGTTGAGATTGCCGATCGCCTGGGCGAGATAGAGCAGGCTGAAGAAGCCGCGATCCTGGGCGGCTGCAACCAGCTCATCGCGTGATAGCGCGCGCTCGGCGGGCGTCACGTTCCACAGATGCGCGATAATCGTCGGCAGCTTGTCGTCGTCGCGCAGATTCTTGAACAGCTCGTCGTACTCCGCACGATCGGCCGGGTCGATGCTGTACATCGTCGCGTTGAGCTTGTCGAACTGATTGCCGCTGAGCACGGTCACGACTTCGCGGCCGGAGCGCTGCAAGCGCGCCGTGAACTCGGCGCTCAGGCCCTGGCTGTCGCTGAAGACCAGCCAGCGCTCGGCGTGCTCGTCGTTGGTAGTACCGACCGTGACGGGAGCCAGCGTGCGCTTCCAGGACGGAATATAGAACCAGTCGGCGACATCCGGCTTTTTGCGCAGCGAGCCTTTGCGCGGCTTGGCGGTCTCCTGCTCCTTGGGCGGATCGATCCAGTAGCGCTCGTGCTCGAAGGGATAGCTCGGCAGCGAGACGCGATGGCGCAGCTCGTTGGCGTAGAAGCTCGACCAGTCGATCGCCGCGCCTGCCAGCCAGAGCTGACCAAGCGCCGTCATCAGGAAGGCGTCGTCGGGCTGCTGATCGTTGGGGTGGCGGATCGACGAGAGCACGATCTGGCTCGACGCCTTGTTGGGATGCTGGCGTGCCAGGCTGCTCAGCGTCTGGCCGGGTCCGACCTCAAGCAAAATCCGCTCGGGCTGCTTGGCCAGCTCCTGGATGCCGTCGGCGAAGCGCACGGCCTGGCGCAGATGCCGCGCCCAGTAGCTCGGATCGGTCACGTCGGCTGCCGTGATCCAGGTGCCGGTCACGTTCGACAGGTACGGCAGCGTGGGCTCGTTTAGTGTCACGCGGCGGACCAGCTCGGTGAACTGCGCCAGAATCGGCTCCATCATGATCGAGTGGAAGGCGTGCGAGGTGTGCAGGCGGCGGCAGTCCACGCCCTGGGCCTGGAGCTTGGCCTCCAGCGCGTCGATCGCCTCGTGCGGCCCCGAGACCACGCAGCGCGACGGCGCGTTTACCGCCGCCAGCGATAATCGATCGTCGAGCTGAGCCAGCGTTTCCTGCTCCGACAGCGGCACGCTGAGCATGGCGCCGGTCGGCACCTGCTGCATCAGACGACCACGCGCCGCGACCAGCGCCAGCGCGTCCTCAAGCGAAAGCACGCCCGCCAGCGTGGCCGCGACGTACTCGCCGATCGAGTGACCGATCATCGCCTGTGGCTTGATGCCCCAGGCCATCAGCAGCCTGGCCAGCGCGTACTCGATCACAAACAGCGCCGGCTGCGTGATCGCCGTCTGTGTCAGCTGCTGAGTTGCCAGCTCCTGGCGCTCCGGGCTGGGATACAGAATGCCGCGCAGGTCCTGGCCCAGATGCGGCATCAGCAGCCGGGCGCAGCGATCGACCTCGGCGCGGAAGCTCAGCTCGGAGTGGTAAAGATCCGCCGCCATGTTGACATATTGCGCGCCCTGGCCGGAGAACATAAACACGACTGGACGCTCTTTGCCGGTGTGCTCGCGGCTAAAGATGCGCTTGGGATCGTTGCCTTCCAGCACGTTGATCGCGTCGTCGAGGTCGTTCACCACCAGCATGCGGCGCTGGTTGAAGGCGCGGCGTCCGATCTTGAGCGTGTAGGCCGCGTCGGCCAGACTCAGCTCGGGATGGCGGCGCAGATGCTTGGCCAGATTGGCCGTCGCGTTGTCGAGCGCCTGGCCTGATCGCGCCGAAAGCGTGACCATCTGCCAGCGGCGCGACGGTCCCGAGGGCTCGATCGCGGGCGCGTCCTCGATGATCGCGTGGGCATTGGTGCCGCCGACGCCACCCGAGCTAAGACCGGCGCGGCGCGGCGTCGGGCCGGCGGGCCAGTCGCGCAGCTCGGTGTTGACGTAGAACGGGCTGTTCTCGAAGTCGATCTTGGGATTCGGCGTCTTGTAGTTCAGGCTGGCCGGAATCTTGCGATGCTTGAGTGCCAGCGCGGTCTTGATCAAACCCGCCACGCCGGCCGCCGCGCTCATGTGGCCGATGTTGGTTTTGAGCGAGCCGATCGCGCAGAAGTGCTTTTTCTGGGTGCTGGCGCGGAACACCTGCGTCAGCGCGGCGACCTCGATCGGATCGCCCAGCGGCGTGCCGGTGCCGTGCGCCTCGACATACGAGATCGTCTCGGGCTCGACCGCCGCCGTGCTCTGGGCCATCGCCACAACCGCCGCCTGACCGTCGACGCCGGGCGCGGTAAAGCCGACTTTGAGCGAGCCGTCGTTGTTGACGGCGGTGCCTTTGATCACGGCGTAGATGTTATCGCCGTCGGCCATCGCGTCGGAGAGCCGCTTGAGCACAACCGCGCCCAGACCGCTGCCGAAGATCGTGCCTTTGGCGTCGGCGTCGAAGGCGCGGCAGTGGCCGTCGGGCGAGTACATGCCGCCTTCCTGGTAGAGGTAGCCGCCGCGCTGTGGTACGCGCAGCGAAACGCCGCCGGCCAGCGCCATATCGCACTGGTAGTTGAGCAGGCTCTGGCAGGCCAGATGCACCGCGACCAGCGAGGTCGAGCAGGCGCTCTGGACGTTGAAGCTCGGCCCTTTGAGATTCAGCTTATACGAGACGCGCGTCGTGACATAATCGCGATCATGGGCGGTGGTCAGCTGAAGCGTGATCACCGGATCGAGATGATG
>DASWTQ010000015.1:0-11313 GCA_036402055.1 Herpetosiphonaceae bacterium
CTGCTGGTTGGCCGCGCCAGTCTCCCACGAAAAGCCCTGGTCGGACTCCAGATCTTCCAGCGAGAAGAAGCTTCCCGCCTCGGTGGGCAACTCCTGAACAGGCTGCGCCGAGGGCTCCTGGGTCTGCTCAGCCGCCGGAGCTTCTTCGCCGGTTGAAAAGCCCGCGAATGGCTCCACAAGCTCGGTTGAGGACTGCTCCTCGGAGCGCCACACCGGCTGATCATCGTCTTCGTCCAGGCGCAGCGGCTCGTCGTCGAGCGAGAAGAAGTTCATCTCGTCGTCGGACTCCCTTTGAGCGCTGGCCTCGGCGGGTTGCGATGTCTCGGGCGCGGGCTGCTCAGCCGGGCGATTACGCATCAGCTTGGCAAAGATCGAGTCGCCCTCGTTGGACTCGGGTGGCTTGCTTTGCGTGCTCTGGGTGCGCCAGGACGGCTCCTGCCAGCTAAAACCGCTGGGCTCCTCAAGCTCCTGATCCTCGCTACCGACCTGCGGACCGGAGAGGCCGCCGCTCTCGTCTTCCAGCGTATCAAGCGACAGCTCATCCAGCGAGAACGGCTTGAACGCACCGAAATCGTCGAGCTGATCGTTGGAGGATGTTAGCTCGTCGGCCGACAGCGGCTTGAGGTTGCTACCACTGGCGGCATCGTCGAGGCCCCAGTCGTCGAGCGAGAACGGTTGCACGCTGCCGAGGCCGGAGTCAGCCGGTGCAGGAGCGCTGCCGGTGCTGGGATTGCGGCCTTCTTCCTCGAACGAGAACGGCGCGACGCCGCCGAAGTCGCCTAGATCTTCATCGAGCGAGAAGGGCTGCACGCCGCCGGTATTCTCGGCCTCAAGGCTGAACGGCTGAACATTCGTGCTCTTGTCCGAGGTATCGTCGTCGAGGGAGAACGCCGAAATGTCGGGAAAGTCGAGGTCGGCATCTGAGGACGAAGCAGCCGAGGGAGCCTGGCTCTTTGCCGATCCGAGATCCTCGTCAAGACCCCAATCGTCAAACGAGAACGGCTGCACACCGCCCATATCTTCGTTGGCGCGACTCGGTAGCTCAGTATCGTGCAGGCCGACATCGTCCAGCGAAGAAGGCAGTGTCTCACGCAGCGGCTGCGATGTAGAGGTCGAATCATCGTCCCAATCGAAGCCAAAGGGCTGGACCTGCTCACGATCGTTGGCCGGCACGGCGGGTGTGGGCGTAGCTGCGGGCTCCGAGTCGCCGAAGCCGAGCAGACTGGCCAGCAGATCGTCGTCGTCGTCATCTGCGGCGCTGCCGGAAGCTGCACCACCAGCGGTCACTGCGCTCAGATCGTCGTAGATGCGCGTGTTGGCTGCCGGTGCCGGCGTGCTGCCCGCCGAAGAAAGCCAGGAGTCGGCGAAGAAATCGTCTTCTGTGGTTGCGGCAAAGGCGGGCGCGGCTGCCTGAACAGGCTGCTCCGCGCTGCGTCGTGCCTCTTTCGCGCGCCACTCAGCCTCGTCGAACTCGGGTAAGATCGGCTCTTCCAGACGAATCGGCGGCAAAATATCGAAGAGCGTGCGGGCAAGCGCCATGGGCGCGTCTTGCTCGGCCGCGCGGCGCCAGAGCGTTTCGCCCTCGGGCTGTCCTGTGGCAAACAGCAGATAGCCCAGCAGCACCGTGGGCTTGAGCAGATCGGGCTGCCGCTCCAGCACATCGCGGCAGAACTCCATCGCCTCGTCTTCCTGACCGTCGCGCCAGAGCGCCTCGGCCAGCGCCGCTTTCACGTCGTCGCGGCTCGGCTCGGCATCAAGCACCGCGCGAAACTCGTCGATGGCCTGGCCAAACATACCGCCGCGCGCATAGAGCCGTCCCAGACCCGCGCGACTCAGCCGGAATTGACCGGCGGAGCCTGGCGTTTCGGAGTACAGACGCATCAACTGAGAGCGCAGATCGGCCAGATTGGGCTGAATTTCGAGCGCGCGCTCAAACGCGGTAATCGCCGCAGCCCGCTGATCCAGGTTTTGTCGCGCCAGCCCCAGACCGTAGTACGCGGCAACATTCTCGGGATCGGCTTGCAAGACTCGTTCAAATGCAGCAGCGGCTTGTTCAGGCTGGCTCGCATTGAGATGCGCCTCGCCGAGCAGCCGATAGCCTTCGATCATGCGCGGGAAATGAACCAGAATATGTTGCGCGATACCGATTGCCTTGTCCGCCGCACCGGCTTCGAGCGCCCGGCGGGCTTCATCGAAAACCGTTTGGAGGGAGACGGTGGCCATGAAACCTCCTCTCAGTGGACCGCCCGTCGTGGCGGCGTTGAGGTTAGGGGAATCTAATCATACAGGCACCAGCTTCATCCTGGGATACCTGACTGGTGCAAACGCTGCACAATTATATCGGAGGTTGTCAAGTGCGACAATGGAAGTTCCGGCCTAGATCTGCGTAGCAAATTAGCAATGAGCGCGTAGGACTGTAGAACGGCAGGCCAGCTACCTACCGATACGCAAAAAAGCAGGAACATTAAGCGGGGGCAACGCCGTGACAACTCAGCTAGCTATAGCCTACGGAGCTAGGCAAGAATTTGCGCCACTCCTCGTATGCTCCGTCACGCAGCCGCCGCTCGATCGCGTAGTATGGGCCGGCGCTGGGACGATACGGATACTTGCGCAGCTTCATGCGCGCCTCTTCGGGCGTGCGACCGCCTTTGCGATGATTACACTGCCGACACGCGCTGACCAGATTTTCCCAGGTATGAGCGCCACCTCGATGACGGGGCAAAACATGATCGAGGGTCAGATCGTTACCGTGCAGACCACAATACTGGCAGGTATAGTTATCCCGCCGGAAGATTTCGCGGCGGGATAGTTTCACTTGCGGCATTGGACGTCTGACAAGATGAGCAAGCCTGATGACTGAGGGCGCTCTTAATACCTGGGAGGGCGTTACGATGTCGTGTCCATTATGCTCAAGCACTTCGGCTTTACCACCCAGCACAAGAACGACAGCTCGCCGCGCAGCACAGATGTTTAACGGCTCGTAGTTCGAATTGAGAACTAAAACAGGTAAGTCCATCGGTTGTGCCTCCCCAGATGCTGCCGAAATTGTACCACGGGAGGAATCATAGACGCAAGAACATAATGTTAAAATTACACTACATCGTACATATCGTCGGGCACTGGCCGGAGCAGCCGTTTTGAGCGTTGGAGAAAGGACGTTTGGTGATAACCGAGGCGATTTTTGCGTTGTATAAATTAAGAAATCGCCATACCCAGCCTCGGGTGACGGCGCAGCTCTTGCTAATATGTTGATCTGTCATAATAATGCAATGAATTGGCTACTGTCCTGACGATTAGAATGGGCCATTGCTCTCCGCCACACAGCCTGCACAACAGCCTGAGAGCGATCCGGGCGGCGGAATCCCAAAACCTGGCCGCCGATATGGTCCTGCTACCAGCTAACAAGATCAGAAGCGCGCTACTGAGCCATCGGTACCGCAGACAACGATTCGATGCACCTGCATGATCAGGAAGTATATGAGCTTATACAATCCGAAGCGCGCCGTCCGACTTGGTCGCCAGACCATTGCTCAGTGGAAAGAACGCAAAGCCCTCGATCAACGCGCCCAGGCTGTCACCATACGCAGCAAGGCACTCGGCATCAGCAAGCGCTTTTATATCTACGCGCCGCCGGGAGCCAAAAAACAGCGCGATCCCCTGCCGGTGGTCTATCTTTTTCGCGGCCACGAGCGCGAGTGGATCAACCCGCAGCAAGACGACTCGCGCCAGGGTCGCACAGTGATCGACGTGTACGAGGAGCTGCTCCAGGCCGGCACCGTCGGGCCGATGGTGCTGGTTTTTCCGGGCGTGTGCAGCGACGATAGCAGCGTTCCCGGCCTGCTGGTCAACTTCAAAGCGCCGGCGGTGCAGCCGGTAGCCGGTCTCGGCAGCGGGCGCTTCGAGGACTACTTCTTGCAAGAGCTGGTGCCCTACGTCGATGCGAACTACCGCACGCGGGTTGCGGGCAAGCGGCCGGCGCGGGGCGTAGACGGATTTTCGCTGGGCGGCTTCCTGGCGGTCAAGATCGCCAGCCAGCACCCGGCGCTCTTCGCCTCGGTGGGCGCGTACGACGGGCTGTATTTCTGGGACGATCCCAGCGATCCGCAGCGGGTCAATCCAAACGACGGCACGTTCCAAAACCCGATGTTCGATCCGGCCTTTGGACCGGCCGAGCAGCGCGATCTGGTCTATGCCGCCGCGCACAATCCGCTCAACCTGGTGCGCAACGGCGCAGCCGAGGCTCTCGGGCAATTGCGCTGGATGATCGAGTACGGGCCGCGAGAAGGCGAGCCGAACCAATCGAACTTTTATCGCGGCGACCGGTTGTGCGCGCTGCTGGCGAGCAAAGGCATTGTGAACGATGGACGCGGCGAGCTTAAGACGACCAATCACAACTGGCACTGCGCCGACGAGCACATGCGCTACACGCTGCCGCTGCACTGGCAAGCCTTTCAGCAGCTATAACCAATTCCAGATCGCTATGGTACAATCCATGAACTACACACCTGCAATGCGTCGCTACAGATAGATACGGCAAGAGTGCCCCGGCCTTTTTTTGGTCGGGGTGTGTTTTATAAACCGGGAAGGAAAGCTGATGAAACCCCTAATCGGCATTACATGCGGCACATTCCGCGATCGCGAGTGGTGCCCTCCCATCCATGGCCATCGTCAAACCTACATCGACTCGGTTGTGGCTGCGGGCGGCGCTCCGTTTTTGTTTCCGCTGGTCGACGATCAGGCTGTTGTGCGCGCGCTCTACGATCGGCTGGACGGCGTGCTGCTGGCCGGCGGCTGCGACATCGATCCGAGCTACTACGGCGAAGAGCCGATGGAGCAGCTCGGGCCGGTCGATGCGCTGCGCGATCGGGTTGAGATGTGGCTGGCGCGCTGGGCGGCGGAGGAAGGCAAGCCGGTGCTGGGCATCTGTCGTGGCATGCAGGTGCTGAACGTGGCGCTGGGCGGCTCGCTCTACCAGGACATCCCGACGCAGCTTCAGCCGCAGTATGTCCACGACGGCTCGTACGCCTGCGAGGACTGGACGCATATGGTGCACGATATTCGGATCGAGCCGTCGTCCAAGATCGCCAAGGTCTTCGATACCAGCGCCTTTCCGATCAACTCACTGCATCACCAATCGCTCAAGGTGATCGCGCCGCAGCTCAAGCCGGTTGGCTGGGCGCCCGACGGCGTGGTCGAGCTGGTCGAGGGCTCAAACGGCCACTTCATGGTCGGCGTGCAGTGCCATCCTGAGGCATTACAGGCGGAGGCCGATCCGCGCTGGCGCAGGCTGTTCAAGCATTTCGTGGATCAGTGCCAGGCATGAGCTAGCGTGAAGCCAACTGAGCGACCTTGTGGCAGCGACGCGCCATGTTGAGCATTCGTGCTGAACGTGGCGCGTCGTGCTTATGCTACAATGTCGTCTCGCTGAGCTGAAACATTCCCCCCGACGTTCAATCCTTAGCTTCTAGAGGAGTTTAATCCGATGCATCGTAGCCATCATCGGTGGCATAGCACGGCACTCAACCGCGACATGGAACTGCTGCTGTTTGGGCACCATGGCGCGCCCGTGCTGGTTTTCCCTACGTCTCAGGGCCGCTTCTACGAGTACGAAGATCGCGGAATGGTCGGCGCGCTGGCGGAGCATCTGGAGCAAGGATGGATTCAGCTCGTCTGCGTGGATAGCGTGGACAGCGAGAGCTTCTACTGCAAGTGGGCGCATCCCGGCGGTCGGATCTGGCGGCACGTTCAGTACGAGCAATACCTGCTCAACGAGGTCATCCCGGCGGTGCGTCATCACAACGATAATCCGTTCTGGATGACGACCGGCTGCTCGTTCGGCGCGTACCACGCGGTCAACTTCGCGCTGCGTCACCCCGATGTTATCCGCCGCACGATTGGCCTGAGCGGCGTCTATGATATTCGCGACTTCATGGACGGCTACTCCGACGACAACGTGTACTTCAACAACCCGACCGACTACACCGCGAATCTCCACGACGGGCACCAGATCGAGATGCTGAAGCAGCAGGATATTATCCTTGTCACCGGCAGCGACGACGCCAACCGCTGGACCAACGATCAGCTCTCGACCAATCTGTGGCGCGCCAATGTGGGCCACGCGTATCGCATCTGGGACGGCTGGGCGCACGACTGGCCCTACTGGAGCCGAATGATCCAGATGTACATCGGCGGGCATGACTGATGCTAGAAGGAACGTACTAGCCATTGCGAGGACAACGTCTATGCCCATCACACTAGGAGACAAGCCAGGGCCAAAGGTGATCGGCCATCGCGGCGCGGCTGGCTACGCCCCCGAGAACACCATGGCCTCCTTTGAGCGCGGCCTGGCGATGGGAGTGGATGCGATCGAGCTTGACGTGCACCCGACGCGCGACGGCGAGCTGGTGGTGATCCACGATCCCACGCTCGACCGCACGACCAACGGTCACGGCCTGGTCAGCGCTCACACTCTTGAGCAAATCGAGGCACTCGACGCCGGATCGTGGTTCGATCCGGCGTTTGCCGGTCAGCGCGTGCCGATCTTTCGCGACGTGATGCGCTGGGCCAAAGGCCGCACACAGGTGATCATCGAGATCAAGCAGGGGCCGATCTTCTATCCCAACGTCGAGGAGCTGCTGATCGCCGTGCTGGACGAGACCGGCATGCGCGATCAGGTGCTGGCGATCTCGTTCGATCACATCAGCGTGCACAAGCTCAAGCAGCTCGCGCCCGACATCCCGACCGGCGTGCTTTACGCTGGTCGCGTGGTGAATCCCGTAAGCCTGGCCCGCGAAGCACAGGCCGACGCGCTGATGCCCTACTGGCCGCTGCTGACCAAAGAAGAGGTCGCGGCGGCTCACGAGGCCGGCCTGTTCATCGGGCCGTGGGGCGGCGCGGAGCAGAACTATGAGTTTATTCTGGCGACCGGCGTCGATGCGGTGATCGCGGATTTTCCCGATCGTCCGCGGCAAGTCATGGCCCGATATATGACACAGCCGGATGCATAAGGTGTGCATCCGGTGGGGAGGCATCGCCAGCGCTCCCCGGATTGAAGCAAGGAGGATACACAGTTGACGAACAATAACGAGACCAAGAAGATCGGCGTGATCGTCGGGCGCGAGTGGTCGTGGCCGCCGGCGTTCATCGAGGAAGTCAATCGCCGCAACGCGGGTGTGACCGCCGAGTTTGTGAAGCTGGGCGGCACCAAGATGAACGAGCCGAATGAGTACGCGGTGATCATCGACCGGATCTCGCACGAGATTCCGTACTATCGCGCCTATCTCAAGAACGCCGCGCTGCAAGGCACGATCGTGATCAACAACCCGTTCTGGTGGTCGGCCGACGATAAGTTTACCGGCGCGAGCATCGCCGACAAGCTGGGCATTCCGCATCCCAAAACGGTCGCGCTGCCGTCGCACTCCTACATCGAGGGCGTGGTCGAGGAGTCGCTGCGCAACCTGGCGTATCCGATCCCGTGGGAGCAGCACATCGAGTACCTGGGCGGCTTTCCGGTGATCCTGAAGCCGGCCTGGGGCGGCGGCTTCAAGAAGGTGTATAAGCTCAACAACTACGAAGAGCTGTACCGGGCCTACAACGAGACCGGCACCGAGTGCATGATGCTACAGCAGTACATCGAGTGGGAAAAGTACGCGCGCTGCGTCTGCCTGGGCCAGGAAGACATTCTCACGATCAAGTTCGACGCGAACGCGCCGTGGCCGCACCGCTACTTTGTGGATCACGAGTTCCTGACTCCCGAAGAAGGCCGGCTGGTCACCGACTACGCGCTGAAGATCTGCCGCGCGCTTGGCTACGACATGAACACCGTCGAGTTCGCGATCAAGGATGGCGTGCCCTACGCGATCGACTTCACCAATCCCGCGCCGGACTTCGACGTGGTCTCGCTGACCGAGCACTACTTCCCGTGGGTCGTCAACAAGATGGCGGATCTGTGCATCGACCTGGCGCTGGGCAAGCGCAAGCAGGAGAAGGTCGAGCCGCGCTGGGATCGCTTGCTGGAGGCGGGCATGAGGCCGATCGAAGCGGGAGCCGCGCCCAAGGCCAGCACGAGCAGCCGCCGCAAGAGCGAGGCGACCGCCGAGGCCAGCCCGGAGGTTCCGGCGGCACCGTCACGATCGCGGCGCGCAAGCAAGGCCGCCGAAGCTCCCGCCGCCGAGACCGCGACCAAGAAGCGCAACCGCAAAAAGACCGAGCAGAGCACTGAGGTTGGTGGGCTCAACGCCGACAGCGATCAGGTAAGCTCGTAACCGGCCAGGGCCTCACGCCACCGCTGAGGCAGATCGCAGAGGCGAGCGGCGAGTGAGATCGCGACTCGCCTCTGTGCTACAGGAAGGATGATCATGGTGCTATCTGAGGCGATCAGCTACTACCATAGCCTGCTCGACGACGACTCGGCTCGTGAAAATCAGCGCTTGCTGGACGAGGCGCAGCAACGAGCAGGTCTTTTCTTCGGCACGCGCCCGCTGTCCACCGTGCTGCGGCCGCGTCTGCTTACCGCGCAGCAGTACGAGCATCTCCGCCAGGTCAGCGAGCTGGTCGCCCACGCCTCGCGGGAAGCTCGCGCCTACGCGCTGGAAGATCCCGCTACCCGTGAGCTGATGGCATTCACGCCCGGCGAGGACGCACTGCTTGAGATCGATCCCGGCTACACCGAGCCGAGCGCCTCCTCCCGCCTCGACTCGTTCTTCGACAACGATACGAACACGCTTCAGTTCGTGGAGTATAACGCCGAAAGTCCGGCCGCGATCGCGTATGAGGATGTGCTCTCGGATGTGTTCATGGAGCTGCCGGTGGTGCAGGCGTTCGGCCAGCGCTACAGCGTCCGTCCGATCCCGGCGCGGCACCGCATGTTCCAGGCGCTGATGGATGCCTTCAAGGAGTGGGGCCGCGCCGACGAGCCACGCGCGGCGATCCTCGACTGGTCGGGCCTGCCGACGCACTCCGAGTTTGTGCTGTTCCGCGATTATTTTACCGAGCAGAAGCTCGACACGATCATCTGCTCGCCGGAAGAGCTGGAGTATCGCGATCGGACGCTTTACGCGCAGGGGCAGCCCATCAATCTGATCTACCGTCGGGTGTTGACGAGTGAGTTTCTCGGCCGCTACGGCGATCAGGCGCTGGAGCATCCCCTGGTGCAGGCGTGCAAAGACGGCACCGTCTGTCTGGTCAACAGCTTCCGCACCAAGCCGCTCTACAAAAAGATGATCTTTGGCCTGCTGAGCGATCCCGAGATTATGGACGCCGCCGGGATCGATCGCGAGACCCAGACGACGCTGGCGCGGCATATTCCGTGGACGCGGCGCGTCAAGCAGGGCCAGACCACCTACGAGGGCCAGGAGGTCGATCTGCTGGCGTTTACGCTCGAAAACCAGGATCGGTTATTGCTCAAACCGAATGATGAGTACGGCGGCAAGGGCATCACGATCGGCTGGGAAGTCAGCCCCGACGAGTGGCGCGCGGCGGTCGAGGCGGCCCAGCACGATCCGTTCGTGGTTCAGGAGCGGGTGAATATCGCCTACGAGGACTATCCATCAGTTCAGGACGGCAAGTTGCACATCGGGCGGCGCCTGGTCGACACCGATCCGTATCTGTTTGGAACCAGCGTTGAGGGCTGCCTGACGCGGCTTTCGACGGTGACGCTGCTCAACGTGACGGCGGGCGGCGGATCGACGGTGCCGACGCTGCTGATCGAAGCCAGAAACGCCGGAGAGTCGCCGCGTTCATAGCCGCGAGCAAGGGAGGGCATGATGAGCTACTTTGATCCTCACAGTTCCGACTTTCCGTTCACGCTTGGTATTGAGGAAGAATATCAGATTATCGATCCCGAGACCCGTGAGCTGCGATCGTACATCACGCAGATTCTGGAGCAAGGCCGGCTGGTGCTGCAAGAGCAGCTCAAGCCCGAGATGATGCAGTCGGTGGTCGAGGTCGGCACGCATGTTTGTCGCACCGCCGACGAGGCACGCACCGAGATTGTGCGGCTGCGCGGCGCGATCGCATCTTTGGCGGCGGATCAGGGCCTGACGATCGCGGCGGCGGGGACGCATCCGTTCTCGTCGTGGCAGACGCAGGAGATCTATCCGCACGAGCGCTACTACGGCGTGGTCAACGAGATGCAGGACGCCGCGCGGCAGCTGTTGATCTTCGGCATGCATGTGCATGTCGGCATGCCGGATCTTGAGCTTGGCATTCAGATTCAGAACGTGGCGCGCTATTTCCTGCCGCATCTGCTGCTGCTCTCGAATAGCTCGCCCTTCTGGATGGGCCGCCGCACCGGCTTCAAGTCGTATCGCTCGCTAGTCTTCAACAACTTCCCGCGCACGGGCATTCCCAGCAAGTTTTCATCGCTCGCCGAGTTCAACAGCTACGTCGATCTGCTGATCAAGACCGGCTCGGTCGATAACGGCAAGAAGATCTGGTGGGACATTCGGCCGCATCCGATCTTTGGTACGATCGAGGTGCGCATCTGCGATCTGTGCACCCGTGTCGACGAGACGATCGCGGTGGCGGCGCTGGTGCAGGCGATCTTTGTCAAGATCTACAAGCTCTTCACCGACAACATGACCTTCCGCGTCTACCGGCGGGCTGTGATCAACGAGAACAAATGGCGTGCCATGCGCTACGGTCTCGACGGCGACCTGATCGACTTCGGCAAGCAACAATCGATCGCCGCGCGCGACCTGCTGACTGAGCTGGTCGAGTTTGTGGACGACGTTGTCGACGATCTCGGGTCGCGCAAGGCCGTCGAGTATGTGCATCGCATCCTGGAGGAGGGCACCAGCGCCGATCGCCAGCTCGCGACCTACGAGCGCACAGGCGATCTCAAGGATGTCGTCGACCAGCTTGTGCGCGAGACGCTGGAAGGCGTGCCGGTAAATGGCAAGGTGCAGACGGTATAAGAACAAAGAACAAAGGAACAAAAGAACAAAGGAACAAATAGGGAACCAATAACCGAGAACCAAGAACCAAGCAAGTACCTTCATTCTCCCTCGCCTGTGGCAACCGAGGCGGAAACCCGCCGAGGTTCGGGGCAGGGGAAGGCACGACAGTGCCAGGGGTGAGGGCCTGCCAAGCTCCAAAACACAAGGACACGCACACCTAAAAAGTGATACGTGTCCTTCGTACATTCCAACTCCGCAGGGGCTGCTACTCCTGCGACGGCTTGAGGTAGCGCGTAAACCAGTCGACGATGTGGTTCATGCGATTGACGCGGCGCTGCGGCTGTCCCTGGCGCGGCAGCTCGTGGCCCTCGTCCGGGAAGCGCACAAACTTGACCGGCACGCCCAGCATCACCAG
>DASWTQ010000016.1:0-10551 GCA_036402055.1 Herpetosiphonaceae bacterium
CCCTCAACACGCCAGCCGGTCTCGGGAAACAGCCGGCTTTGATTCTGAGCCTGGATCGGCTGCGACCTGAAGCTCAGCAGGCCAATCACGAGCACAAGGGTGAGGATGATTCTACGCATCAACACGTCTCCTTGGAGCAAACACAACAGCCCACCACGTGGGGTGAGCTGTCGTCTATAGTAGTTGAAGATCGGGCTTAGCGCAATTCAGCGCCCAGCCGCCCGAGCAATACTTTGTACGGATTCGGGTTCTCAGGATGATACTCGAAGCGCGCGCGCTCGAACCATTGGGTCTGGCCGGTCCAGCCGTCGCCGTTACGCTCTGACTGCACGCTGGTCACGGGATAACCGAAGAGCGCCAGGCTTTCACGCTGTGAGATGCCAGGATCACCCAGGTCCAGGCCGTGCGTGCGCCAGTAGCTCAGAAACGGCTCGCACAGGTTGTGCTGCGTATCCTGGAAGAAGACGCAGCCGGCTTTCGCCTGCTCGCGCGGCAGCGTCTCCCAGGGCCGGCCCTGCTTGAAGAGCAGATCGGTGCCCAGGCGGCCGAGCAGCACATCGTAGGGCCGCGCGTTCTCGGGATGCAACTCCAGCCGGTTGCGCTCAAAGAGCTGCATGCGGAAGCGGCCATCGTTGGTCTGCTGCTCGCCCTCAGCCGCTAGTGGCAGTCCAAACACCGGCAGCGCGCCGTTGCCGTTCCAGTACTCCAGCAGCCGACCACTCACGGTTTGCCCGGTCTCGGGGAACATTCGCGATCCGCCGGGCGCTGGCTGTGGATTTGGTGCCGGTGCGCTGTGGAAGCGATTCGCGTAGTCGCGGGTCAGATCCAGATACAGGTTGCCGTAGCTGCGGCTCGGCTCGATCTGATGGCCTTCGAACCACTCGTTCCAGGAGGTGATCACAACCGCCTGCGCGCCCTTGTCGATCGCGGCCTGCCAGGAGCGCCGGTAGTAGTCGCCGCCCGCTCGATCGCGCACCACGTGCCCGCCGCGAATACGCGAGTCGTCGTAGCCGGGCATCACGGTTGCCACGAACGGCTTGTTGGTGTTGTGCGTTTTGTTGTAGTTGCTGTGCTGCCGCAGATACGAGTTCATCGCGCTAGCAGGATCGGCAGCCCAGGTAATATCGAAGAAGTAGATCCCGTCGAACACATCCAGGTAGCTAAAATCGACGCCCTCGCCCATCCAGAACCACTCGTGGTTCGGATCGACCGCCTGCTGCACCTGCCGCCAGGCATCCACGCCGCCAAACGACGGCAGATTCCAGAAGACGATCACCGGCTTGCCGTTCCAGCGCAGCCAGTTGGGATGGCTCATGTAGTTGTCGCGCAGGTAGCGCAGGCTATCGATCATGCCCTGCTGGGTTTTGAGCGTGCCCGTGAAATCGGCGGCCTGATCGGGAATAAAGGTAACGTTGAAGTCGCGCCCGGCCGACGCCTTGAGCAGCTTACCGCAGCGCTCGTTGAGACGCGACTCTTTGGGACCGTACCAGGTGCAGATGAACGCATCGATTCCGGCATCGTCGGCCTGCTGAATATGCCGCGCGATCACGCCGTCGTTACCGCCGCTGTAGGACTCGGGCGGCAGATCGGCCATGCGTCCGGGATTCCAATCGGAAGATTCGTACCAGGGGTAGTAGAAGGCCAGCACTGGTTTGGCTGGCGCGGCGTGAGCCGTTGGTTGGTAGGCCAAACTTGCCGCGACCAAGATCAGCAAGCTGAGACCCAAAAGACGACGAAGCATGATTCTCCCTTCTCGTGAAGCACATGGCCTCATGGTTGGGAATGACCACGCCCGGCACGTGCGCCAGGCGATAATACGGTGGTGACGCAGCATCTACGAGGATCGGGGGGCGCACCGGCGCAGTCAATCCGCTCATTCAACCGCTGCAACATGGGAGCGGTTTCGAATAGGTCGAGGTGATTGTACCGAGATGCCCGATCGATGGCAAGACCTGCCAGCCCCAGCAGGTGAGTACCAGTTGACCATAAAAAGCACAGGACTGAGGGACTATAGCTACACTCCCGGCCGCAGTTTGGAGCTTGACTTGGCCGAGCGCTCGGGCGTGACCTGCGACTGGATCAGCAGCCGCTCGATCAACGCCGTGATCTGTCGCCGCTCGTCGCCGTGGATAACGGCCTGCTCATGCGCCCGCGCCAGCACATTGGGATAGCCCAGGCCACGGCGACACTGATCGTAAACCACGGCGTGCAGCAGATCTAGATGGCCTTCTTCGGCGACCCAGGCCGGAAACTCAACCCGCGCCAGCTCGCGGCCAGCTCGCAGATAAAAGAACTGAATGCGGTGCGGCCCGTAGAACTCGACGTTGATCCGCGACATCGAGCCCCAGCGGGCCGAGCGCTGCCCTTCGCTCAATTGCGCAAACAACATGTGATCCACGATGCCACGGTACGGATCGTCGTGCCGCTCGGGATAGTCGAAGCGCCAGCGGCTAAAATCGCCTTTGGCCTGCACCAGCTTGACCAGGCCGATCACCTCGCGGGAGCGCGGTCGGCTCAGATAGCTGCCGACCGGACAACTCAGCGCGTGCATGGTCTCAAGGTAGCTGAGGTAGACGCTCATGAAATGGTTGCGCAGAAACGGATCGAAGCCGGCCAGTGTCCAGCGAATCAGCGTGCCGTCTTGCAGCGCCAGCCGCAGCCGATCGTCGGGCAGCTCCATCGCCAGCGCCGCCAGCCGCATGCCCTCGTCCACATCGCGCTGCGCCGCCAGGACCGGCCCTTCTTTGGCATAGTCGCGGCCGGACTGCGGATCGTGAATCACCAGGTCCTCGTCGCGATAGCCCAGCGTCGGCTGGCTCTGCGCGCGGAAGCAGGCGTCGGGGCCGTACTGGAGCACAGCAGTGCCGATGTTGATCACATAGCACGCCGCGACACCATGATGATCGATGTCGAGCTGCGAGCCATCCGAGGCCGCGACGACATAGCTTGCCGGACAGGCCGGCAGATCGTAGACGGCGTCGTAGCGCTCCAGTGGCTGCGCGGTCAGCCATGCGGCCGTCCCAGACTGCTCCTCGACGACGTCGCGCCAGTATTCCCACTCGGCAGCTTCCTCGGCCAGCAGCTCACGTGCCCGCGCGATCCGGGCCGGCAGCGCGGTTAGCTCATCGCGGAGCGCACCGCTCATCGAGCGAATCTGACCGCCGAGCGCCAACATGTCGAGCGTCATAGGGAAATTCCTTTAGGGGCAAGCTGAAAGCAAGCAGATAAGTATTCACCACCTAGAAGCACAGCATGTCCAGCTATGGATACGGATAGGGAAGGAGATTAAGACCTGTGATAAAGCGATAATCGCGCTGATTCTTTGTTAAAAGTGGTTGATTCAAAATTAAGGCCGAAGCTGCAACCAAAGCATCCGCAATCAACAACCCATGACTCAACCGGTATTGTCGCACAAGATCGACCGCCGTATCTGACATTTGTTCGGTAATACTAACAACTGTAAACTGTGCCAGAAACCGTTCAACTTTTCGAAGTTCTGCCTTGTTACGGCACCCAACAAACAATTCCATTTGCGTAACGGCACTTACCGCTAATGAGGCGTGTTTCGCCGCATGTTGCGAACTGGTGATAGCGTCTGGGACTTTGCGCGCAACATCAATCAACACGTCGGTATCAATCAGTACAAGATTGCTCATAGCTCAGGTTTATGACCATTCGCGCTTACGGATATCTCGCACCCATGTACTGCTATCCGAAAGGTCATCTCGATCCTGCCACATTCCTACGAATGGATCGTTCGCAAAATCTATGGCTGACATCGCATCTTGCCTTGCTTCAACCCCGGCACGTGAGCGAAGAAATTCCATAAAATCAACCACTTGTTGTTGTGCTAATGGCGGCAGTGCATCAAACTCTTGCCACAGTTGTTCTCTATTCACGGCATCACCTCTGCTTACTTGTATCTGTTATCGCTCATTCGCTGAGGAGTGTCAACTGCATCATTATACAAGACGGACTGTGATTGCTGATGGCAAACCCATAATTCAACAAAGATAGGAATCAAACAACCTCACCCGTGCGGATGAGGTTGTCGTGATCGAGCTTTGAGCGGCGGCTACGCGTCCATGCGCGCGATCCAGCGCTCGGGATTGCGGATCTCGTCCATCGTCGGCAGATGCTCGACGCGCTCCCAGACCTTGGTCGCAAAGGCGATGCCGCGCTGAGCCACGATCGTATCGACGAACTTCTGGCCCTGCGCGTACTGCTGCATCTTGAGATCCATGCCTGTAATGCGGTTGAAGAGCTGCTCGGCCAGATTGCGTGAGCCTTTGCGCGACTCGATGCGGTGCTCAATCTCCTCGAAGTTGGGCAGCACCTGCTTGCCGATCGCGTTCATGATATGGTTGGAGTAGCCCTCCACCAGCGACATCAGCGCTTGCAGCTCGTTGAAGAGCCCTCGCTGCGTCGGCGTTTGCAGCGTCTCCATCCAGTGCATGCCCTGGCCCCAGTTCTCGATCAGCTTGCTCAGCATCGGGCCGACACCGCCGCGAAAGCCTTGCAGCTGCTCGTTGACGGTATCAAAGTAGCGATGCAGCAGCGTGTTGAAATGCTGGCGCACCCACGGATAGGCCTCGAACTCGTAGGCGTGCGTGGTCTCGTGGAGCGCGATCCACAGCCGGAAGTCGTGCGCGTCCAGGCCAAGACCTTTTTGCACGCGATCGATGTTCGGCTCCACAAAGTAGAGCGCGCCGCCGGTCGGCTCGGGAGCCAGCAGCGACAGATCGTACTGGCCCAACACTTTGCGCGCCAGCACGCCCAGCAGCACGCCAACCTGCGTGCTCATCACACGTCGATTGATCCCGGCCGCCATGGTCGCGCCGATCGTCTGCTGGTTAATGTTGCGCTGGTACAGATCCTCGATGAAGCGGAACAGCTCCGTGAAGTTCGAGATGTTAGCCTCCAGCCACTCGCGGCGGTCCATCACCACGATCTTCTGGATCGGCTCCGGCAGATGCACCTGGAGATATTCGGCGATCAGCGGCTCCGAGCGCCGCACCATGTCGGTATATTGCTCACGCGCGATCGCTCGCTGGTGCACGGGCGCTTGATCCGTCTGTGAGACCTGCACCGACATGCGGCGTACCAGGCTCCAATCGATCAAGCCGGACTCAGCCCAGTGCTCAGGACGCTTGCGGCTGGCGACATAGCTCGCGCCAAGCCCGGCGACCGCGCCCATCAGCAGGATCGCGCCTAATCGTTTCGTATCATTCACGGGTCGTGGCATCGTCTAACTCCTTTAGGGATCAGGCGGCGCGGATCGTTGTAGATTGCAGTGATAGCCGCTCGATCAATACTTTACGCGTACATCGCCGATGCGCCGCGTCAGCTTACGCTCGTCTAAATATTCAAGAAACGCCAGCGCGTACTTTCGACTTGTGCCAAAATGATCGCGCAGGCTCGCCACTGTGATTTCGCCCTGATCTTCTAATGCCTGTACCGTCCATTCTACCAGCTTATGGAAAGCTGCTGCGTCGAACAGCACCTCTGAGCTGACGCGCACAAGCTGATTCGTATCGATCAAATAGCCGATCAGGTCCGGTCCTACCGATTCCCAATCGGCTTTTGCGGGCGGCGCGAACGGCTCGGCGTGGAAGTCGCGCAGCAAGGCATCGACGGTACGCTGCTGGCTCTGATTCAGGCGCGGCGTCCAATCGTGGAGTCGCACCAGCGTCTCGGTCGTGGCGATCGCTGCGGCCTGCTCCGCCCGGCGAAGCGCCTCGTCGAAGGCCCGTGCAGATGCTATGCCAAGCTTCGATTTCAGCTCTTCACGCGGCATGCCCAGCCGCAGCTGCCACTTTTTGTGGTAAGACGCCAGTGTTGCGCTGATTGTTTCAAGCAGCTTGGTCCAGCCCGTGATGGAGATCAGCCAGGTCTGCCGGCTGATCGTTGGCTCCGCCGACAGCACGATAACCTGTTCGCCGCTCTGTAGCTCGGCCAGCGCCTCGCGGAGGGTCGCTTCGTCCAGGCCGCTGCGCTGCACCGCGACGCCCCACTCGATCGGCGTGGAGCCCAGCGCTTGCAGCAGGATCTCGGCGGGCGTGCCCCGGCTGCGCGTTTCAAGATTGGCGATCACCTCGGCTCGAAAGCGGCGATGGCGCTGTGGATGTGTATCGACGATGCGACCGCCGCCGATCGTCAGCGAGGGCGAAGGAATACGTAGAATACAGCGGTCGCCGCGCGCTACGGCGATCGGATGCTCCAGCCGCAGCTGCACCCAGCCCTCGTCGCCCGGCGCGATCTGCTCGGCATCCAGCAGCGTTACCCGGCAGGCGACCTCGGCCGCGCCGACAAACAGATCGAGCGCATCGTTTTGTTCGATCGGAGCCGGAGCCGCGCGCACCAGCCGCAGCTTGAGATCCAGCAGCGTCGTCGGCTGGATCTTGCCCGGCAGCGTCAGCACTGCGCCGCGCTGAAGCTCGTCCACGCCGATACCGGCAAGATTCACCGCGACCCGCGTTCCCGGCAGCGCGGTTTCTTCCTTCGCGCCGTGGGTTTGCAGACCGCGCACACGTCCGCGCAGGCCCTGTGGCTGGATCTCGATCTCCTGTCCGACCGTGAGCGGCCCGTCGGTTAGCGTGCCGGTCACTACTGTGCCGAAGCCGCCGATCGTAAAAACGCGATCGATCGGCAGACGCGGCAGGCCACGCGCCACGGTTCGCGACGGCGTTTGCTCCAGCACACGATCGATCGCCTGCTTGAGATCGTCGAGGCCTGCGCCGGTCCGCGCAGAGACCGCGATCATCTCGGCGTTGGCCAGCACCGTGCCCGCCAGCCGCGAGCGAATATCTTCGCGCACCAGCTCCAGCCACTCGTCGTCGACCAGGTCCGCCTTGGTCAGCACGATCAGCCCATGCTCGACGCCCAGCAGATCCAGAATGTTGAGATGCTCGGCGGTCTGCGGCATCACGCCCTCATCCGCCGCCACAATCAGCAGCGCCGCGTCGATCCCGCCCACGCCCGCCAGCATGTTCTTGATAAAGCGCTCGTGGCCGGGAACGTCCACAACACTTACCTGTTTTCCGCTCGGCAGCTGAAGATGCGCGAAGCCCAGGTCGATCGTCATCTCGCGGCGGCGCTCTTCTTCCAGGCGATCGGGATTGATGCCTGTGAGCGCATGGACCAGCGTCGATTTCCCGTGATCGACATGGCCCGAAGTTCCAATCACATACATACGCTACTCGTCGCTCCCGCCGCGCTTAGCCACGATGCGCCTCCAGGCACACAACGCCGTTCGGCCCGACCCTGGCATCGTGAACCACGCCGGGCGGCAGATCCAAACGATCGCCGGGATGCAGCAGCAGATCCTGGCCTTCATGCGGCAGCCCAAACGTGATCGATCCCGACACAACATAGATCACTTTGTGGTAGCTGTGCTCGTGCGGGCTATACACATCGCCCGGCGCGTTCGACCAGCGATACGGCTGCAAGCCTTCCGACTGAAATATGCGGCGAAGCTCGGCTTCGGTGGCGGGCTCAGCGCCAGGCCACTGTACAACATTAGCGCTCATATTCGTCTCATGATCTATAAACATCGGCTATAAGCTCTTCAAATCTGCGTCGTCGGCGCTCTACGCGCTCATCTATTGTAACAGGCGCACCCGAACGGCATATTGAGCGTCGGCTATCCGTATATTGTTCATCATTGGCGCTCGATCGACCCCAGGTTGCACTGGCTAAACCAAGCCGCGCTCAGCTTCGCGCAGCCACGATTATTCGATAATCATCGATGATTATGTTTTGCGCACGCCTGCGTATGCCATAATCATCGATGATTATGCTTTGCGCACGCCTGCGTATGCCATAATCATACGTGATTATGCTTCGCGCACGTCTGCGTATGCTTCGTACATGCCTGCACATCGTATGTACATGCCTGCGTATGCTTCGTACACGCGTGTGAATCGCTCTTGACCGGACGCATCACCGATCGACTACAGCCCTGAGACGTAACTGTAAGATCTCATAGCAGCGCTGCCTTTTATAGCTATTCCCTATCTAATGAGCCCAGGAGGCAGCATATGCGCATGGATACTGCCAAATTGCAGCGAAATGTTGCAAATATTCGCGAACGCTGGCGGGTCGAAGATCTCAAGTGGCCGTGGCTACCCAGACCTTGTACGGTGCGAATTTTGTGCTATGCCGATTTCCCCGGCGCGTATGATGGCGGCCCATTCGATGGTCTCAAGCATGTTCTGGCAACGCTGGCGTCAGATCCGTATTTCTGGATCACCTTCAAAGTCACCAGAGCCAGCCGCACCAATGACATCTCGGCCGATGTCAACTACCGCAGCAAAACTCTTGATCAGCTGAATCTGAGCGCCGACTTCGACGAGGTGTGGTTCTTTGGGCTCGGCGGTCAGCCCAATCAGCTCAGCACCGCCGAGATCAGCGCCGTGCAGTCGTTTATGGACAAGGGCGGCGGCGTGCTCATGACCGGCGATCACGAAGATCTCGGCGCGGCGATCGGCTCTGCGATTCCACGCGCCGGCAAGATGCGTTCGTGGGACCCGGCAGCCGCTCCCGCCTTTGGACCTGAGCACCGCTCCACGCTGCGTGAGGGCCACGATCCCGGCTATGTCTTCAACGATCAATCCGACGACGTGCCGCAGGTTATCCGCTACCGGCGCTACCCACTGCCATCGTGGGTCTGGTGGCAGCTGCGCAGCGCGCCGCATCCCGTTCTCTGCGGCCCCGACGGCCCGATCAATGTCCTGCCCGACCATATGCACGAGGGGCTGGTGACGATCCCGAACAGCTTTCCCGCCGACGAGTGGCCGAGCAAATCGGGGTTTCAGCCCAGGCCGCAAGTGATCGCCTGGGCCAAAATCGAAGAGCCGGGCCTGACCGTCAGCGGCACGGAGTTTCCCGTGATCGGCGCGTACGACGGGCATCGTGCCGATGTGGGGCGAATCGTGGCCGACGCGACCTGGCATCACTGGTTCGACATCAACTTGATCGGCGAGAGCGGCGCGGTGATCGGCGATACCGCAGGCTTCGATGTGCCCACCGGCCTGGCTGCGCTCAAGAAGATCGAGGCGTATTTCCTCAACGTCGCGATCTGGCTCGCGCCGCCGGCCAGGCAGAGCTGTATGCGCAACCGGCTGTGGTGGGGCGCACTCTGGCGCGATCCGCTGGTGATGATGTCACCCAGGCATCCGGTCTTTCTGCTCGGTCTCTCAGGCAAAGACGCGATGGGCAAGTACGCGCCGCAGTGCACAGTCCACCGCTTTATCTCTGAGATCATCGACATCCATCTTCAGCTGCGCCTCGACGACCTCAGGCTGAAAGGTGTGCCGCATCCGCCGCTGCTGGAAGAAAGCATCTTCGGCGTAGCGCTTCAGCGGCTGCTTGAGTACGCCCAGGAGCGCGGCATTCCCGAGAAAGTCGAGGATGAAGAGGTCGATCGGCTGATCGAGTGGGCGCTGGATGCGGCAGTTCCCGAAGGGCTGCGCGCCGCGACTGAGCTGGCGTCTTATGTGGCAAATACCGGACAGGAGTTACTTAGCGCTCTGGATCGCAGGGATTTCGAGCCCTCAAACGCTGCTCAACACTTGTAGGACAGTCTAGAGCACGCTGCTTGTCGCAGCAGGCCAAGCTGTGTTTGGCTCTGCTCTCCTCATGCTTGCGGCAGTCGATCGCGCAGGATCGCCTCTTTGAGCCCGCGCGATCGATACTGATGACGTGACTTTATGTAGACTTGCGAAAGCCTATACTTGACGGTAGTGGCTCAAACTAAACTGACGCTAGACAGCCGGTCCGCTCAAGCTGGCGATTGTAGTGATCGATAAAGTGGCGGATACGCAGCTCGTGTAGATGGTCATCGCGGCTGAAGGAGAGCGTTTTGCGCACGAGATTCGCACAGCGCTGCCGCAAGGTGTTGTTGAACCGCTCGACGTGGGCCGTCTCACCGGTCTCCTTGGCAACCGCCCGATGCCGTTTCGACGGCAGGACACAGGTGTAGGGGTCCCAGTAATCACTGTAGCAGATTGCCCGTTTACGATACGCGGCTGGCAAGGAATGCCACAGTTTCCGACAGGTCTCGGCGCTGCGATCGCCAAAGGCGAGCCCAACAATGCGACGCGTTTGGCGTTCTAAAGCAATCCAGATCCAAACTTGATGCGTCTTGCGCTGCACGAACGACCAGAGTTCATCAAGTTCCAAGATCGGACGTTCGCGTAAAGGCTGGATGGTTTGCGCGATTGGGATTACGGCTTTTTTTTCAGCAGTGCCGCGATGGTGTTGCGGCTCATCCCCACCGTGCGGGCAATTGCGCGTTGGGAAACGCGCTCCAGATGGAGTTTGGCAACCGTGGCCTGGCGGTCCGCCCGTTCCTGATCTTTGGTGTCCAGCGTGCCATAGAAGTTGCACGTTTTACAGTGGAACTTTTGTTGTCCGCTTGGGGTGCGTCCATTTTTGCGGAGTTGGGTCGAGCCACAGCGCCGACAGAGAATCGCAATCATGCTGCCTCCACATCCTTTCACTGTACTGGGCAGCATGATACCATACGTCAGTTTACATAGAGCCACTACC
>DASWTQ010000017.1:0-23832 GCA_036402055.1 Herpetosiphonaceae bacterium
ATCCGCGCTGGCAGGCTTGGAGACGATCACGTCGGGCACGCCCAGATATTGCGCGATCTGCCAGACCTGGCTTTTGAAAAGATCGCCCAGCGGATTGACCGGCGGCGAGTCGTCGGCGTGCCAGGTGAAGTAGCCGAAGAGCCGCTCGGTTTTGTTGCCGGTGCCGATCGGAATGCAGTTGTAGCGCGCCGACTGATCGAAAAGAATAATCATGCGCATACGGGCCATGACGTTGCCGCGTCTCCGTCCATCGGCGTCTTCGGCGTGGCGCAGATAGCCGTCGACGGCATCGCTGATCTCGATCGTCTCGCTTTGAATGCCGAGATCGTCGACTACCAGCTGCGCGTGATCCAGGCTTTCGCGGCTGGATGTGCGGTAGGGCATACGAATGCCGACGACGTTCTCGGGGCCAAAGGCGCGCGCGCAGAGATAAGCCGCCAGCGCCGAGTCGACGCCGCCCGAGAGGCCAAAGACGACTTTTTTGAAGCCGCGCCGGAGCGTGACCTCGTCCTGCAAGAAGCGGATCAGCCACTCGCTGGTCGCTGCCGCGTCGAGCTTGAGCGGCTCGTCGGAGGTCGGATCGAAGGCGGGCGCGGCGATCACCGGGATTGGCGCGAAGATCTGCGCCTTCTGCTGCTTCCGCGCCGAGTCCGACGCTCGCGCCTCGTCGGGATGCGTGGTGGTGCCGTCACCCTCGACCGGCTGCGGCAGCGCGCCGGCTCGCTCATGGGCCGCGCTGCGCTCCGCTGCGGGCGTGATCGCCGGCGCTGGTCGCTGCGCTTCTTCCCAGCTTGCCCGCTCGCGACCGCTGACGCCTGCGGTTTGCAGCTCGTGGATCAGATGCGGCAGCAGCGTCTCGGTATCGGCCAGCAGCGGCAGATCGGCGCGCACCAGATGCAGATCGCGCAGATCGACCTGTGCCTGTACCAGTGCCTCGTTCCAGAGCGGACCCCGCGCATGGGTCTCGCCGCGCGGCCCGACCACAAACGAGCTGCCGGCGAAGCCCTTGCCGCCCTCAAAGCCTGTCAGCTGCGCGATCGCAACGTACATGCCGTGCTCGCTCGCGATATTGCGCAGCAGCATCTCCCAGTGCTCGACGTTGCTCGGCGTTGGCCCGTTGGCTCCCCGTGCCGGCGAGGCCGACACAATGTATAGAATCTGCGCGCCATCCAGCGCGGCGATCGTGCCGGTGAGCGAGTGCCAGGCATCCTCGCAGATCAAGATCGCGGCCCGGCCCCAGCGTGTCTCGAAGGCCGTGATGTGATGCCCGCTCTCGACAAAGCGCGCCTCGTCGAAAACACCGTAGCTCGGCAGAAACACCTTGCGATGTACGTGGCGAATGCCGGGAGTCAGGCCCTCATCCCCGGCGCCACCCAGAGGGTACCCGGCCACCCCTTCTCCCGTTGCGACAGGAGAAGGGGAATTTGCGGTACTGCTTTGTTCTTTTGTTCCTTTGTTCCTTTGTTCTCCGCCCAGCGTCGCGTACAGCGCGCTGTTGAAGTAGCGGTCGCGGTAGATCTCGTAGAAGCCGATCACAATGTCGAGCGGCGGTGCGTCCGCGCCACGTGCCGCCAGGTAGGCCGTCTGAAGATCGGCGAAGACCGTTCCGGCGGTCTGGGCCAGCTCGCGTACGCCGCCCTCAAGGAAGTAGCCCGTCAGCGAGGTTTCGGGGAAGATCACCACGTCGGGCTGCGGATCGAGGGCCGCGATCTGGCCGAACAGCGCCTGGATGCGCTGGATATTCGCCTGGTAGTTGCCCTTCTGGGGCCGCCACTGGACCAAAAGCAGATTGAGCATAGGTTTACGCTCCTGGTTCGATTGAAACATCCCGCGCAACCTGCGTCAGGGCGCGGCTAAAAGCAAGATAAACGTCGCCGAATAACCTATCAGCGATCCCGTTCGATCCGCGCCTCACGCCAGCGAAACACGAAGTCGCCTTCGCGCCGCTCGGCCCGGAAGCGATACAGCGCCGCCGGTCGTCCGCCGCTCTCACGCACGCGCCCAACCGGCTCCAGCAGCTCAGCCTCTTTGATCTTGCGGTAGAAGTTGCCGCGATCGAGCTGCTCACCAAGAATCTGCTCGTACGTTTGTTTAAGCTCAGGCAAGGTAAAGACTTGCGGCAGCAGTTGAAAGGCCAGCGTTGTGTATTCCAGCTTCGAGCGCAGCCGGTCCACCGCAAAGCGCAGGATCTGATCGTGATCGAACGCCAGCGGCTGCGGAACGTCGCGTACCGGAAACCAGCGTACGTCTGAGCTTTCATTGGAGGCGTGCAGCGTTTGCTGGTCGGCGCGAACCAGCGCGAAATAAGCCACGCTGATCACGCGTGTGCGCGGATCGCGGCCCGGCTCGCCGAAGGTGTAGAGCTGCTCCAGATACACATCATGCAGTCCGGTTTCTTCTTCCAGCTCCCGGCGTGCCGCCTGCTCCAGAGGCTCGTCGAGCTTTACAAAGCCGCCCGGCAGTGCCCAGCGCTCTTGAAACGGGGGGTAACTGCGTTTGATCAGCAGAATATGTAGCTCACGCTCTTGCAGCGTAAAAACTACGACATCGACTGTGACGGCAGGCCGCTGGTTAGCTGGAATCTCAAAAGCTGTGTCCGTATTCTGCATGCTTAACCTGTTTGTGTAAATTGTACACAATCCATGATACGCCTTAACCCCGTACCTGTCAAGCTACCTGCTGCGTTAGCATATATGAGACCAGAGTTGTTAAACATTTTTGTTCATGCTATGCTTTCTCGGGCATTGCGTGATCTGTGTTGCTCAAAGATTATGTTTACTACCAATTAACGTCATCGCCTGGTATATTTCTTGCTCCTGTTTATGCGTTCGATTACGCGAGCAACTATGTTTTTAGCTTAATTAGACCAACTATTACTGTTAGCACAGCGCATTCTATGTTTTCTCGACATAATTCAATCGCAGAGGTGGTTTGAAAGGAGGAGATCTCTCCCATCCGTATAGTGTACTGGTCACGTCCCTGGTATTTCCGACGTTCTAAGTAAGGAGTGTCTGGTGAAGATCTATTCGATCTGGCGATTGATGTTGGTGCTATTGCTGGGCGCGCTGGCGATCCCGGCCGGCTCTGCGCTCGCACAGGAGAGCGGCGCGACCTTAGTGGTGGAAGGTCTGACAACAGTTGTCGTCGGCGGCGAGCGGCTGCCGGCGTCGCAGCAGCGCGATACGGTTGTGCTGATCGGGAGCGGTTTCGCCGCCAATGAGCTGGTCGGGCTGTGGGTAACGCTGCCGGACGGCTCGGTGCTCGGGCTGGACGACGACGATCTGCGCGCGGATGAGGGCGGCGTCTTCGGCATCGAGCTGGGTCTCGGCGCGGGGCTGCCCGTCGGCAAGCACTATTTCTCGGTGCGTGGCAAGCGTAGCGGCCGGGGCGACGTTCAGGCGTTCTATCTACAGCCGGGCCGTGGTCCGGCGCAGACCGATGGCACGCGGCTGGTCTTCAGCCCCGCGACTGCCAGGCAGTTGGATACGGTCGATCTGGCGGCGGATGGCTTCGCCGCTAATGAGACGGTCTCGCTGTGGCTGACGCAGCCCGACGGCTCGGTAATCGGCCTGGGCGATATTCAGGCTGACAGCAGCGGCGCGTTCAGCGGCTCGCTCTTCCTGCCGGGCCAGCTGCCGGTCGGACGGCACTACTTCACCGCTCACGGCAACTCCAGCGACAACACCGCGATTACGCCGTTTGTGCTTCAGTACGGCAACGGCCTCAGCGTTCCGGGCGCGCAGCTGGCGGTCGATATTGGACGCGGCCCGCAGCGCTCGTTCATTGAGCTGAGCGGCGAGGGCTTCTCGGCCAACGAAAGCATCTCGTTCTGGCTCACGCTGCCCAACGGCGCTGTGCGTGGCCTGGGCGAGGTCAACGCGGACGGCGCCGGCAACCTGGATGTCGTGCTCTACCTCAGCGAGCGGCTGCCGGTCGGCACGCACTACCTGTCGTTCCGCAGCAACGAGAGCAATCAGGGCGGCTTCTACAAGCTCACCCTTGAGCCCGGCTCGCGCGAGTCCGAATAATAACTGTTCGGCAACAATAACGCCCCTGGCATTGCCAGGGGCGCTTTTTATTGGCGCTTGAAGTCATAATTTGTGGTTTACAGGAGCTTGAAGCGCTCTTCGACCTGCTCGGTGGTGGGCAGTGTGGAAATGCCCGGCCCTTCGATCGCGTAGGCGGCCGCCGCGCAGGCCCAACGCGCCGCCGCGACCGGCAGCTGTCCCTGCTGAAGCGCCATAAAAAACGCCGCCGCAAATACATCGCCCGCGCCGGTCGGATCGACGACCTCGGCGGGAAACGCTGCCACGTCGGTCGACGCGCCGCTCACAAAAACCGTCGCGCCACGCTCGGCTCGCGTAAGCACCACGAGCGGGATGCGCTGTGCCAGGCGCTCAACCAGCGGCTCGTCGTACTGCACATCTTCTTCGCTCAAAATCACAATCCGCACGCCGGTGAGCGGCAGCGTCAGTAGATCTTCGGGCGCGGTCGTCACGATCTTGTCGGGCTGCACGCTGCGAATCCAGCCCTGCGGCGTGACGCCGAGCAGCGCCTGGGGAAACAGCGCGGCGACAGTATCCGGCACCTCTTGAATAATCGGCGCGATATGCACGATCGGCGCGTCTAGCCACTCAGGCGGTACGTAGCGCAGATCGATCGTCTCGGCGCGCGCGTGCAGCAGCTGGGTGCGTCCGCTCGCATGGTAGCGATTTTCAAAGATCGTGGTTTCGGGTGAAGGCTGTCTAAAAATCTGCACGCCTTCGGGGAGCGCCGACAGATCGAAATCTGGGGCGCAGGCGGTCACAATAGCTGTGCGTAGGCCAAGCCGATGGGCGGTCAGCGCAGCAAAAAGCGCCGTCCCGCCTAACCGCGTGGAGCCGTCGGGCTGAAGATCGGCGCAGATGTGGCCGATAACGACATAATCGATCATCAATACGCGCTTTGCTGCTGAGGAACCGCCGCAATCGGTGAGCGACAAACGTGCCGCTACGTCAAGTTACTTCTTTGGAAAAACGGTGATCTTGCGCGACTCGCCTTCGCCTGAGCTTTCGGTATAGACCGTCGCATCCTCGCGCAGAGCCATGTGGATGATCCGCCGATCGTAGGCCTGCATCGGATCGAGCACCTGCGGTCGTCCAGTCGTGCGTACCTGCTCGGCAACACGACGAGCCAGGCCCTCCAGCGACTCCTGGCGGCGCTGGCGGTAGTTGCCCACGTCGATCACGATCTGCGGCCAGCGACCGACATGCCGGTTAACCAGCGTGTTGATCAAGAACTGAAGCGACCGCAGCGTCTCGCCGCGCCGCCCGATCATCAGGCCAACGGTCTCTTCGTCCAACCCTTCGACGTACAGCATAATGCTGTGCTGGGTTTCGCCCTCGGGGCCGGTCGAGGTGGAGTGTTGGACGTTAACATAGCCCTCGACGCCCATGCGCTCCAGCACGCCTTCCAGAATGCGTCGGCCCTCGGCTCCTGCCGCCTGCGGATCATAATCGGCGCGGCTGCGGCGGGCAGTCTGCGGAGCCTCCAGCTCTTCTTCACCGACATCCGGCGTGCTGACACGAACCAGAGCCTCGTTTTCCTCGTCGCCGTTTTGCAGCACCTCGATAATCACATCATCTTCGTCAACACCCATCTGCTCAAGAGCCAGCCGGGTGGCCTCGGCGACAGTTCGCGCGCTAATTTCGATGCTGGGCATACACTCCCTCTTGGTAAAGCTGCAAGGCTCAGATCATCGGGATCGTGAACCTTGCAGCTTATCTGTCTGAATGCTCGCTTATCGTCGTTTTTTATTGATCTGCCGCTTCACGTCGCTGATCGCCTGCTCCGTCGCCGCATCGCCGCTCGTCGCCGTGTTGGTGGACAGCTTGCTGAGCGGAGCCCAGAAATCGGCGCGTGTTGGAGCTTCCTCAACTTCCACAGTGCCTGTGTTGTCGGCGCTCACCGGCACGGCTGCGGGCGTGAGAAAGCCTTTGCGCTCCGGCAAGAACGGCAGGTAGTTCGTCAACGAGCCGAAGCCCGACACAAAGTACTGCTGGATTACGGCCAGCACCGAGCCGGCAACCCAGTAGAGCACCGCGCCCTGGTTGAAGGTAAAGCCGATGTAGCCAAAGATCAAGGGCATAAACATCAGCGCCTGGCTCATCGCCTTCTGCTGCGGATCTTGAATCTTGGGCTGCGCCATCAGCGTCACCATCAGCTGGAGCAGCACCGAAAGCACCGGCAGGACCAGATAGCTTACGCCCGCGAAGGTGCCGTCCTGAAACGCTGAGCGTCCAAGCTGGATGCCGAGAAAGGTCAGCTGCTCCGGCGGCAGATCGTTCCGGGTCACCAGATGAATCACCGCGTTATACACGCCGATAAAGATCGGCAGCTGGATCAGCAAGGGCAGACAGCTGCCGGCAGGATTGACCTTGTAATCGCGGTAGAGCTTGGTCATCTCCTCGGTCAGCTTCTGCTGATCTTTGCCGTACTTGCGGCGCAGCTCCGCCATGTGCGGCTGAAGCTCCTGCATCTTTTTGCTTGATTGCAGCTGCTTGATCGTCAGCGGCAGCATGGCTAGCCGCGTGATAATCGTGAACAAAATAATTGCAATCCCAAGGCTGCCCGTCCAGGTGGTCAGGTTTTGCAGCACAAACTCAAGAAAACCTACAAATTGTTGCCAGCCAGGCATCGAACAAGCTCCTTATGCTATGCGAACATAGCCATTATATGTCGTGTACCGATCGATTGTTGCAAACTGAGTGCCGCTGATCGATCATGTAGCGAAAATCTAAGGCACCGGATCGGAACCACCCTGCGCCCACGGATGACAGCGCGCGATCCGCCGTACTGTCAGCCAGCCGCCCTTGAATAGTCCGTAGCGCGCGATCGCCTCATAGCCATATTGCGAGCAGGTTGGCGTATAAATACAGCTAGGAGGAGTGAGTGGTGAGATGAAGCGCTGGTAGAACCGAATCAGCGGCAGTGCTATCCACCGGCCCATCGGTAGCTCCTTGATTGCCATCGTTCGCGGCGGGGGGAACCCAGAGCTGCGCGCGTTTGAGCTGCTCTGTGATGGCCTGCTGAAGATCGGGAAAGGGCGCGTGCAGCGCTCCCGTGCGGACCACAAACACCAGGTCGTAGCCCGACGCAATATTGGCGTACAAACGCCGCACGGCCTCGCGGACGCGGCGCTTGGCACGATTGCGATCGTGCGCTTTGCCAAGCTGCTTGCCCACCACAAAGCCGCAGCGCGTGCGTCCTACCCGATTGCGGGCAGCGTTCATAATGAACAACGGGTGCGACCAAGACTTACCGTCGCGACGCACCCGCTGAAACTGCTCTGGTCGTTGCAGCCGCTGGCTCCGCCGCATGCTGCGTCCTTTTAGCGATGTCCGCGTGGAACCCGGCGTCGCTCATTGCTAACCGAGAGTTTCCAACGGCCTTTCAGCCGGCGTGCCTTGAGCACGAGCTGTCCTTTTTTTGTCGCCATGCGCGACAAGAAGCCATGTTTACGGCGGCGCGGAATCCGCTTCGGCTGCCACGTTCGCTTGGGCATGAATCTACAAACCCCCTAAAAACAAAAATTGGGCGCGCTACCCTTTATGGACACACAAAGAGCGTAGAGCTTGCTCCACGCCCCCGTAGATCCTGGTCATATCGCCTTATGGGCGACGCGCATCGTATATTATACGAGGTGGTTTCCGCTCCGTCAAATACCGGCGCGCCTTTGCTCCGTCGCCGAAAGCCGCGCTGCGTAAGGCGTGGCAAGTCTCAGCGCGCATCGATCAGCCTTTGCGGCGGCTAAACGTGTACTCTCCGTCCAGCGGTGATGGAGAAAGGTTGATGCCGGTGCTGTCGATCGTGTAGCTGTGCGGCTGCCGGTCGTGGCCGCTGTAGCGCATTTTGAGCACAATCAGCGAGAAGAGCTGCTGATCGCCGACGTCGACATGCTCCAGGAAGAAGATGTTGTCGGCCAGCGCCGACAGGTTCTTGCCGGCGAAGGACAGGTCGCGCCCGATGATCGGATCGATCTCCAGCGTGATCAGCGCGGAGACTTGCTGCGTGCGGAAAAAAGTGACCAGCGAGGCAAAGAAGCTTGCGGCTCGTCCGCGCTCCATCAGCGGCCGCTCAATGTCGCCGATGCCGTCGATCACCAGACGCTGGATCTTTTTCTCGGCGATCAGCTGGCGGATCTCAAGGGCCACAACATCGGCGATCAGCTCGACCGGCGGGTGATAGCGCAGGATCAGGTTGCCCGCGTCGATCGCGCTCTGGAGATCCATGCCGAAAAGCTTGGCCTTGGCGACCAGCTGCTGCGGCGTTTCGCTAAAGGTGATCAGCAGCGACGGCTCGTTCTTGGACACGCCTGCCGCCACATAGTGCAGCGCGATCAGCGTCTTGCCGATGCCCTCGGCGCCCGCGACGATCGTGCTGGTGCCTTGATTCACGCCGCCCTCGATCATCGTGTCCAGCCCCGCAATACCGAGCGAGACGCGCTGATCGCTGAGCGGGATGTCCTCGGCGCTGGTGACCGATTCCTGGCGCGGATAGCAGATCACGCCCTCGTCGGTGAGCGTAAAGGTATGCCGGCCCAGCAGCGGATTGGCGCCGCGCTGTTTGACGACTTGCAGCGTGCGCACCACCTGGTCGCCGATCAGCTCCTGGTTGAGCGCGATCACTCCGTCGACGGCGGTTAGCTCCGAGCGATTGGCGTCTACAATCGAAGAAAGATCGTATGTTACCAGTGTTGTGACGTTGAGCAGATTGAGCTTGGCGCTGAGATCGTAGAGGAACTGATGCGGAGCCGAGCGGCTGTTGCCGGTGATCAGAATGCCCTGAATGCCGTCGAGCACCACGATGCGGGCTTTATGCTCACGGGCCTCGCGCACAATCGTATCGGCGGCCTCATCCAGGCTCGTCGAAAGCTGGTGCTGGAGGTTGAGCAGCTTGATGCGACCACCGATCTGGTTTTGCTTGAAGAACCGGAAGCTCTGGAGATTGGTGATCAGCTTGTTGTGCGGCTCCGAAAAGGCCGTCACGAAGAGCACCCGCTCGTCGCGGTCTGCGGCCGCACAGGCGATCTGTGCGGCGAGAACCGTCTTTCCGGAGCCGGCCACGCCACCAATCAGCATCAACGAATTTTGGACGACGCCACCCCCAAGGATCAGATCCAGCTGGGGGACTCCTGTAGCGACGGAAGCGGGTCGTTCCATCACGGCCTTCTCTTTCTCATACTGGCATACGGTGTCTGATGACGGAGCTATTATATTCTAGTCCAGCCGCGTGCGCTTGTCTAGAAATCCTGCCGGCATACGCCCCGTATGGCGTTGCCAAGTGTATGATTTTTGGATATTGTTCTCTTTAACAAGACGTGGCACGGTGTATGCAATGTATGTTAATTCCTTACTTTTGTCCAGCGTTGGCGTATTTCTTGCAGAGATTCCCCTAGGTCTTAAGAGCCTTAGCTGATGTAGGATTGCGTATGCAGGTGCTGGTCGTCGACGATGAGATCGCAATCGTAGATCTGCTTGCGGATATGCTGAGCGATGAAGGGTATGACGTTTCCCGCGCGCATGATGGCCGGAGTGCGCTCATGCTGCTTCGCTCGGGCCTGCGTCCGCATGTGGTGATCACCGATCTGATGATGCCGAACCTGGACGGTGTCGGCTTATACCGCGCGATTCGCAACGAGTTTGCTCACGAGCGGATCGGCGTGCTGTTGATGAGTGCCGGAAAACAGATCAACCTGGACGACGCGCACGCCGCGTTTATGTCGAAGCCGTTCAGCATTATCGACCTTCTGGATGCGATCGAGCGGCTCGCCTAGAAACCTCCAATCGCCCATGACTGTTTAAATGTGAATAGTACTTTTAGTTCGCAAAGATTCGGTTGCTAGAACCCGTCTACAACCGTATAATGACGCCTGCCTGCTATCCCGTCGCTCGCCTACCCTGCTGTAGGTGCCTCAGGCAAGGAGAAGAGCTTGGACGATTTCCAGCACCTCGATGATTATGCCCTGCTGGGCGTTTCCCCCGGCGCACAGCCAGAAGATATTAAGCAAGCCTACCGGCGCGAGATCGCGAAATATCATCCTGATCGCTTCCGACATGCCGATCCCCAGATGCAGCAGTATGCCCAGCAGCGCAGCCAGCGCATTACCGAGGCCTACGCCGCGCTGAACCGGAATCCACGCGCGCGATCGCAGCCACGCCGTGTGCAGCCTGCTACCAGCGCCGAGCAGCTTGCCGCCGATTACCAGCAGGCGCAGACGCTGCTGGCAGCGGGCGCTGCCGCCGAGGCCGCGCGCTTACTGCGCCAGATCCAGCGTGTCGATCCGTTCTATCGTGATGTCGACGACCTGCTGGCGCGCGCCGAGTCGCTCAGTGGCAGCACAGCCGAGCGCCGCTCTTCACGACGGCCGGCTGCCGGGCTGACCGGCGGCGCGATCGCGCTGCTGCTCCTGGGCGGCGGCCTTTACGGCTGGAATACGCTCAGATCTTCGGAGCAGGCGCAGCAGCCTTCAGGAACCACCGGCCCGATCGTCGGCGCTAACCCGAGCGGCGCTCCTGCCGAGACCGCGACGGCTACGCCGCTGGTAGTGGCAGACGCACCGACCACAGGTGCAGCAGGATCGTCCGCGCCCGCAGCAAGCGAGGCCGCAGGTGGCACGCTGCCGACGGCTGAGACGGTGCCGACCACGCCGCCGCCCCCGACCGAGCTACCGCCATCGCCAACTAGCGAGCCGCCGACTCCAACTCCCGTGCCACCGACGGAAGTGCCGCCCACCGCAGCGCCACCACCACCCACCGAGATTCCGCCGACTCTTGTACCGCCGCGTCCAACCGCCGTGCCGCCGCGTCCAACGCAACCACCCGCGCCAGCGCCGACGCAGCCGCCCGCAGCGCAGCCCGTGGGAGGTTTGGAAAGCGGTCAGGTGCTGGACGGCGATAACTTCGGCAATCCGGCCAGCGGCTGGCCGAGCTTGCAGGAGCCGGCCTACACGCTGGGCTACCGCGACGGCACGTATGTGATCACCTCACAGCCCAACACCGGCGCGATCTTCGCCTACGGCTCGCCGCTGAGCCAGAGCAACGCGATCATCGCTGCGGACGTGATCCCGGTGCGCGGCTCGGCCGGGCTCAACTTCGGCCCCGATAACAGCTATCGCTTTGTGATCAGCGCCAACGGACAGTTCCGAGTTGAGCAGCGTGGTAGAGTTATTGTAAGGCCGACCGCCAGCAACGCGATCCGCGCCGGACGCAACCGCCTGGTTCTGGCAGTCGTCGGCACGCGCGCCTCGGTCTATGCCAACGGCACGCTGCTGGCCAATCTGAATGTGCCGGCACCGCTCGCAGGCTCGACCTATGGCTTCGTGGTTATTCCAGGGCCGAACGGCGGCGAGGGCATTTTCGATTCGTTGACGGTGCGGACGTTACCGCGTTGAGGAGGGTCGCTATGGGCAGCCCGTTGATCGCTACATTCTCGATCGTTGCGCGAGATCCGGCCAATGGCGATCTCGGCGTTGCCGTGCAGTCGAAGTTTCTGGCGGTCGGCTCGGTGGTGCCGTGGGCGCGAGCCGAGGTTGGCGCGATCGCAACGCAGAGTCTGGCCAATCTTAGCTATGGGCCGGATGGCCTGGCTTTGCTGGAGCAGGGCCTATCGGCGCAGGATGTGGTGCGACAGCTGATCGAGGCCGATCCGCAACGAGAGCATCGCCAGGTGGGTATCGTCGATCGCGAGGGCCGTGCTGCCGCCTACACCGGCTCGGCGTGCCATCCCTGGGCAGGGCAGATCGTCGGCGAGGGCTTTTGCTGCCAGGGCAACATCCTGGCCAACGAGTCGGTTATCGCCAGGATGGCAGAGGCGTTTTGCGCTGCTGAGGGCGAGCTAGCCGAGCGAATGGTCGCGGCGCTGGATGCGGGCCAGGCGGCGGGTGGCGATCGACGTGGACGCCAATCTGCCTCGGTCTACGTGGTTCGTACCGGCGGCGCGTACGGCGGCGTGCTGGATCGCTACATCGATCTGCGGGTAGATGATCATCCCGATCCGATCAAAGAGCTGGCGCGGCTGCTCCAGCTGCATCGCTTCTATCTCACGCGGCCGGCCGCCGACGAGCTGATCCCGATCGATAAGGCGCTGGCGGGCGAGCTTCAGGATACGCTGCGCGAGCTGGGCTACTACAGCGGTCCCAACACCAACACCTACGACGAGGTGACACGCGAGGCGCTGTTCGCGTATGGCGGCATCGAAAACCTGGAAGAGCGGCTGGTCGAAGATGCGCGCATCGATAAGCAGGTGCTCGATTTTATTCGTCGCAAGCGCGAGGAAGCCAAAAATCGCAAGCCCAAATAGCCGGTCCTGTACACACGCTTGCGGCCCGAGGGAGAGCGTTCCATGAGCGAGGCACTGCATACCGCGAGCCCGCCGGTATCCGGGATTGTGGTAGCCGGTGGCCGCAGCCGTCGCCTGGGACAGGATAAGCGCCGTCTCAAGCTCTGGGGCGAGTCCGGTCCCACGCTGCTCCAGCACACGATCGATCTTGTCGCCGGCCTGTGCGCCGAGGTTATCGTCGTCCTCAACGATGCCGAGGAGTGGCCGCAGCTTCCGGCGCGAATCGTCGGCGATGTGTATCCCGACGGCGGCGCGCTGGGCGGGATCTACAGCGGCCTGGCTGCGGCTAGCCACGAGCACGCGCTGACGGTCGCCGCCGATATGCCGCTGCTGAATATCGCTCTGCTGCGCTGGATGCTGGCTCAGCCCCGCGACTACGACGTTCTGGTGCCGCAGCTTGCCTCTGGACGCGCCCGCAACCGGCTGGGCGTCGAAAGCCTCCACGCGATCTACAGCCGCCGATGTCTTGAGCCTATCGCGCGCCAGCTTGACGCGGGCAATCCCCAGGTGATCGGCTTTTTCCCCGAGGTACGCGTTCAACTGATCGAGCCGCCGCTGATCGCGCAGCTTGACCCGAACGGCAGCGCGTTTCGCAATGTGAACACGCCCGAAGATCTGGACGTGGTGCGCGAATTGCTGGCGCGATCCTGAGGTAGAATAAGCAGCGCTGAAGAAGCTTCGATACCGATCCTGGATGTATAGCTGAGATAGCTGATAAGATGAGGTTTCCGTGACAATGTTTGCTCAACCTATGCGCTCCGAGCAGAGCGTGGACGATGAGCTGTTGGCGCTTGCCAAGCTCGAAGCGACCTGTAACGCGATTCGCCTGCGGATCGCTCGCCTCGCGCCCGACCAGCTGTATCGCGGCGCTACGTCTGAGCCGTCGATCGCAGAGCTGGTCTCCTCCGCCGTGGATCGTGAGCGCGCGTATCTGCAAGGGTTTCGCCGCGCGATGCACGAGACGCGGCCCAGCCTGGAAGAGCCGCGCCCTGGCCTGGCGTTCATGGATCGCGATTTTGCCGATGACCTGGCGCTCTTCTTCGATCTGCGCCGTGAAACGCTGGATCTGATGCGCACGCTCAGCGATAGCGACTGGGAGCGATCGGTTGTGCTGCCGGATGGCAAGGAAGTGAAGCTGGAAACGCTGGCCGTTCGGCTGCAACACCACGATGCGCAGATGCTGGCCAGTATCAGCCGTCAGCGCCATGTGTTTCTCAAGAGCACAGGCGTCAACGATCTGCGCGATATGGGCGTTGCCGGGAAGCTGGGCGACAATCTGGGGCAGTAGATCACAAATCGATCCGTGTTTTGGGCGTGATAAATCACGCCTCTACGGCTCAACTGATGGTCATCACGCTGCAATTTAGAGATCACAAAACGTGTTTTTCAATGTTTGTAGGGGCGTATTTACGCCCCTACGGTTTTAGGTTGGGATCACGTTGAAGAAGATCGCGGCGATGGCGAGCAGCAGCAGAACGACCAGCGCCACGATCAACAGGCGCTCGGAGTCGAAGAGGCTGAGATCACCGCGAATGTTTTCGTCGAAGCCGATGATCGCCAGGGTGCGCTGCTTGCTGCGGAAGCTGTAATCGACCTCGGTAACGGGCGTGCCACGAATCGTCAGCTCGGTGGCGACGATTCGCGTCTCGTCGTTGACCGATTTGGTCGCCTCTTCCAGCAGTTCATGCAGCGGCTGCACGGCGTGCCACATTGGATCGTGCACATCGATCTCGCCGCTGAACACAGCCTCGGAGCGCTCCTCAAGCGAGCGCTGGGGCAAGCCTTCGATCTCGTCGGTGTTTTGCCACAAGCGACCACGTCGGCTGAACTGAAACACCGAGCTGGTCAGCAGATTGCCGGTGCCGTCACAGCGATCGCAGGTCAGCAGCGCCGCGCCGTTACAGGTCGGACAGTCCACGGTCTGGATCTCGGAGTGCGTGCTGGTCGGCGTCTTCACGGTGCGCTTGACGTCGAGCGTGCCGCGTCCGTGGCAGTTGGCGCAGGTGATGCGTGTCTCGCCTTTGCAGCGCTGGCAAACGCTGGTTTTTTCCGAGAACGGCACGCTTACCTCGGTCGTCGACACATCGCCGAAGGGCTCATCCGGCGTCGGCACCTCGATCTGCCAGCGATCGGGCGGCTGCTTGCGGCTTGAGATCCGGCTGCCGGAGAATGGCCGCTCACGGCTCTCGGGATGGGTCCGAGTTTCGTACAGAATCTTCAGGTCGTAGAAATAAACGTTATAGCTGACGACCTGGTCGATGCGAATCGCCTGGCCCAGCTGCCGGCGGCGGATCGGACTATCGCCGCTCCAGGCGTCCAGCAGCCGGCGCACGCCTTCTCCGGCGTGTAGCTTATCGGCGTGGCTGCGTGAGCGATCCAGAAACGTGCTGTCGATGCGGTCGCGCAGAACGATCTCCAGCGGATTTTCCAGCCACTCGGCACGAGCCGGAACATCAACCGAGGAATCGGCGGCGTCGGTCTCCACGACGGCGCGTAGCGCTCCTCGCAGTGCGGCTGCGGCCTGGGCCGCGCTGGGATAGCGCAGATGCGGCTGTGGCGCAAGCATCCGGCGCAGAACGCGATCGGCGGGCGCGAGCTGAGGATCGCGGCTGGCTAGCGAGGTCGGCTCGATGCCCGTGCCGGGCGGAACCTCGCCCGTCAGCATATGGTAGAGCACCGCGCCCAGCGAGTAGATGTCGAGCGACGACTCGGGCGTGCGATCCTCAAAAGTTTGTTCCGGCGCGGCGTAGGGTGTGAGATAATCCGCCTCGTCCAGCTCCGACAGATCCGGGCCGTCAGGAATCCAGGCCAGGCTAAAGCCCGTCAGATAGGCGGTGCCGTCGTCCTGCACCAGAATCGTCTGCGGCTGAACGTCGCGGTGAACGATCTTATGCTTGTGCAGCTCGTCGAGCGCCTGGCCGATCTGTGCGAAAATACGCACCGCAGCAGGCGGTGGAACCGGCCCCGCGTCGAGCGTGGTTTGCAGCGACTTGGCGTTGATCGGCGGCGTGATCAGGTAGTAGCCGTAGCGCTCATCGTGGCCGGCGTCGAGCACGGGTAAAATATGCGGATGTTGAACCCGCGCGGCGAGACGCGCTGCCAGCTGGAAGCGGCTGATCGCGACCCAGCCCGAGCGGCGCAGAACGTGAATATGCACGTCGCGATCCAGCGTCTGGTGCCGCGCCCGATAGATCAGCGCCAGCTCATCTTGACCGATGCGCTCGCCGATCCGGTAATTTTTTATCTCTGTTCCCTCGCCGGCAGCCGATGGTGCAGCAGCCTGTGCGGGCTGGCGAGAGCTTGCCATTGCAGTACCCTTCATGATCTATGCTCCAGATCAGTATACGTTGTCATCTGCTGCTGCGCAAATACAATTGGTGCGAGGGGCACCAATAATACTTTATGTAGATATAATCACTACTATTTTAGCACGTCCGTGCTAAAATATCAACAGGATCGTCTATGATAACTGCTTCGGCACCCGGCAAAGTGATCCTCTGCGGCGAACATGCCGTCGTCTATGGGCAGCCCGCGATCGCGCTGCCGCTGCCTGACGTTCGAGCGCAGGCTATGATTGAGGCGGCGCTCCCCGGCTCCGGCATCACGCTCAACCTTGCCGACCTCGGCGAGTCGGTGATGCTGGTGGAGGCGCAGGACCATCCACTGGCGACGCTGATCCGGCTGACGGTTGAGGAGCTAGGCGTAGCGTTGCCACTGGATCTGTCGATCACGCTGCGTTCGTCGATTCCGATCGCCAGCGGCATGGGCAGCGGCGCGGCGCTGGGAGCGGCGCTAGTGAAGGCACTATCGGCGCAGCTTGGTCGTTCGCTCGATCCGGCGGCTGTCTCGCGGCTGGTCTATGAATCGGAGCGGTTCTACCACGGCACGCCCAGCGGCATCGACAACACCGTGGTCAGCTACGAGCAAGCGATCTGGTTCAGGCGCGGGCAGGAGCAGGACGGTGTGCGCACGCCGCCGACGATCGAGCCGCTGCATATCGGCGCTCCGTTTGCGCTGGTGATCGGTGATACCGGCGTGCATGCGCCGACGCATATCACGGTCGGTGGTGTGCGCGAACGCTGGCAGCACGATCGTCGGCGCTTCGATGCGTTGTTCGCCGAGATCGGGCAGGTTGTACTGAGCATTCGCGAGCAGCTGGCGGCCGGCGATCTGATCGCGCTGGGAGCGGCGCTCAATCGGAATCAAGAATTGCTGTGCGAGATCGGCGTTTCGTCGCCTGAGCTTGAGCGGCTGATCACGGCGGCGGTGGCAGCTGGAGCGCTGGGCGCGAAGCTCTCCGGCGGCGGTGGTGGCGGCATTATGCTGGCTCTGGTGGCCGCGAATCGGCAAGCGATCGTCGCGCAGGCGCTGCTCGATGCGGGAGCTACGCGGGTGACGCAAACAGCTGTGGTGTGAGAAGAACCAAGAACCAAGAACCGGGGAAGACGAACAAAGGAACAAGCGATCAAAGGGACAAAAGGACGAAAATTGAAGCTTCACCGAGATTCCCCTCTCCTATGGCAATGGAAGAGGGGGAGCCCGAAGGGCGGGGTGAGGGCCTGTTCAAGAACAAAGAACAGGATGCGGTCTAATACGCTAGACCTTTGTTCTTTGTTCTCCCTACGGTTGTTCTGAGCGGCGCTTTCTGCTACACTGAAAAAACATTCGTATGCCACGTGTGCTCGTAGAGATCGTCTGTGTGCGTGTAGGCGGTTCGCAATGCGGCGGTTCCCGAAAACAAATCTCTTGCTCATCGCTGGCGCGCGCTGGGCTGCCTGGCTGCTGACACTCGTGCTGGTGTGGCAAACCGGCATGTTCGCCCGCCTGAGCAGCGATCCTCAACCTTTGCTCTGGCTGAGCTACATCACGCTATACAGCCTGCTCTGGACGTTGCAGCTGCCACGCTTTGTTTCCCGTACCCGCGAAGGCTCAGCGATCGTCCTCTACGATCTGCTGCTCACGGCGTTGCCGGTCTGGTTCAGCGGCGGCTGGAGCAGTCCGTTTTTGCCCATGCTGCTCAGCGCGATCGTGGCGCCTGCGGTGGTGCGCAGCTGGAGCGGCGGCATGCTGATCGCGGCGGCAGCGCTGGCGATCGATCAGCTGATCTTGTGGACAACAGAGCGTAATCCACTCGAAATCGCGACCGGTGGTCAGAGTCTGGCGCTGATGGGCCGCACGCTGCTGCCGTTTGGCGTGGCGGCCGGAGTCGTGATGAGTGGCGAGCTGTGGCGCTGGCTGCTGCGTGTGCGCCAGCGACGAGCCCGCAAGCAGGCGCCGCCGGTCCGCTGGGAATATCCGCCCGTCGAGTCGCTGTCCGATCGAGCGAGCGACGATGCGCCCGTGAGCTACGATCGTACGTCGAGCGCTACGCCGACGCTGGCGCGGACCTGGGGCAAAGAGCGGGCCAGCCAGCCAACGGTCGAGCGTCGCTCTCCGGCCACGGTGCAGGCGGCGCTGCGCAACTTCATGCCGGATTTTCAGTCGGCGGGCGTGACTCTGGCGATGCAGATCGAGGGTGACGAGCGGCAGCTGCCGCCGAATATTCGTGAGCTGCTGATCAAAGCGATCGAGATCGCGCTGGATAATGTGCTCTCGCACGCGCGGGCGAACGAGACCAGAGTGGCGCTGGAGGTGCTGTCGGAGAGCGTCGTGCTGCGAGTCTGCGACGACGGCATCGGCCTGTTCGATGGAACCGCAGAGCCACCGGGCTTTCACCAGATCAAGCGGCTGCGCTACCGGGCGCAAGAGCTGGGCGGTCAGCTGCGGGTCGAGGAGCGCGACCAAGGCGGCGTTGAGCTAGAGCTACGGCTGCCGTTCGTCAGGTAGCGGCGGATTTAGGAAGCACAACGAGGCCAGACAAGCTGTCTGGCCTCGTGCATTTAACTGCGGCGGATCAGGCGAAGCGCACCGACGACAGCGTATCGCCGAACGACGTTCCCGACGTGTCGCGCATGACGTCGACGCCGTTGGCGTGCGGCAGCGCGACCGGACGCTTCTCGTGCAGGTTGCGCACCATCACGATCAGCTTATCGCGAACGTTGGCCTCGAACCAGCCCTCGTCGGTCTTGAACTCACGGGCGTTGTAGCACTGCACCCGCGCGCCGTGATTACCGATCAGCACCAGCGAGCTTAGCTCGTCCTCGGCCTCCATGTCGTTGGTGATCGGATCGTTCTGGATCAGCACCACATCGTTGAGATTCGCGATGCCTTCCTGCTTGCGGAACTTGACGTGCGGGTTGGCGATCACGCCATTGATCAGGTTGCCCAGCCCTGCCGCAAACGCGGCGAACTCCGCGAACGATTTCAGCGCCTCCAGCGCGCTCTGAAGTGGAGCCAGCTTGTCGAGGAAGGTTTGAATGTTGGGCAGTGTCGAGCGCTCCGGCACCATCACCAGACACGGGCCAGTAAAGTTCTGGTTGGCGAACAGCGCCAGGATACGCGGAATCCCGAGTGAGATCGTTGTGATCGCTTGTGGCTTCAGGTTCTTGGTCTCGGTGAAGCCGCCCGCGCTGAGCGTCACGCTGGCATGGAGATAGCGCTTGACCGGCTGAATCAGATCGTCGCCTTCCAGCAAATCGAAGGTCTCGGGCCTCAGTAGCACGCTGATCGAGGGCAGCGTCGGATCGCCGTTGAACGAGTAATCGGTCTCCGCGACGGCCGGGCTGTTCGGGTCTTCGCCTGTGCGCAGTGACCAGTGCACTTTAATCGCCAGCGGCACCTGGATCGGCAGGCCGATCACACCCTTGAGCGCGCTGATCACGGTGCCGGTGATCGGGCCGTTGAGCGTGCCCTGAAGATCGCCGAGCGCGCCGGGAACGCCTTCGATCGCGGAGAGCGGCGTCTGGCCCAGGTCGAGAATATTCGAGTGACTGCCGTTGCCGGTGGGCAGCTTGAGCAGGTTGACCGTGGGCAGGCCCGGCTTGTTCAGCGGCGGCGTTGCGCTCGGATTGACGTTTTGAAAGGTTTGATTGTCGAGCGAGGCGTTGGCGAAGAGCATGTTCTTGGTCAGCACATCGCTGAGCAGTGTGCCGGCAAAGTTGAGATTGATCGGGCTGGTCAGCTCAAGATCGACGTCGATCGGCAATTTATCGAGCAGCGTTGTCGCGCTGGGCAGGTTGAGGATCGAGGCGCTGATCGGCTGGCCGGGCCGGCTGTCGGCGAGCGGCAGATCGATCGAGATGGTATCTAACAATGCTTTCAAGTCGTCGAGCAGCGGCATGAGGGATACTCCTCTCAGGATGTTTGATGGTTTGGTTGGGAGCCGTGCGGGGTGATTGGTGGCTCTGTGGGGATAAACGCTCAGGCCGCGAATTTTCTTCGTGCGCCGGCTGCAACTTTGGGCTGCTCTTCGGCTCAGTATTTCGATGGAGGAGTGGCATTGCCCTACGGGCAAACAAGGGAACAAGCGAACAAAGGAACAAAGAGTTTCGATAACATCATTTTGTTCTTTTGTTCTTTTGATCCTTTGTTCTTTCGTTGGCCCTCACCCCTTCGCTATCGCTCTTCCCCCTCTCCCGTCGCTTTCGGCACAGGCGAGGGGGATTTTGGTACTCTTCTGTGTTCTCTGATCTTTGTTCTTTGTTCTTCCCCGGTTCTTGGTTCTTGGTTCTTGGTTCTTGGTTCTTGGAGCCCTGGTTTCGACTTGCGGTATAATAGCCGCGATTGCTGAACTCTACGCTCAGGGAGGAGCGATGAAGCGAACTCCGCTCTACGACCGGCATGTCGAGATGGGCGCGAAAACCGTTCCGTTCGGCGGCTGGGAGATGCCGGTGCAGTACACCGGGATCATCGATGAACACCACGCGACCCGCAACGCGGCAGGGCTGTTCGATATTAGCCACATGGGCCAGATCAACGTGCGCGGGCCGGATAGCCTGGCGTATTTGCAGCATCTTAGCACGCAAGATGTCGCGTCGATCGCCGAGGGCCTCGCCAACTACTCCTTGATGTGCTATCCCGACGGCGGCATCGTCGACGATATTTTCATCTACCATCTGCCGGATCGCTACCTCGTGGTGGTCAACGCCGCCAACGTCGACAAAGATTTCGACTGGATGCAGCAGCATAGCCAGGGCTTCAACGTCCAGCTCGAAAACATCTCCGATCAAACCACGATGCTGGCGCTTCAGGGGCCGAAGGCCGAGGCGATCCTGGATCGCGTGACCGATCTCGACGTGACGGCGCTCTGGTTTCATGGCGTGGTCGAGGGTGTGATCTTCGGCGACGTTCCCGCGACGATCGCCCGAACCGGCTACACCGGCGAGGATGGCTTCGAGCTGTTCTTCGACAACATGTACGCGGCTCGTGTCTGGGACGGCTTGCTCGAAGAAGGTCATGCCGACGGGCTCAAGCCGATCGGGCTTGGCGCGCGCGACAGCCTGCGCTTCGAGCCGAAGCTGGCGCTCTACGGCCATGAGATCAGCGAGAGCATCAATCCCTACGAGGCCGCGCTGGGCTGGGTCGTCAAGCTCGACAAGGGCGACTTTATCGGCCGCGCGGCGCTTCAGCAGATCAAGGCCGAGGGAGTGCGCCGCAAGCTGGTCGGGCTGCAAATGGTCGGACGTGGCATTGCGCGACAGGGCTATCCTGTGACCACCGTCGAGGGCGAGACCGTGGGCGAGATTACATCTGGCATGCCCGCGCCGACGCTCGGGCAGAACCTGGGGCTGGCGCTGGTGCGCGCTGATCTGGCCAAGCTCGGCACCGAGCTTGACGTGATCATCCGGGGCAAGCCCGTACGTGCCCAGGTGATCAAAACGCCGTTCTATCAGACGCGCTACAAGAAATAACGGCTGAGATTGCTCGGCCACAGCAACTATCAAGGAGCGTTCTTATGGCCTCTACGCCGCAGGATTTATTGTACGCCAGAAGCCACGAGTGGGTCCGCATCGACGGCGATCAAGTGACGATCGGCATCACCGATTTCGCACAGCGCCAGCTCGGCGATGTGGTCTTTGTCGAGCTGCCCGAGGTGGGCCGCAAGCTTGAGCTGGAAGATATCTTCGGCACGATCGAGTCGGTCAAGGCTGCCTCGGATATATTCGCGCCGGTCGGCGGCGAGGTGATCGAGGTCAACCAGGAGCTGCTGGATGAGCCCGAGATGGTCAATACCGATCCCTACGGCGACGGCTGGATGATCAAGCTGCGCGCCAGCAATCTTGCATCCGATAAGAGTGGCCTGATGGATGCCGCCGCCTATGATACGTACGCGGCGGAATCGGACCACTAGCGCTCCTTCGAGCAATCGATTCCTGGCGCAGAGCAGGGGCGTATGTGGCATACGTCCCTGTTCGATTGAGCAGGCATGAATGCCCCGCAAGAAATACCGAGCGAAATCAGGTACTATACAACTATTCCCCGTGACCCTAGAGCTTGAGGTAAAGGTCATATGTCGCATTATATTTCCAACACCGATCAGGATCGGCAGGCGATGCTGGCTGCGATCGGTGCGTCGAATATCACGGATCTGTTTGAGGTTGTGCCGCAGGAGCTGCGCTTTCCCGACGTGGAGCTGCCGGCGGCGCTCTCCGAGGCCGAGCTTCTGCGTGAGCTAAACCGCCTGGCCCGCCGTGACGCCAACGCCCAGACGCACAGCATTTTTCTTGGTGCCGGCGCATACAACCATTTCGTGCCCTCGGCCGTCGATGCGCTGCTGCGCCGCGCCGAGTTTTATACTGCCTATACGCCCTATCAGCCCGAGATCGCTCAGGGCACGCTCCAGGCGATCTTCGAGTACCAGACGCTGATCTCGACCCTGACCGGCATGGATGCCGCCAACGCCTCGCACTACGACGGTGCGACAGCCGTTGCCGAGGCGGCGGTGATGGCGCTCAACTCCACGCGCAACAAGCACACAATCGTGGTCGCGCCGACGGTGCACCCGCAGTATCGCGAGGTGCTGCGCACATATCTGCAAGGGCTGGGCGTCAAGATCACCGGCGATGAAGATCCGTCGGCGTCGCTGGAAGATGTGCTGGAGCAGGTCGACGCTTCGACCGCCGCGCTGATTGTGCAGACGCCGGATTTCCTGGGCCAGATCCACGATCTGAAGCCGATCGCCGAGCGTGTTCATGCGGCGGGCGCCCTGCTGATCACCGCCGTCGATCCGGTCGCGCTGGGACTGTTCCAGTCTCCGGGAGCGGCCGGCGCGGACATCGTGACGGCTGAGGGACAGCCGCTCGGCATTCCGCTGGGCTTTGGCGGTCCGTATCTCGGCATCTTCGCCTGTAAAGAGCAGTATATTCGGCGTATGCCCGGACGTTTGGCCGGCGCAACCACCGATCTCGACGGTCAGGTCGGCTATGTGCTGACGCTGCAAACCCGCGAGCAGCATATTCGCCGAGAAAAAGCGACCAGCAACATCTGCACGAATCAGGGCTTGATGATGCTGGCCTCGACGATCCATATGTGTCTGCTGGGCAAGCATGGCCTGCGCCGTGTGGCCGAGCTGTGCTATCACCGCGCGCACTATGCCGCCAGTGAGATCGGCAAGCTTGAGGGCTTCGAGATTCTCACGCCCGCGCCGTTCTTCAAAGAGTTTGCCGTGCGCACGCCGCGACCGGTCGCGGAGATCAACCGGGCGCTGGCCGAGCGCGGCATCATCGGCGGCTACGATCTCACGGCCGAGTACCCGCACCTTGGCGATGCGATGCTGCTGTGTGTGACCGAGCTGAACTCCAAGTCTGATATTGATGCGCTGGTGGCGGCGTTGAAGGAACTTGCATAACCATGAATACTTATGAGCCTCCGATTTTTGAGCTGAGCGGGCCAGGCAAGATCGGCGCGAATCTGCCCGCGCTTGATGTTCCCGAGACGGCGCTGCCTCAGGAATTGCTGCGCGACGACGATCTCGCGGGCTTCCCGGAGCTGAGCGAGACCGAGGTGACGCGCCACTTCACGCGGATCTCACAGCGCAACTACTGCATCGACACCGGCATGTATCCGCTGGGCTCGTGCACCATGAAGTACAATCCCAAGGTCCACGAGGACGCCGCGCGCATTCCCGGCTTTGCCCAGGCGCATCCGCTGCAAGATCCCGAGCTGTCGCAGGGCGCGCTCCAGCTGATGTACGAGCTGCAAGGCTATCTGGCCGAGCTGTCGGGCTTCGATCAGGTGTCGCTACAGCCGGCGGCGGGCGCGCAGGGCGAGTTCACCGGCATCCTGGTGTTCCGCGCCTATCATCACGATCGCGGCGAGGAAGATCGCGTCGAGATTTTGTGCCCGGACTCGGCGCACGGCACCAACCCGGCGACGGCGGCGATGGTTGGCATGCGTGTGGTCGAGGTCAAGACCGATCGGCGCGGCAATGTGGATCTCGACGATCTCAAGTCCAAGCTGGGGCCGCGCACCGCTGGCCTGATGCTGACCAATCCCAACACGCTGGGCCTGTGTGACGAGCCTGTGCGCCAGGTGGCCGAGCTGGTCCACGAGGACGCCGCGCGCATTCCCGGCTTT
>DASWTQ010000018.1:0-11678 GCA_036402055.1 Herpetosiphonaceae bacterium
CATGCAAGACTACATTCCTTATTTTATTGTTGCGGCAATTGTGCTCAATGTGCTGCTGCTGTTTGGCCTGATCGTGATGATGCCGCGCATCATGTCCCGCCAGGAGTCGCGGGCCTCGGACGAAGCGGCGCGGCTGCGCGAGATGCTGCTCGACGTGCTCAGCGAGCAAGAGGCCGTCACGCTGCGGCAGGCACAGATCGGCAGCTCGATCGCCTACATGCACGATCAGATCGGCCAGATCGCCAGCCAGGAGACCACCGCTAAGCTCGCGATTTCGCCCGACGAGATCGCGCAGGCAACCGGACTGCCGCAGCTCCAGAATCGCATCGAGGCGCTGCAAGGCCAGCTCGGCGAGTGGTTCGAGAGCCGGGGCCAGGCGCAGCATCAGCAGCGCGTCGCCGATAGCGAAAGCTGGAGTAATCTGGTAGGATTGCTCGCGACGATGCAGGATCGGATCGCGGTGCTGAACCAGGCGCTCGTCGTGCAGCAGGCCCAGCCGGCCGTCGCGGTGGATCGCATCGTCGAGTCGCTGGAAAGCGAGATGCAAAGCCTGCGCTCGATCGCCGATGAGATCGCCAGCTTGCAGTGGAAGCTGCGGCGCTCTGTGATCGAACGCGAGACCAATCTCGCGTCGCTGCGGGCGCAGGTCGGCAGCGTGCTCAAGGTCGATCATCGCGCCGCTTAAGTTACTCTCGTCATGAGTCAAACCTGATGTTGTCAACACAAAGGACCTCGCATGAGCGTTGTCTATATCGATAAACAAGCTGTTCACTACGAGGTCTTTGGCAAGGGCCGGCCGGTACTGTTTTTGCACGGCTGGCTCGGCTCCTGGCGCTACTGGCTGCCCTCGATGGAAGTCGCCTCCACGCATTTTCGCACCTACGCCTTCGATCTGATCGGCTTCGGCGATACGCATCAGCGCAATATCGAGCCGTCGATCAGCGCCTACGCCGAGCAGGTGATTCGTTTTCTGGACGAGCTGGGTATCGAGCAGGTGGCGCTGGTCGGCCACTCGATGGGCGGGATGGTCGCGCTCAAGATCGCGATCGAGCATCCTGATCGCATTGAGCGTGTGGTCACGGTTGGCGCGCCGATCGTGGGCTCGTCGCTGGCGCTGCTGCTCAAGCTGACCGCATTTCATCCGATCGCGCGCGGCATGGACGCGTTGCCGAGCCTGACGAAGTGGCTCTTCCGCTATTTTCTGGCCGAGGCCGACGAGCAGGCGATGCTTGAAATTCTTGAGGATAGCGTCAAGCCGACCGCCGACAGTATCCGCGCCTCCGTCCGCTCGATGATGCGCACCGACCTGCGTCCGGATCTGCCGCGTCTGAGCGTTCCCTCACTGGTGCTGCACGGCACCCACGACGATATTGTCATGCCGACGCAGATCGAAGTGATTCGTCGGGCGCTGCGTACCTCGCCCTATCTGCGCCAGTTCTCGATCGACGGTTCGCGCCACTTCCCCTGGGTCGATCAGCCCGACCTGTTCCACGAGCAATTGATTACCTTCCTCCGTACTCCACGCGAACAATTGCTGCCTCCTATCGCCCAACCTGAGTCTGCTCCTCAGCCCGATCCAGTCGCACAGCCGGAGTCGACGTCTCAGCCGCAGCCCGCTGTGCTGCTGGAATCGATGTCTCAGCCACAGCCCGCTGTACAGCCTGAAGCTCAAGATTCGCCTGAGTGCGGCGAGCGGCTGCCGTTGCCTGTGCTGGAGCTGCCGGTACCAGTGGTAAGCCCCACGCCCAGCACGATCGATCGGATTGCCTGAGATCGGGCTACAACCTCCATCCCCGATCGATTCGGATCGTGAACTGAGCTAAAAACACTTTACACTCCCGATATGGATCGCCCGCTTGTGCTTTTGACACGCCAAGTCGGTATGCTACAATATCAGTCAGTGGATGCGTCATCTGACCAGCTTGTGCTTGACGGCGTGAGTAAATGGTATAACTCGCGCCGTGTGCTGCATCATATTGCCGCCGAGCTATCGACAGGCGACGTGCTGCTGGTGACTGGACATAACGGAATCGGCAAGTCGACGCTGCTGCGGCTGCTTGCCGGCATCCAGCAGCCAACCAGCGGCTCGATCATCTACACGATCGGCGGAGTGCAGTACCGGCCCTACGAGGCGCACGCTGTGATCGGCATGGTTGGAGCGGATATTCAGCTTTACCGTGAGCTAACCGCACATGAACATCTTGCGTTTGTCGCCGATGTGCGCGGTCTACGCTACGACCGGCAGCTGCTTGAGACGACGCTGGCCGAGGTTGGGCTGGATGGTCGCGGCGATGAGTTTGTCGCCAGTTTTTCGTCTGGTATGCAGCAGCGGCTGCGCTATGCGCTGGCCTTGCTGCACCGGCCGGCGGTGCTGCTGCTGGACGAGCCGACTACCAATCTCGACGCGGCGGGCATTGTGCTGGTCGATCGGGTGGTGGAGGCGCAGCGACGACGCGGCATGACCGTGATCGCCACCAACGATCGGCGGGATCTGCGCTACGGCGATCTGGTGCTGGCGCTGGGCGAGGCGTAGTCGTGGCAGAAGAGATCAAACGACCTGTGCCATCCGTACAATCAGATGAGCGCGCGGCTGGATCATCTGGATCATTTCGGCGCGCGGCCTGGGCGGTCTTGCGCAAAGATGTGCGCAGCGAGCTGCGCACGCGCTATGCGCTCAACGCGCTGGCGGTTTTTGCGCTCACGGTGGTGCTGGTGGTCAGCTTTTATCTCGGCCCGCGTCTCTCATCCCGCGATCCTGTCACTCCGGCGACCAACGCAACGCTGCTCTGGATCGCGCTGTTTTTCTCGGCGCTGACCGGACTTGGCCGCGCGTTTATCCAGGAGGAAGAGGCGCAGACTGCGACATTTTTGCGCTTGAACGCGCCGCCGCTGGCGGTCTTTGTCGGCAAGTGGCTTTTGAACTTGCTGCTGCTGGCGGGTTTGAGTGTCGTCGTGACGCTGCTGCTGAGTCTGTTCATGAACGTGCGCATCGCGAACATAGCGATGTTTGCGCTGACGCTGGCGCTGGGCGGCCTCGGTCTTTCGACGACGATCACGCTGATCGCCGCGATCATCGCCAAAGCCTCGGCGCGCTCGGCACTCTTTGCGGTGCTGGCGTTCCCGGTGGTCTTTCCGATGCTGGTGATCGCGATCACGGCGACCGAGCAGGCGCTGACCGGCGCACCGTGGAGCGCGGCGCTTCCGCAGATCCAGGGCCTCGGCGCGTATGCAGTGGCGATGACGGCGGCGGCGATCTTTTTGTTTCCGTATGTGTGGGAAGTGTAGGCGGAGAACCAAGAACCAAGAACCAAGAACCAAATGAACAAGGGAACAAAGAAACAAAAGAACAAACGAGAACCGAGAACAAAGAACAAAAGCAGTACCATTATTCCCCTTCGCCTGCGGAGGGGGAGAGGGGAAGGCCGGGTACCCTCTGGGTGGCGCCTGGGGTGAGGGCCTGACAAATATTCTATTTGATTCATTTCTTTGATTTTGACCCATTACTTTAAGTTGGAAGATCATGACTGAACGACTACAGCCGATCGCAACTGCCGCCAAGTGGCTGGTTACACTTTGGATGCTGCTGGTTGTGATCGCGATGTTTATATGGGTTCCTGCCTACGAAGGGCTGGGCAACACCGGCCGGATCATCATGGTCCACGTACCGACCGCCTGGCTATCGACGTTTGCCTTCGCGATCGCGGCGTGGTACAGCCTGATGTTTTTGCGCCGCCGTGACGCCCGCGACGACGACCGCGCGCTGGCCGCCACCGAGCTGGGCTTTCTCTTTTCGATCCTGGCGACGGTCACCGGCTCGATGTTTGCCAAGGTGATCTGGGGCTCGTACTGGAACTGGGAGCCGCGCGAAACGTCGATCCTGATCCTGCTGCTGATCTACGGCGCGTACTTCGCGCTGCGCTCCGCGATCGAAGATGCCGAGCGCCGACGGCAGCTGGCGGCGGTCTACGCGCTCTTTGCGTTTGCTACAGCGCCGCTGCTGACCTTTGTGGTGCCGCGCCTCTACGATACCACTCTGCATCCCAACTGCGCGTTTCTTCCCGGCTCCAAGTGCAACGGCATCACGCTTCAGCAGAACGGCGTCGGCGCGCTCGGCGATCGACGCGTTCAGCTGCTCGACGTGCAGCGCAGCGGCGATAGCGTAACGGCGAATGTCGAGGTTTCGGGCGTGGGCTTTTCCAACGTCACCACGCTCCAGCCGACGCTCAACCTGGCAACCGGCGAGCGCGTCACGCCTGAGTTTCCCGAAAGCCGCTTTATGCTGGCGCTGCAATCGGTGGACGATCAGGGCGTGCGGCTGAATATTCAAGCGCCCGGCAACACCAGCCAGCGCGGCAATGTGCGCACCACGACGACGCTGCTGGCCTCCTTGCTGGGGTTTACGGGACTCTTCTTCTGGGTTTACAATTTGCGTACGACGCTGCTGCGCTTGCGGCGGCGAGTTGAACTACAGGGGCTTGCCTGATGCCTGGCGTTATCAATGATCCAGCGGTCGCAATGTACGTAGCTACGGCGGTTGCGCTGGTGGTGATGATCGGCTTTTTGATCTACCTTTGGCGCATGGATCGGCATGTGCGCGAGCTGCGGCGCCTCGTCGAAGGACAGAGCGCCCGTTCGGTTCCCACCTCACAAGCAGCGCGCGAGTCGGCGGGCGAGCCGCTTAAGCCGCAGCGCATCGATAAGGAGTTGAGCAATGGCCTCGATCGCCGTTGAACATACCTCACGCGGGCGAACGCTCGGTTTGAAGCCGGTGCAGTGGATGATGCTGGGCGTGATCGTGCTGGCGCTGGGCTACGGCGGCTGGTCGCTGCGTGGATCGCTGGCGCGCACGGTGACGATCGACGAGGCCCGGCAAGCTGGCGGCACCGTACAGGTCTTCGGCTACCTGTACAGCAAAGGCGCCTACGACGAGCAAAACAACTGGACCTTTGACATCCAGGGCCACGACGGCTCGACGCTCAAGGTCGTGCATCCGACCAAGCCCGGCAACTTCGAGGACGCGATCAGCGTGGCCGCGACCGGACACTACAATGCCGAAAAGGACATCTTCGAGGCCGAGCAGCTGCTGGTCAAGTGTCCGTCGAAGTATCAAGAGCAGGAGCAAGCAGGAGTAACCAGCGCCGCCAGGTAGCCGCGACGCTGTGCTAATTTAAACGCCTATGTACATTTTCGGTACAAGTCTGATCTACGGCTCGATCGCGGCGGCGCTGATCTCCTCGATCTGCTATGCGCTGGTCGTCTTTGGGCGGCCGTCGCTGATCCGCTGGGGTCGCGTCGGCGCGTGGGCCTCGCTGGGCTTTGCGCTCAGCTCGGCGGTGCTGCTGCTGGTGCTGTTCGTGCTTCAGCGCTACGACATCCGCTACGTCTACGACTACAGCTCGACCGATCTCGAAATGCGCTATCGCATCGCGGCGATCTGGGCGGGACAGCCCGGTAGCCTGGTGGTGTGGGCGCTGGTCGGTCTGATCTGCGCGCCGTTTTTGATGCGCCGCACACGGCAGTTCGAGCCCTACATTCTGTCGCTGCTGATGCTGCTTCAGGTGCTGCTGCTGGTCTTTATGCTGGTGCGTAACCCGTTCCTGCCGACCGTGATCGAAGGCGTGACCGGGCCGATCACCGAGGGCCGTGGCCTCAATCCGCAGCTGCACAACGTGTGGATGGTGATCCATCCGCCGACGCTGTTTACAGCCTATGGCCTGCTGGGCGTGCCGTTCTGCATGGCGCTGGCCGGGCTGTGGCGGCGCGACTACGACACCTGGGCGCGCATGGCGCTGCCGTGGACGGTCGCCGGCTGGACGATCCTGGGCCTCGCGCTGACGATGGGCGGCTACTGGGCCTACGAGTCGTTGGGCTGGGGCGGCTACTGGGGCTGGGACCCGGTAGAAAACTCATCGCTGGTGCCGTGGCTCACGGGCGCCGCGTTGATGCATGGCCTGCTGGTTCAGCGCACGCATGGCGCGCTGCGGCGTGCAAACTTCTTCCTGGCGATCCTGACCTACGGCTTTGTTTTTTACGCCTCGTTCCTGACCCGCTCCGGCGTGCTGTCGAACTTCTCGGTGCACTCGTTCGTCGAAGAAGGGCTGAAGTACATCATGATCGGCGCGATGATCGTGCTGCTGATCATCGGCTTTGGCTTTCTGCTGCTGCGCTGGCGTGATGTTCCACGCAAGCCGCTGTCTGAGGCGGTGCTGTCGCGCGACACGGCCTTTGTGCTGCTGATGCTGACGTTCGTGATGATCGGCGTCGTGATCGCGTTCGGCACGTCGATGCCCTGGATCACGTCGATCGAAGGGCTGAGCTACAACCTGGAGCGCATCTTTAGCCGCGCCTTCGATCTCGACAACGGCTCGCGCTTCGGCGGTCAGCCTTTCACCGATGGCCGCTTCTCGCTGCTGCCTGATTTCTTCAAGAAAACCACGCCGCCGCTGGCGCTGATCCTGGCCGTGCTGATGGCGGTCGGGCCGCTCTTCGGCTGGCGTGATAGCAACACGCGCAAGCTGCTGCTTGCGCTGCGCTGGCCGTTTGCGGCGGCGGTGCTGCTGACGAGCATCGCGATCGTGCTGGGTGTGCGTGACGGCATGTCGATCGCGTACGTGGCGATCGCGACGCTGGCGCTGGGCACCAACGTGCTGATGATCATTCGCACGCTGCGCTCGGGCTGGCTGCGCATCGGCGGCTACCTGGCGCATGTCGGCATGGCGCTGCTGCTGGTTGGCGTCGTCGGCTCGTACGCCTACAGCTCGGCGGAAGAGAAGCTGGTGATCCCGCAGGGCGAGACTCAGAGCATTTTCGGCCATAGCTTCACCTTCTGGGGCTATGATGAGCGCGAGAACGGCAAGCACGTGCTGCGGCTGGAAGTTGACAACGAGACCGCCTCGCCGTTTGTGGCAGCGCCGGATGTGTATTTCAACAGCCGCATGGGCGCGTGGGTGCGCACGCCGGCGATCAAGCGCTACCTGTGGCAGGATCTATACATCTCGCCCGAGGAATATCTGCCCGCCGACGATCCGAGTATGGTCGATCTGGCCCCCGGTCAGCAGGCGGAGGTTGGGCCGTACACGCTGGCGTTCAACAAGTTTGAGGTCGAGGATCATCTGGCCAGCGGTAATGGTGCGCTGGTCGGCGCGACGGTGACGATCACGCACGAAAACAGCGTGCAGGTTGTTACGCCGCAGATGCGCCTTGAGCCGAACAAAGTCTTGCAAGAGCTGCCGGTCGAGCTGCCCGACGGCAAGAAGCTGGCGCTTGAGAACTTCAATCCCAGCGAGCAGATGGCGCGGCTGCGTGTCGACGGTCTGAATCTGCCGGTCGTCCCGGCGCGAGCGGTTTTTACCGTCAGTATCAAGCCTGCGATCGCGCTGGTCTGGATCGGCACGCTGCTGATGGCGCTTGGCGGGCTGGTAGCGGTCGTGCGTCGACGCTGGGAAGCTCTGCCGGCTCGCGAGCCTGCGCGTGCTCCGGCGCGTGGCTGGGGCCAACGCGTCCTCGGCTGGCGTGGTATGTATCGCTAGCATGGCACGACGCACACAAGATTATTACGTGCTGCTCCAGATTCCGTCCGAGGCTTCGCATCAGGAGATCGACGCGGCCTATGTGCGGCTCCGCGACCTGTATAGCCCGGATCGGATGGCCGACTCGGCGCCGGAATTTCAGCAGCAGGCAGCCGAAAAGCGCAAGCAGATCGAAGTCGCCTACCAGGTTTTGACCGATCCCGGTCGCCGCGCCGCCTACGACCGGCAGCACAACGGTGGCCAACGGAGCGGAACCGAGGAGATCGACTACCGGCCGCTGCCGCCCGCGCGTGGTCAGGAGCGCCCTGCGACGATCGCGGCGACTCCTGCGGCTGAGCGGCCACGTCCGGCTCCGCGACGGCAGGGTCTGGCTGCCTGGCTGCCGTTGATCGGAGTTGCAACCGGATTGCTGGCGGTGCTGCTGGTGATCGTGTTGAGCGGCGTGCGCACGAGCGGCAGCGCGTCGGCGCTGGCCACACCCACACCTCAGCTGAGCGGTGGCCAGCTGCCGTTTACCACCGAGCAGATCGCGCAGTTCCGCCGGGCGGCGGAGTCCAGCAACACGGCGCAGACCTGGACCGCGCTGGGCAACGCGCTCTTCGACAACCTGCAAACCCTGCGCGAGTACGCGCCGCTGTCGCCGCAGTATCGCAGCGGGCTGTCGGGCTGGCTGGAGGTTGTGCAGGCGTACGATCGCTCGCTGGCGCTGGAAGATAACGCAATCGTGCGCTCCGACCGCGCGCTGTCGCTTTTCAACTACGGCACCGACGCGCCCGATCCGCAGCGCGTCGAGGAGGCGCTGGCCGAGGTGGAGCGCGGCATCGCCAGCGGAGTCGCCGAGCCACGGGCGCTGCTGAACTACGGCCTGATCCTGTCGCAGCACAAGCCGCCGCGCATCGACGAGGCACTTGCGCAATGGCGTAAAATAGTGGCAGTCGCGCCGCAATCGAACGAAGCCCAGCAGGCGCAGAGCTTGCTGCAAACGTACGAGCCGTAATACAATGAGACAGAACTACTACACGTTGCTTGGTGTTTCTCCCAAGGCCACATCCGAAGAGATCAAAGCGGCCTATCAGAATCAGCTGCGGCAGGCGACGCCGGAACAGGCCGATCAGGTGCAGCAGCTGCACACGGCGGTCGATGTGCTGACCGATCCCGAGCAGCGCCAGAGCTACGATCTTGAGCAGGGCCTGGGGCAGCCCGAGCCCCGCACGATGAGCGGTCGCGAGATTATCTTTGGTGTGCTGGGCGTGCTGGTGGGTCTGCTGGTGCTCAGCGGCGTCTGGCTGATCGTTGGGCGCGACAACCAGAGCACTATCCCGACGATGACCGAGGTCAAGCCCTACGACGCGCCGGACTTCACGCTCAACAACCTGGATGGCCAGCCGGTCAGCCTCGACGATTTCAAAGGCAAGATCGTGCTGATCAACTTCTGGGCTACCTGGTGCGAGCCGTGCAAAGAAGAAACACCGGATCTGCAAGCAGTATACGAAAAATTGAAAGATCAAGGTCTGGTGATTGTTGGCATCGATCTGTATAATGCGGAGCGAAGCCAAAACGTTAGTCTCCAGGAAGTGCGGCAATTTGCCAACCGCTACGGCGTAACCTATCCGATCGTCCTGGATGAAAGCGGTGGTGTTGGACAAGCCTATGCGATCCATCCAATCCCCACGTCATATTTCATTGACCAGCAAGGCAAGGTACGCTATCTTAAGATCGGTCAATTGAATATGTCAGATGTGGAGCGGGTTTTTCGTAGTTTACAGGCAACTGGCAGTTGAACTATGCAGCAATAGGAGTGGAGCATGGCTGAACGGCGCATCCTGATCATTGACGATGATCCCCAACTTCGCGAGACGGTTACGATCGTCTTGACCTCGCAGGAGTACGACGTTCAAGCCGCCCCAACGGGGAAAGAGGGTATCGCTCAGGTCTCTGACCGCGCCCCCGATTTGGTCGTGCTTGATGTGAACCTGACGGATATGCTCGGCTTTGAAGTCGTGCGCGAGATCCGGCGTTTCTCGAATGTGCCCGTGCTGATGCTGACCGGACGATCCGAAAGCTCGGATATTGTGAGCGGCCTCGACAGCGGCGCCGACGATTATCTGATCAAGCCTTTCAAGTCCGACGAGCTGCTGGCGCGCGTGCGGGCGCTGTTGCGGCGTGTGCCCAGCTCCGAGCAGCCGATCACGGCGGCGGAAGGCCAGCTGGAGATCGATACCAAGATGCGCATCACGCGGGTGCGCGGCGAGCAAGTCGATCTGACGCCGACCGAGTACCAGCTGCTGCTGCTGCTGGCGCAGCATCCCGGCGAGGTGCTCGATCACCAGACGCTGCTCCAGCGCGTGTGGGGCGACGAGTACGTCAACGATACCGCCTATCTCAAGGTCTATATCTGGCATCTGCGCCGCAAGCTGGAGCAGAACCCGCACGATCCCAAGATCGTGATGACCGAGTGGGGCGTTGGCTATCGTCTCGCGCCGTAGTCCTACGGATATTTCTCAATCAACCGATCCGATGGCAGAGTTGCCATGCTAGCTTGAAGTGAGCTTGGGGGTGGCGCTGGCTGCCCCTTTTGACGTGTTGTGACATCGCTGGTAGGATAGCGCACGCCCAGGCCCCGCAAAGCCGGTTAGTGAAAGTATTGTAGCCGCTATGAACGACTCGATCGTCCCTGTTCGCGAGATCTACTGGAATATTCAGGGCTCCATTCCCTTTGCTCAAACCTTGCTGTACCTGCTTGCGATCGCGTCGATCGCGGTGATGAGCTACGGTATCTGGCGCGATGTCCGGCGCTGGCGGCTCGGTCGGACGACGCAGCGCGTGACCAGCCTGCCCGCGCGGCTTTCGGAGTTCTTGCAGCAGATCTTTGGTCAGAAGCGGGTGCTGCGCGATCGGCGGCCCGGCATTATGCACGCGATGATCTTCTATGGCTTTCTGGTGCTCTTCATCGGCACCGATATTATTGCCATGGAAGAAGACTTTACGATCCCGACGATGGGACCCAACGCCGGGCGCATTCTTCGCGGCGACTTCTACAACTTCTACGAGTTTACGCTCGATACGCTGGGCCTGTTCTTTGTCGGCGGGCTGGTCTGGGCCGGCTACCGGCGCTACCTGAGCAAGCCGGATCGGCTCGACAATCGCAATACCGACTGGTGGGTGCTCGGCACGATGCTCTACATCGGCTTCAGCGGCTACTGGCTCGAATGTCTGCGCATCCTGAACCAGGAGATCGGCGGCATTCGGGTCATGGAGCAAGGCTGGTCGATGTACTCTTGGGTCGGCTACATCCATGCGCTGCTGTATCAGGCGCTGGGTCTGCAAGGCTCGGCCGGTCTGATCTTCCACCGCGTGCTGTGGGTGCTGCACATGATCATCACCTTCAGCTTCGTGGCCTCGATTCCCTTCACCAAGTTCAAGCATATTTTCTACACGCCGCTCAACAGCTTCTTCCGCGACGTCGAGCCCAAGGGCGCGCTCGACAAGATCGAGGACATCGAGGACAAGGAAGAAGAAGAGCTGGGCATCAACCGCATCGCCGATCTGACCTGGAAGGAGCGGCTAAGCCTGGATGCGTGTATGCGCTGCGGGCGCTGCCAGGCCAACTGCCCGGCCTATGCCTCGGGCTCGGATCTGTCGCCCAAGTGGCTGATCACCAAGATGGATGATCTGATGCGCGGCGCTCCCGTGCTGATGCGCGACGGCACGATCGTACATGTGACGCAGGACGAGAGTGCGCTGGCGACCGCCGATCGCGCGCCGACGGAGCAGGTCCACGAGGGCAGCAACGGCGAACTGCACGGGCTGAATCGCATCAAAGGCGGCGGGATCAAGTTCGTCAAGGGCGATGCCGAGACGCTGCCGCTGTACGGGAACATCATCTCCGAGAACGAGCTGTGGAGCTGCACGACCAGCCGCGCCTGTATGACTGAGTGCCCGGCGATGATCGAGCACGTCGACGACATCGTGAACATTCGGCGTAAGCTGGCGCTGGTCGAGGGCGAGGTTCCCGAGGGCGTGTCCAACGTGCTGACCGGCATCGAGCGCAACGGCAATCCCTGGAAGCTGCCGCAGCGTGAGCGCACCGCCTGGGCCGAGGGCCTGGACGTGCCGACGCTGGCCGAGGTCGAAGAGGTCGATGTGCTC
>DASWTQ010000019.1:0-16327 GCA_036402055.1 Herpetosiphonaceae bacterium
GAAAAGCCGCTGGGAAATTGCTCAATCTGCAACGATCCGGCGGCGTCGGGAAGATGTGCGCGCAGAAACGCCTGGAGCCGCTCGGTATCCAGCGCCTCGCCCGGTCGCACCGCCGCTGGCTGATCGATCGCCTGCCGGTTCGGCGTGTCGTCTGGTGTTCCACTCACGATGGCTCTATCCTCATTAAGAAGAACAAAGGAACAAAGAACCGGCCCTCACCCCCTAGCCCCCTTTCCCACTCCTCGGTGGGCTTCCGCCTCGTCGGCGATAGGCGAGGGGGAATAACGGTATTTCCTTTGTTCTTCGTTCTCTGTTCTTTGTTCTTACAACGAGATTTCGACGCCGTACTGCTTCAAAATTTGCCGCGCCACAACCGTCTTGTGGACCTCGTCCGCGCCGTCGTAGATGCGTGCGCCGCGCTCATGGCGATACCAGAACGAGAGCAGTGTGTCGTCGGTGACGCCGAGCGCGCCATGCACCTGGATCGCGCGATCCAGCACGCGCTGGAGCACATTCGCCACGTAGAACTTGATGATCGAAATATCGACGCGCGCCGCGTGTGTGCCTTCGCGATCGATCTTGGCGGCGGCATCCAGCACCATCAGCCGCGAGGCGTTGATCTCGGCGCGGCACTCGGCGATCCAGTGCTGGATCGACTGGCGGGTGGCGAGCGGCTTGCCCGGCGCTAGCTCACGTGTAGCCGCGCGGCGGCACAGCAGATCGAAGGCGCGCTCACAGATGCCGATCCAGCGCATGCAGTGGTGAATGCGCCCGGGGCCGAGACGCACCTGCGCCAGCGCGAAGCCGTGGCCTTCATCGCCCAGCAGGTTGGACTGCGGCACGCGGCAGTTTTCGAAGATAACCTCGGCGTGACTCAGATAATCCTCGCCGGTCTCGCCCATGATCGAGATGTTGCGCACAATCCGAAAGCCCGGCGTGTCGGTCGGCACGATAATCTGGCTGGCGCGCTCGTGACGCGCAGCATCTGGGTTGGTCACCGCCATTACGATCGCGAAGCTAGCACCGTCCGCCGACGAGGTAAACCATTTGTGGCCGTTGATCAGGTAGTCGTCGCCGTCTTTGACCGCCGTTGTGCTCAGCCAGACCGGATTGGAGCCAGGGTTTTCGGGCTCGGTCATCGCAAAACAGCTGCGGATGTCGCCGTTGGCCAGCGGCTTGAGATAGCGCTCCTTCTGCTCGGCGCTGCCATGCTCGATCAAGATCTCCATGTTGCCGATGTCGGGCGCCTGGCAGTTGAACACAAAATGGCCGAGCGGGCTGGTGCCCAGGATCTCGCTCACGCGGCCGAACTCGGAGAGCGCCAGCCCGAGGCCGCCGTACTCCTGCGGCAGATGCGGCGCCCACAGCCCGTGATCTTTGACCAGCTGCCGCTTTTCGCGCAGCGTGGGCAGCAGCGCGCCAAAGCCCTCGCGCAGCAGCCGCGACTCAAGCGGATAGACCTCGTCGCGCATGAACCCGCGAATCTGCTCCAGCAGCGCTTCGATCTGGTGGTCAGCCCTCACAGCCATGATGCTCTCCTTCTACACATACGTCAGCAGCTCGGGACGACCGCCGAGCGCCGTGGCGTTGAAGACGCTCAGCCCAAAGCGGCCGGGCGCGAACAAAAACTCGGTGTAGCTGGCGTTGCGCACGATCCAGCTCAGCGCGAGGATCTGCTCGTCGTTCAGGTTGAGCGCCAGCCCCACGGCCACCGCGATCACGCCGCCCGAGGTAAACGCCGCCACTGTTTTGCCGCCGCCGCTCTGCTCACGGATCTGCTCCAGGCCGTGCTGCACCCGCCGTTTGAAATCCGCCCAGGACTCGTGCTCGGGCACATGCAGCTCGCCGCGCGCCCAGCGCCGTGTGACCTGCTGAAAGACTTTCAGGTAGGCCTGATTGGCCGCTTCCTCGCCGGCATGCTTCTGCCGCAGCACCTCGCGCAGCGCGGCGTCTTGCTCGGCAAGCTGCGGCAAGACGCGCTCCATCACCAGCATACCGTGGTGCTCGTCAAGCTCAGGCAGGCGGATCGGCTCGGTCCACGCCAGGTTGCGTGACTGATAAGCTTCCATCACCGCCGCGTGTGTCTGCGCATGGCGGCGCAGCGGCCCGAGATAAACGCGATCGAAGCGCAGCCCGCGACCGGCTAGCTCGTGGCCCAGTGTCTCGGATTGCTCCACACCCAGCGCCGAGAGCTGATCGTAGTCGCCGGCGCCGAACGATGCCTGGCCGTGGCGTACGAGAATCAGTGTACTCATGCAGTACCATGTTAACATGATCGCGCGAACGATGAACAAAAACGCTCCATCGTTCGCGCCTCCTTTGTGTCCGGCGAGCTTGAGCGCGACGATGATCAGATCGAGCTGACGATCTCGATGCCACCGTCGACGACGAGTACTGTGCCGTTGACATAATCCGAGGCAGGCGAGGCCAGGAACAGCGCGCTGCCGGCTACATCGTCGGGCTCGCCCAGCCGCCCGGCCCGCCGCTCAATGCCTTTGGCGAGCTTCTCGTTGCTCCACAGCGCCGTGCTGAACTTGGTCTTGATCACGCCCGGCGCGATCGCGTTCACCTGGATGCCCTGTGGTCCCAGCTCCTGTGCCAGCGATTGGGTCAGCATCAGCACTGCCGCCTTGGTCACGCTATAAACGCCCATGCCCGCGCCCGGCGTCAGCCCCGCCACCGAGGCGATGTTGATGATCTTACCCGAGCCGCGCTCCAGCATGATCGGCGCGACCGTCTGGCACAGCGTAAAGTAGCCTTTGACGTTGACTTGCAGCGTCTTGTCCCACATTTCGTCGGTCGCCTCCAGCAGCGGGCCGAAGTGTGGATTGGTCGCCGCGTTGTTGACGGCAATATCAACCGTGCCGAAGGTGTCGACGGTCTGCTGTACCAGGCTCTCGATCTGCGCGCGATCGCCGGTGTGGCAGGCCACCGCCAGAGCCTGACCGCCCGCCGCGTTGATCGCGTCGGCCACCGGCTGCACGTTTTCCAGCTTGCGGCTGGCGACCACAACTTTCGCGCCGGCTTCCGCCAACGCCTGGGCGATCGCCTCGCCGATGCCGCGCGAGCCGCCGGTGATGATCGCTACCTTGTTCTGAAGATCAAAAGAGGGCATTGGATTACCTTTCTATAGGAAGAACAACGCGGGTGCCCTTTGGGCGAAGAACAAAGAACAGGGGAGAATCGAATCTTCTTTGTTCACGGTAGAAATCCAGCGCCTGGTCAACTGCTTGGGTCGCCATCGACATCTTCCTTGTGCTACGCAGCGCTTGAAGCGGATCGCGCTGCTGGAATGGGCCTGGAACGAGGCTGATGATAATCTACCAATCGTTTGATTTTGCAAAGATAGCATGAACGGCGAAACGTTGTCAAACAGAATTTTACGGATCGGAAGGATTGCCAGGGCTAGAGGTTGTGCGGCTCGATAGCGGGTGTGGCAGGTGTGGCCAGGCCGTCGAGGAAGAGCGTCGAGAAATTTCTGGCGATCTCGGCGGCGCTGAGCCGGCCGCTGGCATTCAGCCACTGGTAGCTCCAGTTGCACATGCCGAAGAGCCCAAAGGTGACGATCTGCTCGTCGAGATCGGCGCGAAACGAGCCGTCGTGCTGCCCATCGCGGATGATCTCGCGCACCATGGCCTCGTAGCGCTTACGTGTTTCGTGGATCGCATCCCAGCGCGATCCTTCCATGCTGTAGCGCTCGCGAAAGAAGACCTCGACGTAGGCCCGGTAATCGCGGATCAGCTGGAGCAGATCGACGATCACGCCTTCCAGGCGCTCGCGCGGCGGCAGATCGGCGGCGGCCTCGCGGCGTTCGGTCTTCTCGATCAACACATTCATGAAACGCTCATGAATTTCGAACAGGAGATCTTCCTTGCTCGTGATGTAGTAGTACAGGCTGCCCTTGAGCAGCCCTACCGCGTCGGCAATGTTCTGCATCGACGTGTTCGAGTAGCCGCGCTCGTGGAAAAGCCGCACGGCCGCATCGATGATCGCTTCTCGCCGGTCCATTGTTGCCCTGACCTCATCTAATAGAAAGAACCAAGAACCTAGAACTAAGAACCTAGAACCAATGCATAAGCGGTCATGTCCTTTGTTCCTGGTGTCCTCTAGCTGTCTTGGTTCTCGTTACCAAACGATCGTTTGATTACTGTAGCATAGGCCGCATCAGAGCGTCAAACGTTTATTGTTGTGCCAGGACGCGTGCCCAGCATGACGGCACCGGATCGATCGCGAGGCGACCACCGTGCGCGACGGCCTGGTAGCCGGGATCGAGCAGATCCACAAAACGACTGCCGTCCGGCGCTGCGACCGGGACATCGACGGTTGTGGCTGCGGCTGCGGTGTTGATCACCACGACGACGTATTCTTCGGCGCTGCGCCGCGCAAAGGCCAGCATCTCGGGGTCGACGAAAAGCTGCTGGTAGGCGCCGCGACGGAGCGCGCTGCTCTGGTGGCGGATGCGTGCCAGCCGCGCGATCGCCGGTGCGAGATCGGGGTGCGGCGCGCTGCTGCTTAGATCCGGCGCGGGCATATGCGGTCGCAGCGGCCAGTCGCTATCGCCGTGCTTCTTGCCGAGGATTCCCCACTCGCTGCCGTAGTAGATCGAGGGCACGCCGGGCATGGTGAAGAGCAGCGCATGCAGCGGGTAGAGATGCGCGGGATTGTGCAGCGTGCTCGCGATGCGATTCACATCGTGGTTGTCGACAAACGTGTAGAGCGGCAGATCGCGGTAGATGCCATGCGGCCCGAACTGGCGATCGAGCGAGTAGGCGATCTCGAAAAAGTTACGATCGTTGTGGCTGGAGTACAAACCTTTGTAGCACTCGTAGTCCGTGACCGAGTCGAGCAGCCCAGGCCCGGCCAGCCGGCGATAGTCGCCGTGGATCGCCTCGCCGAGCAGCCAGAAGTCGGGACGCAGCCGCCGGCAGTGAGCGGCCAGATCGCGCAAGAACTGCGGATCGAGATCTTCGGCCACATCCAGCCGCAGCCCGTCGATGCCGAACTGCGCGATCCAGTGCTCGACGGCTCCAAACAGATGCTCGCGCACCTCGGGATGATGCAGATTCAGCTTGATCAGATCGTAGTGGCCGTGCCAGCCGTCGTAGGCGAACGGATCGCCGTGGGGACTGCGCCGCCCAAAATCGATGCCGGCGAACCAGTCGCGGTAGCGTGAGCTTGCGCCATGCGCCTGAAGATCGCGAAAGGCCCAGAAATCGCGGCCGACGTGATGAAAAACGCCGTCCAGGATCACGCGAATCTTGGCGGCGTGCAGCGCGGCCACCAGATCGGCCAGGGTCTGGTTGTCGCCCAGTCGCCGGTCCACGCGGTAAAAATCGGCGGTGTCGTAGCCGTGCGCGCTGGACTCGAAGAGCGGCCCGAGATAGAGCGCCGTCGCGCCCACCGCCTGCATATGCTCGATCCACTGCGTAATCTGAGCAAGACGCGGCTCGGCGGGTAGCTCGAAGCTGTTACGCTGGGGCGCGCCGCACAATCCCAGCGGGTAAATGTGGTAGAAGATCGCATCCTGCGCCCATGCTGCCATGATTAGTTCTCCTTTACATACCGGTAGGTATAAAACGATGATAAAAAAAGAGACGGCTACGAGTAGATGCCGTACGAAAACTGCTGGATCGCCTGCCGCTGCACGGTCTCGTCGAGCGTCACGTACTGCTGAAGCGCCAGGCTGATGTAGGTGTTGATCATGCCGAGAAACGTCGCGGCGTAGGTACGCTGGCGACCGCGCATGTTGCCGTGGTCGACGATGGCGGCAGCAAACAGCGTCTCGACCAGCCGGTGCTGCTCGTCGTTGAAAGCGACCACCACCTGAAACGCTTCGTTCTCGGGGATCGCCAGCCACGAGGTGAGCAGCAGCCGGTAGAGCGCCGGCTCGCGCGCGAAAAACTGAAAATAGGTCGCGACGATCCCCTGCAAGGATCGAGGGAGATCGCCTTTGTACGCCGCTGCCTCGCGCAGCTCCGCCAATAACGGCCCGCCGCGCTCCTGGACCAGCGCTTCGAGCAGGCCGCGCTTGTTGCCGAAATAATGGTAGAGCGTCGGCTTGGTCACGCCTGCCGTGTCGCACACCTCTTGCACGCCGATCGCGTCGTAGCCACGGCTGGCAAAGAGCTGCAATGCCGATTCGAGAAGACGCCCGCGATTATCCACCTTCAATCCTTTGAGCTAAGATGTGTACACTATACCGCTCGGTATAGCGTATGTCAATCTTGATGCTGATCCGCGCTGGTGGGCAGGCAGACCGTGAAAGTGCTCCCGACGCCCTCCTGGCTGGCGACGTCGATGGTGCCGCTGTGATGGCGCACGATCTCTCTGACCACGTACAGGCCGATGCCCAGGCCGTTGACCGACTGCTGGTTGGCGTTGTGCGCGCGGTAGAAGCGCTGAAAGATCTGCTCGCGGGCAGCTTCCGGGATGCCAATTCCCTGATCGCGCACACTGAGGCAGACACCAGGCTGCTGCCGTGCGGCCGAAACCGTGATCTGGCCGCCATAGGGGCTATATTTGACGGCGTTCTCGATCAGATTTTGCAGCACCTGTTCCAGCCGCAACTCGTCGGCGTAGATCACCAGCGGCTCGTCGGGCAGCTCCAGTTCCAGGCTGTGGCGCGTCAGCACCAGGCGCACGTCGTCGGCCACACGCCGGATCAGCGATCCGAGATCCAGACTGTGCCGCGCCATCTCGAACTGTCCGGTCTGGATACGCGACAGATCCAGCAGCTCGGCGATCAGCTTGTTGAGCCGCCCGACCTGCCTCGTGATCACCTCCAGCGTCCGCTCGTCGCGCTCGCTCAGCCGATCTTCCTGGTGGGCGCGGCGCACGAACAGATCGACATAGCCACGAATGCTGGTGAGCGGCGTTTTCAGCTCGTGCGCCGCCAGCGACAAAAATTGATCGCGCTCCTGGACCAGCGCCTCGGCCGCGCTGCGCAGAGCCCGCTCCTCGGCCGCTTCCCGGCGCATCCGCACCAGCTCAAGATGTGTTTTCACGCGGGCCAGCAGCTCACGTGCAGCGAACGGCTTGATCAGATAATCGTCGGCGCCGGTCTCGATGCCTGCCGCGCGGGCTTCGTCGCCGGCACGGGCGGAGAGCAGAATCACCGGAATCGTGCGCGTGCCGGGATCGGCGCGCAGCTGGGCCAACAGGCCAATACCGTCGAGCCTGGGCATCATGATGTCGGACAGGATCAGATCCGGCAGCTGCTCGCGCGCGGCCTGGAGAGCGGCCTCGCCATCCGGCACCGCGACAACAGCGTAGTGCGCGCTGAGCAGCCTGGCGACGTACTCGCGCATGTCGGCGTTATCGTCGGCCAGCAGAATACGTGAGCGCTGCGCCGGCAGCTCCAGGCCAGGCGTCGTGGATGGCTGCACCGCTCGATCGGCGTTGGGCAGCCAGCGCAGCGCCTCGTCGACGAACGCATCAAGATGTGCGCGGCTGTCGTTGCCGCCGGCTCTGATCTGCTCGGCGGGCAGATGCGCCCGGCCCAGCGGGATCGACACCGTAAACGAGCTGCCCTGTCCGAGCGTGCTCGTCACGCGCACACTGCCGCCGTGCAGCGCCGCCAGCTCCTGCACCAGCGCCAGCCCGATGCCCGAGCCCTCGTGACTGCGGCCGGCAGCGCCCGCGATGCGATGGAAGCGCTCGAAAACGTGATCGATGTCGGATGCGGGAATGCCGGCGCCGGTATCAGCCACCGAAAGCTCGATCTGCCCGTCGACCAGCTGCTGGCGGAGCGTGATCTGGCCCTGTTGCGTGAACTTGAACGCATTCGACAGCAGATTAAGCACGATCTTTTCCCACATCTCGCGGTCGACATAGACCGGCTCGGGCAATGGCGGGCACTCCACGGCAAAAGCCAGCCCGGCCTGCTCGATCGCCGAGCGGAACAAGCTAGCCAGGTCGGCCGTGAACGCGGCAAGATCCACCGGCTCGTAGCTGGCCTGCGCTCGATCCGCCTCGATCCGCGAAAAATCAAGCAGCGTGTTGACCAGCTTGAGCAGCCGCAGCGCGTTGCGATAAGCAACCTCAAGATGCTCGCGGTCGGCGGCGCTGAGCGATCCCTGAGCGGCGTTCAATGTCGCCTCAAGCGGGCCGAGCATCAGCGTCAGCGGCGTGCGGAACTCGTGGCTCACGTTGCTGAAAAACTCGGTCTTGGCGCGATCGAGCTGGGCCAGGGCCGCGACGCGCTGGCGCTCTTCCTCGTGGGCGCGGGCGTTGCTCACGGCGGCGGAAAGGTGACCGGTCAGCAGCTCATAGAACGAGCGATAGTCCTCGTCCAGAGCGCGATTCGGGCTGATGCCGGCGATCAAGATCCCGCGTGGGCCGGTCTCACCCGAAGCCGCGATCGGCAGCGCCAGCGCCTGGCACACGGGCTCGTTCCAGGGGCCGCCGCGCAGCCGGGCATGGCGCTGCACATCCTCGATCAGCACGGTCTCGCCGGCGGCGACCTGCGCGAACGGCCAGGCGGCGGACTCGTCGGCGGAGAGATCGACCGCGCGCGGACTGGCAGCCGTGCCCGCCTCGATCCCGATCGCGCCGTGCAGGGCTAGCTGATCGCCCTCACGCAGATAGATCAGCGCGAACGGCACGTCCAGCGGATGCATCGCGATGCAGGCGGCGCTCTCGTGGCAGGCCGTGACGGCGTTGCGCGCCTCGCCGGCTCTGGCCGCCAGATCGCGGAGTAGGCGCAGCCGCCGTCCGCTGAGCACCTGCTGCGTGACCTCGCTGCACACGGCCAGCATCCCGACGATCTGCCCCTCGTCGTCCTCGGCGGGCGCGTGCGAAACGTCGAAGTACGCCTCCTCGCGATAGCCGGAGCGCTCCAGCGTGAGCAGCAGCGCGGGATTCCAGTTGGCCACGCCGCTGCGCATCACCTCCAGAATCAGCGGGCCGAGCGTGTCCCAGCCTTCTTCGAGTGTCACGCGAATATCTTCGCCCAGCGCGGCCGGATGCTTGTCGCCGATCAGCCGGGAGTAGGCATCGTTGTAGAACTGGATAAACTGCGGGCCCCAGGTGAGCACCATCGGGTAGCGCGAGGCCAGCAGCGTCTTGACGAGCGAGGTCAGGCTCTGCGGCCAGCTTGCGACCGGGCCGAGTGGCGTCGCGGCCCAATCATGTTCGCGCACGCGCGCGTGCATCTCGCTTGGCCCGGCAAAGATCTGCGACAGTGGTTTGGATTGGTCACGCATCAATCTTCCTTGTGGCTTTCCGCAGCCGGCGCTTCCACCAGGCCACACCAGCATGACCTTGAAGCATGAACGTCATCCCACCAGCGGGAATTGCTGCATCTTTGAGTAGTTTACCAGCGCTGCCGGATCATGGCAGGACTGGTTAGATGCCGGCAAGCGTGAGGTTGCGCGCGGAGGCAGGAATCTGTGCAGGATCAGACTCGGAGGCGGGAAGAGCGGAAGGGGCGGGCCTCCGCGTCTGTACGACACGCAGGCCCGCCGTGCATCAGGCGATCTGACTCAACACCTGGCGTAGACGCTGCTCAGGCTGCTCGACGATCGCCAGGATCAGCGCGTGAATGTCGCGCAGCATGCGGCTGACGGTCGCATCGTCGAAGCAGCGCGGATAGTAGGCCATCGACAGCATCACGTCGTTCAAGGCCCAGACCGTCACGCGCAGCGGATGCTCGGTCTGAGTAATGCCGGTGATCGAGGTCATCTGGCGCGAGGTGCGGGCGATGATCGCCGGATCGAGCGGGAAATTCTCGAAGGTCAGATAGGTCTCGAAAAGCGGCTGATCGGCCGGAACTTCGCTCCAGCGCTTGATGTCGAGCAGCGGCGCGTACTCGTAGCGGCGCTGATCCACCTGCTGGATCTGGAAAGCCTTCATCCACTCCAGCAGCGACGTTTCGGGCGTGATCGCGACGCGCATCGGCAGGAAGTTATTGAACGGCCCGACCATGTATTCCATGCCTGCCAGCTCGGCGGGACGGCCGGAAACCGCGCAGCCAAACACGATGTCGCTTTCGCCGGTGTAGTGGCCGAGCAGCAGCGCCCAGGCGCTCTGGAGCACCGTGTTGAGCGTCAGCTGATGCTGGCGTGCCATCGCGCGCAGGGCCTCGCCTTCTTCCGAGGGCAGCACCAGCCACTGATTCGAGTAGGCCGTGCTGGGCTGGGGCTGATTGCCGGGCATACGGCTGATCAGCGGCGTTGGCCGGGTGAAGCCGTGGAGCGCCGAGCGCCAGAAGCTTTCGGCTGCGGCCATGTCCTGCCGCTGCAGCCAGGCGATATAATCGCGGAACGGACGCGACGGCGGCTGCTCGTTTTCGCGACCGGCGCAGGCAGCCTCGTAGCAGTCGAAAAGATCTTTGATCAGCAGCGGCAAGCTCCAGCCTTCTTGCAGCAGATAGTTGAAGCCCCAGAAAAAAGTATAGTCGTTTTCGGAAACCTGGAACATCGTCAGGCGCGTGAACGGCGGCGTCGTGAGATCGAAGCCCTGCTGCCGGGTCTGCTCGATATGCGCGGCCAGCGCTTCCGCCTGCTCCGCCTCCGACAGACCGCGCCAATCCCCGTAGGCGATCGAGATCGTGACATCCGAGTGCACGATCTGGAGCGCTCGATCCAGCCCTTCCCAGGCAAACGAGGTGCGCAGAACCGGATGGCGATTGAGCAGCTGCTGCCAGGCCAGCTTGAAGGGCTCGGTCTGAAGCTGCCGGATCTGGAACGCCTCGTAGATCAGGTACAAACCCGGAATTGGATTCTCGATGTAGCAGCGCAGCATGTATTCCTGCGCCGATCCCAGCGGGTAGATGTCCTCGATCGGCCCACGGCTGGCGAGCAGCTGATCGAGCTGCTGCTGGCTGATCTGCGCCAGCGGAAAATCGGCCGGTGTGCAGGCGCCGGCGGCGCGACGCGGCGCGGGCTGTGCGAACGATGCCTGGCTGGTGCTGGCGGACTCCGGCACCGCAACTTTGGCTAGCTCGGCGATGGTCTGGTGCTGAAACATCTGCTGGGGCGTGAGACGCAGCCCGGCCTGAAGCGCGCGCGAGATAATCTGCAAGCTGATGATCGAGTCGCCGCCGAGCGCGAAGAAATTGTTGTTGACGCCCACGCGCTCGACGCGCAGCACCTGCGACCAGATATCGGCCAGGATCTGCTCGGTGGTGGTGCGCGGCGCGACCAGCTCTCCGCTGTCGATCTCAAGGATCAGCGGCGGCGGCAGCATCTGACGATCGAGCTTGCCGTTGGGCGTCAGCGGCACGCGATCGAGCAGCACGAACGCCGACGGAACCATGTATTCCGGCAGCCGCTCGCGCAGATGCTGCTGGAGCACCGGCACCAGCTGCTGCGTTAGCTTGGATTGCAGCGGATTGTTGGCATAGCTCGACCAGTCCACGGGCTGATCAAGCTGTGGCCGGGCCGCAACTGGCGCTGTGTGTGCGGTTTCAGGCCGGTAGAAGTGTGCGTCGTAGCTGCCGGCCGCGCCGCTGCTCGACCATGTGATCGCGACGCTGTAGCCAAGCTCGTCGCCGAGCGCCCACAGATCTTCGGGATCGATGGCCGGATCGTGGCTGGCGGCAAGTCTGGCGCGCAGCTCGCCCACCGTGTCGATCTGCTCCTGGCTGCTCAAGAGCCGGCAGGCCGCGCCGGCAGCCTGGAGCCGCGCGTTCGGGATCGCCGTAAAGCCGATGCTCTCAGACTCGGCAGAGCGCAGCTCCGCACGCAGCCGCTCGACAGTCATGTTCTCGGTCTGCCACTCGCGCCAGTTTGCTACAACTGGAGCCGCGTCTGCTCCAAGATGCAGCGTGACATCATAGCGGTAGCTGTTCATCTCGTTGTGATCGCGGCCACGCTTGAGCTGAATCTCGACGCGGCTGATCTGCGGCAAATGCTGTTGCAGCGCGCTGAAGAAGGCCGGATCGATGAGCAGCTCCTGTTCCTGGGCGATGCTGCGCCGGATCTGCTGGCGCAGCTGCCGGATCGTCAGCGTGTCGTCGGCCCCGTAGAGCTGGACCGCCGTATGAAACGCCGTCAGCAGCGGTAGGCTGCGCACGTCGCCCAGAAAGATCGCGCCGCCGGGAGCCAGCACTCGCGCCACGCCCGCCAGCACCTCGACCAGATACTCGACGCTGGGAAAATATTGAATCACCGAGTTCAGCACCACCACATCGAAGCTGGTGTCGTCGAGGCCGCGCAGATCGTCGGCTGCCTGCTGGAGCAGCGTTACCTGGCGCAGACCCTGAGCATCGACCTGCCGGCGCAGCCCGTCGAGCGCCACCGCCGAAAGATCGCTGCCGACGTAGGCGCTGCTCTCAGGCGCGAGACGCAGCAGCAGCAGCCCGGTGCCGCAGCCGATCTCCAGCACCCGCCGCGCTCCCAGCGCGCGAATCCGGCCGACTGTTTGATCGACCCACTCCTCCATCGACTCGGCGGGCAGCGGCGCTCCCGTAAAGCTGCTGTTCCAGCCCACGATGTTGAAGTCGGCTTCGGCCGTGGGCTGAGCGTAGGTGCTGTCAAAGATCGTCTGCCAGGAGTCAACCTGATCGCCGCGCAGCTCCGTGGTTAGCTGGCCCGCTCCGGTCGCGGCCGTGATGTCGGGCAGGATATAGGCGACCAGCCGTCGCTGGCCCGGCTCGTCTTCACGCACGAGCGCAACCGCCTCGGCGACCGACACGTGCTGGCGGAGGACGGCTTCGATCTCGCCCAGCTCGATGCGAAAGCCGCGCAGCTTGACCTGATCGTCGATGCGGCCCAGGTACTCGATCGCGCCGTCAGGAGCATAGCGCGCCAGATCGCCGGTGCGGTAAAGCCGCGCGCCTGGCTGCACGTCCGGCGCAGATCCGGCGAACGGATGCGGAATAAAACGCTCGGCTGTCAGATCCGGGCGGTTGAGGTAGCCGCGCGCCAGCTGCACGCCGCCGATGTACAGCTCGCCCGGCACGCCGATCGGCACCTCCCTCAGATGTTGATCGAGCAGATAGATCTGCGTGTTGGCGACTGGACGGCCGATCGGCACGCTTGAGCGGCTGCTGCTGCGCTCGCAGGGCCAGAACGTCACGTCGACGGCGGCCTCGGTCGGGCCGTACAGATTGTGCAGCTCGGCGTCGACGCGCGCGAAGAAGCGCTGCGCAAAAGCCAGCGGCAGCGCCTCGCCGCTGCACATCACGCGCCGCAGCGACTGGCAGAAGACCAGCGCCTGGACGTCGAGGAACGGCCCCAGCATCGACGGGACGAAGTGCAGCGTGGTGATCTGCTGCTGGGCGATCAGCTGCACCAGGTAGGCCGGATCTTTATGGCCTTCGGGCCGGGCGATGACCAGCCGCGCGCCGGTGAGCAGCGGCCAGAAAAACTCCCACACCGACACGTCGAAGCTGTAGGGCGTTTTTTGCAGCACATGGTCTGAAGCATCCAGCCGGTAGGTTTCCTGCATCCACAGCAGGCGATTCACGATGCTGCGATGGCTGACAGCCACGCCTTTGGGCTGTCCGGTCGAGCCCGAGGTGTAGAGCACATACGCCAGGTCGTCGGGATCGAGCGCGACGGCGGCCATCTGCGGCAGATCGTCGGGCGGCGCGGCGTCGAGCAGCAGCTGAGTGGCCTTATGGCCTGGCAGCCGCTCGACAAGATGGCGCTGGACCAGCACCACGGGCGGCCGCGCGTTGTCCAGCATATAGGCCAGGCGCTCCGAAGGATAGGCCGGATCGAGCGGCATGTACGCGCCGCCAGCCTTCAAGATGCCCAGCAGCCCCACGATCATTTCCAGCGAGCGCTCGGCGCAAATACCGACCGGAATATTCGGCCCGACGCCATGCTGTTGCAGCTGTCGCGCCAGCCGATCGGCGAGTCGATCCAGCTCGGCGTAGGTCAGCGCTTTGCCGGGACCGCTGAGCGCCTGCTCCTGCGACGGGTTGTCGTCGAAGACCACGGCGACGGCCTCGGGCGTGCGGCGCGCCTGCTCCTCGATCAGGCTGTGCAGCGATCGATCCAGCGCATACGGCGCGGCCGTGCGATTCCACTCGTCGAGCTGCCGCGCTTCGGCCTCGGTCAGGAGCCGCAGCTCCGACAATCGGCGCTCCGGGTGCGCGACGATGTCGGCCAGCAGTGTCTCGAAGTGCGCCAGCATGCGGGTGATCGTGCCGGACTCGAAAAGATCGGTGTTGTATTCCAGCGCGCCGGCCAGCTCGCCGCTGCCTTCGTTCATAGAAAGCCGCAGATCGAACTTGGAGGTGCCGCTGTCGGCGGGCAGCGCCTGCAAGGTCAGGCCCGAAAGCTCAAGCGTCGAGACCGGCGTGTTTTGCAGCACAAACATGACCTGGAAGATCGGATTGCGGCTCAGATCGCGCTCGGGCTGGAGCTTCTCGACCAGCATCTCGAAGGGCAGATCCTGATGATCGTAGGCGCCGAGGCTGGCCGTGCGCACGCGGCGCAGCAGCTCGCGAAAGGTCGGATTGCCGCTCAGGTCGCTGCGCAGCACCAGCGTGTTGGCGAACAGCCCGATCAAGCCCTCGACCTCGCTGCGGGTGCGGTTGGCGATCGGCGTGCCGACCAGAATATCGTCCTGGCCGCTGTAGCGGGCCATCAGCACATTGAAGCCGGCCAGCAGCACCATAAAGAGCGTCAGCCCTTCGCGGCGGCTGAGATCCGAGAGCGCCGCCGAGAGCGCGGCCGGCAGCACAAAGTTCTCGGTCGCGCCGCGAAAGGTTTGGATCGGCGGGCGTGGATGATCGGTGGGCAGCGCCAGGGCCGGAATCGCCTGATCGAACTGCGCCTGCCAGAAAGCCAGCTGCGCTTCGAGCACATCGCCCTGGAGCCACTCGCGCTGCCAGGCCACAAAATCGGTGTACTGGATCGGCAGCGGTTTGAGCGGTGACGGCCTGCCGTGCGCGAACGCCTCGTACAATGCCGCCAGCTCCTGCACCAGCACGCCCAGCGACCAGCCGTCGCTCACGATGTGATGCACCGTGATCAGCAACACATGCTCATGGCGGCTGAGACGCAGCAGCGCGGCGCGGATCAGCGGATCGTGTGCCAGATCGAAGGGCTGCTGTGCGTCGGCGTCGGTCTGCCGCCACAGCTCGGCCTCGCGCTCCGGCTCCGGTAGCTGCTCCAGGCTCACGACTCGCAGCGCCAGCTTCAGCTCGGGGCTGACGACCTGCGCGGGCTGCCCGTCCCTGGTCACGATGCGCGTGCGCAAGCTTCCGTGGCGCTGGATCACCGCGTTGATGCTGCGCTCCAGCGTGGCCACGTTCAGCGCTCCGATCAAGCGCACGGCCTGCGAAATATTGTAAACGGCGTTGTCGGGCACCAGCTGATTGAGAAACCAGAGCCGCTGCTGCGCGAACGAGAGCGGAACGTCGCGGGCTGCTTCCTGGCGCGGCCGGATCGAGGCACTGGCGGCGGCCTGCTTCTTTTTGCGAGCCTGCTGAAGCAGCCGGTCCAGCTGCTCCGGGGAAAGATCGGCGATTTGGCGGGCGCGATCACTCATATCTATCGGTCTCCTGATTGAGGCGTGAGTTTTTGCTCCAGGAACGTGCGCTCAGTCGGCGATCTCGTCCAGGAGATCCAGATCGATCTGATCAAGCAATTGCTGCGTCACCAGGCGCGCCTGCTCGGCGATCGTGGCGGTTGTAAACAGGTCGCGCAGCGGCACCTCGATCTCAAAGTCGTCGCGCAGCCGGGACGTGAGCTGCGTCGCCAGCAGCGAGTCGCCGCCCAGCTCGAAGAAATTGTCGTGGATGCCGACCTGATCGACGCCGAAGATCTGCTGCCAGATCCCGGCCAGCCGCCGCTCGATCTCGTTGCCGGGCGCGACATACTCGCTGCGCAGCCTGGGCCGCGCATAGGCCAGAGCGTTGGTTCTGGTCGCGTTGGCTTCTGTCGCGGCATGGCTGATGTGATCGTCGATCCTGGCGTTGAGATCCGTGGTCGAGACGACGATCTGCGGCACCAAGCCGAGCGCGAAGATCTGCTGAAAAACGCGCAGCGCCTCGTCCGGCTCGATCGGCTGCTCGGCGGGCTGTGCTTCCCAATTCACGCTCAGCCAGGGAACCGCGCCGCTCTGACCGGATCGATAGGCCCAGGCGTCGATCAACAGATGCAGCGCCGCAGAAGACAGGTTGTCGGCGGCGGGCAGCACGGCGTCCAGCGAGGAAAGCACCAGGCAGAAGTCGGGCTGTGTCGCCTGCACGATCGCGTCGAGCACCGCCAGTCTACGCGCCACGTCCCGGGCAGATCGCTCAAAGGCCGGCGCGTCAAGCTCGTGCAGCATCTGCGTGGGCGCTGCCGCCGTCTGGCTCAGATCGATGATGCCCTGGATCGGGCCGAGCTGCTCCTGGATGCGATCGACAGCGCTGCGCACCGCCGCG
>DASWTQ010000020.1:0-2613 GCA_036402055.1 Herpetosiphonaceae bacterium
CCCGCAGGCAGAACCAAGGGAAGAACCAAGAACCAAGAACCTAGAACCTAGAACTGAACAAGGGGACGAAAGCTTCCCCTCGCCGATCGCCCTGGGTGCCGGCCACACGCTCACGCCCGACGACGTGCTGGCCTTCTTGCAGCAGCGCCTGCCCGACTACCTCGTGCCTGGCGCCTGCCTCCTGCTCGACGCCCTGCCCCGCACGCCCAGCGGCAAAATCGATCGCAAGGCGCTGCCCGATCCCGAGGCCGCCTTCCAATCGAGCGCGAGCTACGTCCCGCCGTCGACGCCGGAAGAGCTGAGCGTGGCCGCACTGTGGGCCGAGCTGCTGGGCCTTGAGCAGGTCGGCATTCACGACAACTTCTTCGCGCTGGGCGGTCACTCGCTGCTGGCCACGCGCCTGCTGGCCCGACTGCGTCTCGCCGAGCAGATCGATCTCCCGCTGCGCGCCCTCTTCGAAACGCCCACCGTCGCCGGTCTCGCTCAACAGATCGTCACGCTGCGCGAGTCGCTGGCGACCACAGTCGAGGCTGTCATCCCGCGCCAACCACGCACGACGAATCAATTTCCGCTGTCGTTCGCGCAGCAGCGACTGTGGTTCCTGGATCAGCTCGATCCCGGCGATGCCAGCTACAACATTCCGCTGGCGCTGCGCCTCACAGGCCAGCTCGATGTCGCGGCGTTGGAGCGCTGCTACCAGGCGATCATCGCGCGGCACGAGTCGCTGCGCACGACGTTTCTGGTTCCCACGCCCGGCGCGGAGCCGGTGCAGGTGATCCATCCGTTCCAGCCGCAGCCTTTGCTCTTGCACGACGTCGGCGACCTGCCTGCGACCGAGCGCGAGACCGAGGCGCTGCGCTGCGCCGTCGCCGAGGCCAGCCAGCCCTTCGATCTGGCGGTGGGTCCATTGGTCCGCGCCCAGCTGCTGCGGCTCGCGCCTACCGAGCATCTGCTGCTGGTCACGCTGCACCACACCATCGCCGACGGCTGGTCGCTGGGCGTGCTCGTGCAGGAGCTGATCGCCCGCTACACCGCCGATCCAGCGATCGATCCGCTGCCCGATCTGCCGATCCAGTACGCCGACTACACGGTCTGGCAGCGCGACTGGATGTCCGGCGCGATCTATCAGCGGCAGCTCGACTACTGGCAAGCACAGCTGGGAGGTGAGCTAGCGCCGCTGAATCTGCCCACCGATCGGCCGCGTCCCGCGCAGCAAACCCTGCATGGAGCCACAGTGCGCCATGTGCTGCCGCAGCCGCTGGTCGAAGAGCTGCGAACGTTGAGCGCCAGCGCCGACGCGACGATCTTTATGACGCTGCTGGCGGGCTTCTACACGCTGCTGTACCGCTACACCGGCCAGACCGATCTGATCGTCGGCTCGCCGATCGCCAACCGCACGCGACGGGAGACCGAGAGCCTGATCGGCTTTTTTGTGAACACGCTGGCGCTACGTACACAGGTGCAGGGCAAGCTGCGCTTCGGCGAGCTGTTGGAGCGAGTGCGCGAGGTCACGCTCGGCGCGTACGCGCATCAAGATCTGCCGTTCGAGCTACTGGTCGAAGAGCTGCGTGTCGAGCGTGATGCCAGCCGATCGCCGGTGTTCCAGGTCTTGTTTGTGCTGCAAAACACGCCGCTACCGGTGCTCGCGCTGCCCGATCTCACGATCCGCCCCGTCGAAGCCGGCAACAACACTGCCAAGTTCGATCTCACGATCCATCTGATCGAGGAGCATGGCGATCTAACCAGCATCTTCGAGTACAACACCGACCTTTTCGACTCTGCCACGATCGAGCGCATGACGGACCACTGGCAAACGCTGCTGAGCAGCATCGTGGCCGCGCCTGAGCAGCGCCTGGACGAATTGCCGCTGTTGCCGGCCGATGAGCAGCGACTTCTCCTGCATGATTGGAACGCCACCGCCGCGCCGTATCCCGCCGCGCTGGTGCATCACGGCTTTGAGCGCCAGGCCGAGCGCACACCCGAGGCTGTGGCCGCGATGTTTGTGGCCGACGACGGCGCAATGTCCGAGATCAGCTACGCCGAGCTGAGCGCGCGCGCCAACCAGCTGGCTCATTACCTGCGCGATCTCGGCGTCGGGCCGGATCAGCCGGTGGGATTGTGCCTGCCGCGCTCGCTGGATCTCGTCGTGGGGCTGCTGGCGATCCTCAAGGCCGGCGGCGCGTATCTGCCGCTCGATCCGACGTATCCCGCCGAGCGCTTGCAGTTCATGCTCGCCAACGCGGGCGCGTCCGTGGTGCTGACTCACGCGGCGCTGAGCGAGCGTATCCAGTCTGCGGACTCCACCACCAGGACGCAGATGATCTGCCTGGATCAAGCTCACGAGTTGATCGATCGCCAGCTGCAGCACACACCGCTCTGCGCAGCCACAGCCGAACATCTGGCCTACCTGATCTACACCTCGGGCTCGACTGGTCAGCCCAAAGGTGTGGCGATGCCGCACCGGGCGCTGGTCAACCTGATGACCTGGCAGCTGGAAAAAACCGTGCTGCGCGAGCCGGCACGCACGCTCCAGTTCGCGCCGATCAGCTTCGACGTGTCGTGCCAGGAGCTGTTCACGACCTGGGGCAGCGGCGGCACGCTGGTGCTGGTCTC
>DASWTQ010000021.1:0-11697 GCA_036402055.1 Herpetosiphonaceae bacterium
CGTGGAGCAGCTGGGCCAGGTCTTGCGCCGGGTGCAGCCCTGGGCCAGGCAGCTGTGCTTTGCCGAGTGGGACTTGCAGCCGCAGTCGCTGGAGCAGCTCGGGCATCTGCTTGCGATCCTGATTCAGGGCCAGATCGAAGCCTTCAAGACGGACAGCGAGGCCAACATTCGTTCGCCATTTTCCCGAACCCGATTCAAAGCGCTGCTAGAGGAGACTGGATGGAGTGTCGCCGGCGAATCCGTGATGGAGACCGCGTCGCTTCAGGATGCGGACTGGGAGATCGGCTGGTGTCTGCGCTCTTCGCTGGGCGAGGCGGAGACGATGGCTGTGCCGGCAAAATTCCGGGAGCTGCTGAGCAGCGAGGTCGATGTGCTCAGGTTGGCCGCCCAGTCTGCCGGGAATCGTCCGCTGCCAGCCTACGCGATCAGGGCAGGGCGATCCGGGATTGCCTCGTAGGGGCGTGCTGCGCACGCCCTAGGCGTATCACAATATGCCCCTACGAAATCAATTCATGGACATATTGAATCGGAAAAGACGGCATACGGTCACAGCAGCGGATGGGGGGAAGTCCGCCGGCTGCTTGCAGCTAACCGGCAACGCTTGGATGCTGGTAGCGATCGATCGCCTGCTGCAAAACCTGCTCGACATTGAATGCAGCCGCTGTCTGCTTCGTCTCCTCATGCAGCCGCGCGATCTGCTGCTTCTGCTGCTGCCTAACATCGGTTGCCGGATCGAAGTAGCGCTGGATCGTGTCCTGGAACAGCTTCACAAAATTGCGATCCTCGTCGGGCGCGGGCAGATGCACATTCGCGCCCAGCTCTTCCAGCCGCACGGCCACATCGTCGCGGTCGTAACATTTGGTGCCGATCGTGACGGTGGGCAGCTCATGCAAGATCGGGTATTGATAGGTGGCGCTGCCGCAGTGGTGGATCATCAGATCGACCTGCGAGCAGACAAAATGCATCGGAAAGTAGGATTGGTAGCAGTACAGCTCGCGCTGGCGCTGGTTGAGACCATCGACCTTGATGTTGGTCACCACCGCGATATTATTGCTGAGCAGGTAGCGGATGCAGTACGGGATCGGCGCGTTGGCCTTAGCGGTCGTGCCAAACGTCGCATAGACGATCGGCTGGTCGCGGTGGGCGGCAAAGAACTGCTCCAGCTCCTCACGCTTGCGCCCGGCCTCGGCGTCGAAATCGTGGCTGACCGATTTCGTCCTTGTGATCACCAGATCGTCGAGCAGCAGCGGGCCGGAGAAGATATACGATGGATCGTCTTTGACCGGCTCCGGCAGCACCTCAACCGAGCGGATACCGGGCACGAGCTTGAGCGGCGCGTCGAAAAGATCCGAGAACGACTGCGGCTGCGGCAGTCCCAGCACGGTTACGTCGGGCAGCGACTTGATAATCTCCTGGACATCGGCCGTGCGCATACTGTGGCGATGGCGCGGATTGCGCGGCGTCTTGCCTGGAAACATGCCCGTGCGCTGGATCGCTATGCGTGGGATCTTCGAGAAGGCCGTCGCAAAGCCGGTGGTGAAGCTGGCATCGTCGATCACCACGTCGGGCGCGAAATCGCCGTACGCCTCCATCTCCGTGCGAAAGCCGATATGATCGACATCCAGCACCTGCGCGCCCATGCGCCTGAGAAACTCGTGCTCCGAGCGCGGCGCAAGAAAGGCGGTCTCGATCCCGGCGTTGCGGGCCAGCGTATCGAGCGCCAGCAGCGGGATCTCGTGGGCGATATGCGGGGGCAGATGCGAGGTAAAAAGTACTTTCATTGATCTTCCTCAAACAGAATCTGGCGCTAGCGCTAACGAATCAGCGCCAGCGCCAGAGATGAAAAGCTGAGCGCGAATTATTCCTCGCGCTTAGGTCCAGGCTTCTGCGTGGGCGGCTGCGTGAAATTCAGCACATCCTTCTGGCCTTCGCCGGGAACCGGAGCCGCCGCGCCATCGCCGCCTATCACTGCGCCGGGATTGAACGGGCGCATAATCGGGCCGTTGGCGGGACTCGGCGCGGGCGGTTTGGGACGGCCCGTCAGCAGACCGGCCTCACCTTGAACGCCGCCCTGCTGCTTCAGCGCGTTGGGCATCGGCGGGCCGCTCACCTCCTCGCGAGTCTCCAGCACATCCTGAAGTGGCTCCCCATTCGCGTCGTGCGTCTCGCCGCCCATATACTTCATGGTCACTTTGCCGTCAGGGCTGGCCGGCGCAAACGTCGCCTGGGCGCGCTCTTCCGAAAAATCCTTGCCGGGGCGGAAAATAAAGATCGCCGCGACAATCGTTACCAGCAGCACCGCCACAGCGGCGATAATCAACGGGTCCATAGCAAGCGTTAACGAGTCCATTCAAGAATTCCTTTCGGTAGCTTTCAAGATCCCAAAGATCGAGCAGGCGCCGGCGCATTGATGATCTGCCGCAGATCCAGCGCGATCATCCGCAGCAGCTGCTCCCGTGTGTCGAGCAAGAAAAAATGCTCGCCCGGCAGCATCCGCACCACAAATGTCGAATCCGTGTGCTCGCGCCAGGCTTGGAGATCGGCGCGGCTGATCTCGGGATCGCCAAGACCGCCAAACGCCGAGATCGGGCAGGCCAGCGGCGGCTCCGCGACGTACTCGTAGGTCGAGCCCAGCTCGAAGTCTGCGCGCAGGCCGGGCAGCAGCATCTGCATCAGCTCGGGCTGCTGGAGCACGCCTTCGGGTGTGCCCTTGAGCCGCCGCAGCTCGGACACAAACTCCGGCTCGGGAAGATTATAGATCGGCGGCTGCGGATCGGCGATCTGCGGCGCAGCACAGCCGGCCACAAACAGATGCGACGGCGCTTTGCCGTAGTCACGCCGCAGCACGCGCGCCAGCTCGAAGCTGATCAGGCCGCCCAGACTGTGGCCAAACAGGGCAAACGGCCGATCGAGATACGGCAGCAGGAGCGGCGCGAGCGTCTCGACCACCGCCGAGACCCGCGTGAACGGCGCGTCCGCCAGCCGATTCTCGCGGCCCGGCAGCTGCACGGGACACACCTCAATCTGCGGGATGACTTCGGCGGGCCAGGCGCGAAACACCGACGCTCCGCCGCCCGCGAACGGGAAGCAGAAGAGCCGCAGCTGCGCGCGCGGATTCGGCTTGTAGTGCGCCAGCCAGGTTTCGAAAAACGTTACGCCCCGCATGAGCGTTTCCGGCTGAGCTGTGAGCAATTGATGAGCATAGCGCCACAAATGGATGCAGGGCGTGATCCGTCACGCCCATGCTGGTTGTTTCGGAACCCAGAACCTGCGAGCTAGCGGTAGCCCGCCGCCTGCATGTTGAAGAGCTTGGCGTAGGTACCGTTCTGGATCAGCAGCTCGGCGTGCGTGCCCAGCTCGGTCAGATGGCCGTTTTCCAGCACGACGATGCGATCCGCCATACGCACGGTGCTGAAGCGGTGGCTGATCAGCAGCGCGATCTTGCCATCGGTCAGCTCGCGGAAGCGCTGGAAGATCTCGAACTCGCGCTCGGCGTCCAGGGCTGCGGTCGGCTCGTCCAGCACCAGCACCTCGCCGTCGCGCATAAACGCTCGCGACAGCGCGATCTTCTGCCACTGCCCGCCCGACAGCTCCTGGCCTTTTTCGAACCAGGCTCCGAGCATCGTGTCGTAGCCTTCGGGCAGCCGCGTCACCACCTCATCGCCGCCGCCGCGCTCAGCCGCACGGATGATTCGCTGCTCGTTGTCCATGGCGTCGATCTGGCCGAAGCCGATGTTTTCGCGGACCGTCGCGTGGTAGCGCACGAAATCCTGGAAGATCACGCCGATGCGCTTGCGCAGCTCGTCGACATCGTACTCGCGAATATCCACGCCATCGAGCAGGATCTCGCCCTCGGTCGGATCGTAGAGCCGCGTCATGAGCTTGACCAGCGTGGTCTTGCCCGCGCCGTTATTGCCCACCAGCGCCAGCTTCTCGCCCGCGCCGATGAAGAGATTCACGTTGCGCAGCGCGTACTGCGGCCGGTTGGGATAGCGGAACGACACGTTGCGAAACTCGATGCCCCGGCGGATCGGTCGCGGCATCGGCACCGGATTGGGATTGCTCGTCGACTGGTTCTTGAGCGACAGGAAGCTGAACAGGTTCTCCATGAAGCGGCCGCTCTCGTAGATCTGGCCGATCGTGCCGAACATCTGCTCAAGGCTCATCTGCGACTGGCGGAAGAGCGCCAGGTAGAAGGTCAGCTCGCCCAGCGTGATCTGGCCGCTGATGGTGCGCCAGACGATCCAGGCGTAGGCGACATAGTAGCTGGTCGTCGCCAGCAAGCCCCAGATCAGGCTGCGGCTGCCGCGCCAGCGGGCCAGCGCGGTATCTTCGCGGTAGAACTTCTCGAAGAGCGCCTCGTAGCGCTGAAGCAGCGGCTCGCCCAGGCCAAACAGCTTAACCTCTTTGGCGCTGGTGTCGACGGTCAGCAGATGCTCAAGATAGTTCATGCGGCGATTCTCGGGCGCGCGCAGGGTTTGCAGCAGATAGTTCATATCGCCGTAGCGCAGCTGCGCCGCCAGCGCCGGCAGCGTCGCGCAGATCAGGATCAGCGCGATGATCGGGCTGAACGAGATCAGGATCACGATCACCGAGCTGATGGTGATCAGGTGCTGCACCAGCATAAAGCTGGTCTCCATGATCGTCATCGCCCGGAAGCCGACCTCCTGGCGCGCGTTCTGGAGCTGATCGTAGTACTTCGCGTTCTCGAAGTAGTGCAGGTCCAGGCCCAGCGACTGCCGCACGATCGAGCCGCTCATCTCGTGTTTGAGGCGCGATGTCAGGATGCGCTGGTAGAGCGCGCGAACTTCACGCACCACCGCGCCGACCGTGATGATCACGAACTCGATCAGCAGGTAGGGCAGCGCCAGCCGCAATCCTTGCTCGACGGCCAGGCCGGTGTTCACGGCCTGGATCACCGAGTCGACGATCATCTTGCCGATCCAGGCCTGGAGCGCCGGCAAGAAAGCCGCTACCAGCGTGACCACCGCCATCGCGATTGTGCCCTGCCGGTGCGCGCGCCAGACGAGCTTAAAAGCCTGGGGAATAGTTTTGAACGCAGAGCGCAGGTCGCGTAGCTGCGGCGGCTTGGGTCCGAAAACAACCATTGAAGGCTCCTTGTAGTGCGAATGCTGTCGCCCGCGAGCACACCGCTGTGTCATGGACGACGTTTTATGTCTAGTTTAGTGAATAGATTGCACAGAAGATTGGTCGCAGCGAGCAGAGCATGGCAGCCAAGATCTTCTCGTATTTTCCCTCAAGCGTCGATAGGAATTCGATCCCGTCGGTCCATAACGCGCGGATCGCCGCATGCCTGACTCGCCTCGGTTTGCCGCGATCGACGGGTGAGCTATGCGTTTTCGCCCATCGATCGCAGCGCCACGCTCAAGCCTACGCCAGATCCGCCTCGCCGATCGTCGGCAGCAGCTCGCCGCCCGACAGCGCCGCCGCGATGCAGCTGTTGAGCTGCTCGGCCAGGCTGCGCACATGCGGCTCCGAGAGCATCGTCGTGTGATCGCCGGGAACGGTGTACACGTCGACGGGCTGCGCGGCGTGCTTGCTCCAGCCACGCGCCGGATCGTTGATGTCGACGCCTTCCGGGATAATCACGTCGATGCCTTCTTCGTAGATGATCTCGGTCATGAGATAGGTCAGACGATCGGCATAAACTCCCGCCTTGTACTGAAGCAGCGCTTTAAAGTTGCCTTTGAGCACCTGCATAAACCGCTGCACCTGCTCCGGCCCCGCGTCCGGCGGTATGATATTGGTCCGCTTCGCGGTCTCAACCGCCACGCGCATCTGCTCCTCCGGCGAGAGCTGCTTGAACTCTTCCGGCGTCATGGGCAGATTCTTGCGCCGAACCATCATCATCATCAGGTTGGCATCGCTGAGCAGCTGGCTGGTATCGGCGTCCGGCTTCTGTAGCTCGGAGGGCGGCAGTTCGCTGTCCATCAAGGCCAGCAGCGCAACCTCTTGATTCTCCCGGCGCAGCTGCTGCGCCATCTCGAAGGCGACCACGCCCCCGATCGACCAGCCTCCGAGCATGTACGGGCCTTCCGGCTGAAGCTCGCGGATCGCCTGGACGTAATAGGCCGCGATCTCTTCCATGGTCGAGTACGGCGTCTGGCCGGCCTCAAGACCGTACGCCTGCAAGCCATAGACCGGCTGATCCGCTCCCAGGTAGCGCGCCAGCGGCACATAGCAGAAGGCCGTACCGCCCGCCGGATGCACACAGAAGATCGGCGGCTTCGAGCCCCGGCTCTGGATCGGAACGATCGGCGACCAGACGCGAGTGGTCTCGTCGCGCAGTTCCATGGCCAGCTGCTCGATCGTCGGCTGCTGGAAGATCGTCGCCAGCGGCAGCTCGCGGCCGAACTCTTCCTGAATCCGACTCATCAGCTTCACGACCAGCAGCGAGTGGCCGCCGAGATCGAAGAAGTTGTCGGTCGCGCCGATCGGCTTGACGTTGAGCACCTCTTCCCAGATCTGCACCAGCTTCAGCTCGACCACATCACGCGGCTCCACGTAATCGGAGCGCTGAGCCAGTCGCAGCTGATCCGGCACCGGCAGGGCGCGGCGATCGAGCTTGCCGTTGGGCGTCAGCGGCAGCGCGTCGAGGAAGACAAAGGCGTTCGGGATCATGTAGTCCGGCAGCTTGCCGAGCAGGAACTGCCGCAGATCCGCGCTGTTGAGCGCGTCGTCGCGATGAGGCACGAGATAGGCCGCCAGGTATTTCTGGCCGGGTTCGTCCTCGCGCACCAGCACCACCACCTGACCGACCGCTGGATGCCGGCTCAGCGCGGTCTCGATCTCGCCCAGCTCGATGCGGAAGCCGCGCACCTTGACCTGGTGGTCGCGCCGGCCGAGATACTCGATCGCGCCGTCGGCTCGGGAGCGTACCACGTCGCCGGTCTTGTACAGCCGGGCGTTAGGCGTTGCGCTGAACGGATCGGGAATGAAGCGCTCGGCGGTCAGCGCGGGCTGGTTGAGATAGCCGTGCGCCAGGCCATCGCCGCCGATGTGCAGCTCGCCGGGCACGCCGACCGGCACCGGCTGAAGCGCGGCATCCAGCACATACAGCTGCGTATTGGCCAGCGGATATCCGATCGGAATGTTGGTCGCGCCCGGCGGCACCTCGTGAATCTCGTAGGTCGCCGCGAAAGTCGTGCTTTCGGTGGGGCCGTAGCCGTTGAGCAGGCGGCGCGGACCGCCTGCCGCCAGCACCGTCGCGATCGAGCGCGCATCCAGAGCATCGCCGCCGACCAGCAGATCGCGCATGGTGGCGAACGCATCCGGCACTTCGCGCGCCATCTGGTTGAAGAGCGCGGCCGTCAGGAACATCGTGTCGATGCGCTGCTCGCGGATGTAGTCCGCAAACGCCTGCGGCGATAGCACCACCTCGCGCGGCACGCCGACCATGCGGCCGCCGTTGAGCAGCGAGCCCCACAGCTCCATCGTCGCGGCGTCGAACGAAACATTCGAGACCATGCCGATGCGATCGTCGGCGGTGAACTGCACATAGTTGGTGTTGCAGGCCAGCCGCGTGATCGCGCGGTGCGGAATGCCGATGCCCTTGGGCTGTCCGGTCGAGCCCGATGTGTAGATCAGATACGCCAGATGCTCGGCGGTCACGTCGCTGATCGGATCGCCGGTGGGCCGCGCTGCCAGCTCAGCCGCATCGCCGTCGACGCGGACGATCTGTGCGGCGTGCGACGGCAGCAGCTCGGCCAGCTCAGTCGTCGTGATCAGAACCGGCGCGGCGGTGTCGGCCAGCATGAACTGCAAGCGCTCGGCGGGATAGCTCGGATCGAGCGGGACATACGCGCCGCCAGCCTTGAGGATCGCCAGCACGCCGACGACGAAGGCCAGCGAGCGATCCAGGCAGATCGCGACCGGCGTTCCGGTGCCGACGCCCAGCGCCTGGAGATGATGCGCCAGCTGATTGGCGCGCGTGTTCAGCTCGGCGTAGGTCGCCTGCTCGTCGGGCATCTGCACCGCGATCGCGTCGGGTGTGCGCGCGGCGTGCTCGGCGACGATCGCGTGGACGCAGCGCTCGCGCGGATACTCGGTCGCGGCCGGATTCCAGGCGCTCAGCAAATGCCGGCGCTCGTCGTCGGCCAGCATCGGCAGCGCGGACAAACGCTGATCCGGATCGGCGGCGATGCCGTGGAGCAGCGTTGCGAAGTGCTGCAACATGCGGCGGATCGTCGTGACCTCGAAGAGATCCGTGCTGTAGTGGAGCGAGCCGAAGATGCCCTGCGGCGTTTCGACCAGGCTCAGATCGAGGTCGAACTTGGTCGTGGTGTGCTCGATCGCGATCGGGCTGATCGTCAGCTCTTCCAGCTCAAGCTGCGCGGCCGGCGCGTTTTGCAGCGCGAAGATCACCTGGAACAGCGGCTGGCGGCTCATGTCGCGCTCCGGCTGTACGGCATCCACGACCTGCTCGAAGGGCAGATCTTGATGCGTGTACGCGCCCAGCGCCACCTCGCGCACGCGGGCCAGCACCTGGCGGAACGACGGATTGCCGCTCAGGTCGGTGCGCAGCACCAGCGTGTTGATGAAGAAACCGAGCATCGTCTCGGTCTCGCGCATGTTGCGTCCGGCGATCGGCGTGCCCACCGCGATGTCGTCCTGTCCGCTGTAGCGGCTGAGCAGCATCTGGAACGAGGCCAGCATCGTCATGAAGAGCGTCACGCCTTCGCGGCGGCTGATCGTGTTGAGCGCATCGCGCAGCTCCACCGGCAGCGCGAACGGCTCGACAGCGCCCTCGAACGAGGCGATCGACGGCCGTGGATGGTCGGTCGGCAGATTCAGCGGCGTGACATCGGCGAGCTGCTGCTTCCAGTAGCGCAGATGCGACTCCATGACCTCGCCCTTGAGCCAGTCGCGCTGCCAGAGCGCGTAGTCGGCGTACTGCACCGTCAGCTCGGGCAGCGCCACGGGCTCGCCCTTGACCTCGGCGTTGTACAGCGTTTTCAGCTCCTGGATGATCACGCTGTTCGACCAGCCGTCGCTGATGATATGGTGCAGCAGCAGCAGGATCACATGGTCCTCGGGCGACAGCCGCAGCAGCGTCACGCGGAAGAGCGGGCCGCGCTCCAGATCGAACAGGTGATGCGTCTGCTCACGCGAGATGCGCCGCGCCTCGTCGTCGCGCTCGGCCTCGGGCACGTGTTGCAGATCGATCACCTCCAGCGGCAGATCCGTCAGCGGATGAATGATCTGCACCGGCTCGCCCTTCTGGATCGTGAAGGTCGTGCGCAGCGCCTCGTGCCGCCCAACGATCGTCGCGATCGTGCGCTCAAGCGCGGTCAGATTGAACGGCCCGCTGACACGGATCGCGGTCGGCTCGTTGTAGGCCGGATTATCCGGCTGCAAGCGGTTAATGAACCACAGCCGCTGCTGGGCGAACGAGAGCGGCAGCGCGCCCTCACGCGGCACCGGCACAATCGGCGGCGGCAGCAGCGAGGCGTCGGCGGTGCGCGCCTGCAAGATGCGCTGCAACAGCCCGGCGATCGTCGGCGCCTCGAAGAGCGTGCGCACCGGCAGATCGACCTGGAATGCCTCGCGCATACGCGAGACCAGCAGCGTGGCCAGCAGCGAGTTGCCGCCCAGGCTAAAGAAGTTATCGGTTACGCCGACCTCGCCGACATGCAGTACATCGGCCCAGATGTTGGCCAGCAGCTGCTCTACCGGCGTCTGCGGCGCGACAAACGCCGTCTCAAGATCCGGGCGCAGCTGATCCGGCGCGGGCAATGCCTTGCGATCGACCTTGCCGTTGGGCGTCAGCGGCAGTGCGTCGAGCGCCAGGATCACCGCCGGCACCATGTAGGCCGGCAGCCGCTGCCCAAGAAACTCGCGCAGCTCGTTCATGCCGGGCATGGCGTTTTGCGGCACGATATACGCCACCAGCCGCTTGGATGTCGGATCGGCCGCGTCGTCGCGGGCCACGACGACCGCCTCGCGCACCTCGGGATGCTCGCCGAGCACGGCCTCGATCTCGCTGACCTCGATGCGATAGCCGCGAATCTTGACCTGCGTATCGACGCGGCCGAGATACTCGATCGTGCCGTCGGCTCGGTAACGCGCCAGGTCGCCGGTTTTGTAGAGCCGCTGCCCGGGCACCACGCCGAACGGATGCGGCACGAAGCGCTCGGCGGTCAGCTCGGGCCGGTTGAGATAGCCGCGCACCAGGCCATCGCCGCCGATCAGCAGATCGCCGGGAATGCCGACCGGCGCCGGCTGCATGTAGCGATCGAGGATGTAGATCTCGGTGTTAGCGATCGGCGTACCGATCGTGATCGATGTGCTGCCGCGCCGGATCTGCTCGGTCGTCGACCAGATCGTGGTCTCGGTCGGGCCGTACATGTTGTGCAGCTCGGCGGGCAGCGCCTGCGTCAGCTGCTCGGCCAGCGCGATCGGCAGCGCCTCGCCGCCCAGCATCAGCTTGCGCAGCGACAGCATCGCCGTGAGCGCCTGCGGATCGAGCAGCAGCATGTTGGCCATCGACGGCGTGCACTGCAAGTGCGAGATGCCGTAGCGGCTGAGCTGCGCCAGCAGCGAGTAGTCCTCGGCCGCCTGCGCGTAGCGATTGCTGCGCTCTTTCAGCAGCGTCAGGTAGTCCAGACTGTCGAGCACCGCCTGCGCCTCGACGCCAAAGTCGATCAAGCAGGCGACCTCGTCCACGCCGATGCCCTTGAGCCGATCGACGATCTGGAGGCAGGTTTCGGGCGTGCCCATCAAGCTGCTGGTCTCGAAGTAGCGATCAAAGGCGTGCTCAAGCAGCGCGGCCATGTCGTCGGCCGAGAAATCTTCGGCGTTAGGATCGCGGCCCATACTGCGGCCCAGGTTGTTGATAAGATCCAGCGAGGTGCGCAGGTAGTTGGTGAACGGCTCGCGCACAATCTCGCGCACGGCCTGCATGTCTTTGCCGACAAAGGTGTGCAGCATCAGCGTGACATGGCCGTCGCCGGCGTGCCCGGCCTCGCGCCAGGCCTCGCGGTAGAGCGCGATCTTCTCGGCCAACTGCTCGGTCGACTGGCCCAGCAGGTGGGTCAGCACGCCGATGCCGAGCGCGCCCGCCGTCTTGAAGGTTTCGGGAGCGCCCGAGGCGGTCAGCCAGATCGGCAGCTCGGGCTGCACCGGACGCGGCGAGATGCGGATGTCGACCTCGTTCCCGGCGCCGCCGATGAAGGGCAGCGCCTCGCCGCGCCACAGCTGGCGCACGGTCTCGATCTGATCCAGCATCGTCTTTTTGCGCGTCTTGAAGTGCTCCGGCGCGAAGACGAAGTCGTCGGCGTGCCAGCCCGAGGCAAACGAGATGCCGACGCGGCCGTTAGACATATTGTCGACGACGGCCCACTCTTCGGCGACGCGGATCGGATTGTGCAGCGGCAGCACCACGCTGCCGGCGCGGATCTGCACGCGCTCGGTGATCGCCGCGATTGCCGCGCTGGTGACCGAGGGATTCGGATACAGGCCGCCAAACTCGTGGAAGTGGCGCTCCGGCGTCCAGACCGCCGTAAAGCCGTTGCGGTCGGCGAACTTCGCGCCCTCCATCAGCAGCCGGTACTTGGTGCGCACATCGGCACGATCGTCGCTGGCGAAGTAGAACAGGCTGAACTCGATCGGCTTGCTAGCGTTGGCACTGCCAGCGGCGGAGCTGTAGTCGGCCTCGCGCTGCACGACGACGCGGAA
>DASWTQ010000022.1:0-3170 GCA_036402055.1 Herpetosiphonaceae bacterium
CGCAATTGCCGATGGATCAGCGCCGCTCGCAATGTTCAACTTCACCGCAATCAGCTGATGCGCAACAATATAGGTCGCATCGCCACGCGGCGGCGTGTTGAGGATATTCAGCAGCTGTGCCTTGGTGTATGTCACACCACCTAGCGTCAGCGACTGCACCGGCCAATCCTCGGGATGATTCTTCCAGTAGCCAATCGTATAGGTACAGTTATCGCCTGGCGGCGTGGCCGTCGGCGGGATCGAAGTCTTGGTCGGCGGCACCGGCGTTGCGGTTGGCGGCGCTGATGTCTTGGTGGGCGGCACCGGCGTCGCAGTAGCCGTCTTGGTCGGCGGCACTGTGGTGTTGGTCGGCTTAGCCGTCGCCGTCTTGGTTGGCGTTGCGGTCGGGGTCTTGGTGCAGTAGTTGGTGCCGCCAAGATGGCGCGCCTCAAGCAGCCGTGGGCCGTAGCGCTGGCCGTTGAGCGACATCAGCACCGGGCCGTAGAACAGATCGACCTGGGTTGCGCAATCGGGCAGCTGCACTTGCAGATAAATCGTCTGGCCGGGCTGGATCTTAGCGGTCGCCCAGTCGAAGATCTGCTGATTGTCGATCACCTCGTCGAACTTACGGTACGAGGCCATACCGACATCGTAGGCGCACTGAGGCGACTCATTGGTGATCGTGCCGCGATTGTTGGCTACCAGACGTCCAACAATGTAGGTCTCGGCATCACGCTCACACGTCGAGGGTGATGGCGTAGGGGTCGGCGGCTTCGGCGTGGGTGTTGCCGCTGTCGCCGGGCTGGCTTTGGTAGTCGTCGTTGACTGCGTCGTGAGCACGGCTTTGTCAGCCGTTGGGGGGCTCTGCGGTCTACTTGTCGCATTGCTCTGAGCAAGCACGGGATGCCAGCTCAACGCAGTGAGAGAGACCAAGAGCGCCAGGGAAAAAAAAGTACGGATTCGCGCTCTCACTGTCTGACCTTTCCTGGTACAACGTAATAAAAAAATGCCAATTCGGCCATTGTTTGTAAGCTATCATCGCCTATACTCAGTGGCTATGAACTAAAGGTCCCGGAGTACTTCTAGTACTCCTACTTAGTACGGCAGTAACTTTGAGACAGAATCTTGCTATAGATCCGAGTTGGTGCATCATCTAGCAAGTACTACACATAGGTAGGGAGAAAGCGAGAAGGAGCATGCGATTCATTGGTTTAGATCTGGCCTGGTCGTCGCGCAATCCAACCGGCGGCGCGGTGATCGAGGGGGAGGCGACGAGCGGACGGCTGACACACACCGCGCTGCTGGGAAGCGACGACCAGGTGCTCAGGTTTGTACAGGAGCAGGCAGGCGACGAGCCCGCGATCGTTGCGATCGATGCGCCGCTGAGCGTGCCGAACCAGGGCGGACGACGACCAGCCGAAGTCGAGATCACGCAGATGTTCGCACGCTATCACGCGGGAGCACACCCGGTCAATCGTAATCGCCTGGCGCGTGACGGCGTTGTGCGCGGCGAGGCGCTGGTGGAGCAGCTCCTCAAGCAAGGCTTCGAGCATCGCACCGAGGTGACGGCTCAGGTTCCGGTGCGCCAGATCATCGAGGTTTACACGCATCCCGCGATCGTCTCGATCTTTGATCTTCAGCGGATTATTCGCTACAAGGCGCGGCCCAGACGCAGCCACGCCGAGCGGCTGGCCGAGTTTCGTGTCTACCAGGATCGACTCCGCTCGCTCAGTCAGGCTGATCCGGCGCTCGTGGACACAGACGAGCTGCTGAGCGTCGACGTGGGTCAGCTGATCAAGGCGCGGCTAAAAGACTATGAGGATATTTTAGACGGCGTGATGTGCGCGTATATCGCGCAGTATCTATGGCGCTGGGGCATGACGCGCGCGCAGGTCTTCGGCAACCTTGAGCAGGGCTATATCACCTCGCCTGTGCCGCGCAGCCGCTGGCAACCTGAAGAGTAGCGCCGAGCAATTGTTAACGATCCACTAGAGTTGCGTATATGCGTTGCAGAATCCTTGACACTGATAGTATCAACCTTTAGAATCTCATCAGACACCAAAATCCTTCGTCTACAACGTGCATCGAGGTTTGGATGGAATATAAAGATTATTACAACACGCTTGGCGTCAGCCGCAGCGCGAACGCGGACGAGATCAAAAAAGCGTTTCGCAAGCTCGCGCGCAAGTATCATCCCGACATCAACCCGGGCGATCAGGCGGCTGAGACCAAGTTCAAAGAGATCAACGAGGCTTACGAAGTCCTGTCCGATGCCGAGAAGCGCAAGAAGTACGATCAGTTCGGCAGCGATTGGAATCGCTACCAGCAGGCCGGCAGCGGCGGTGGCTTCGATTGGTCGCAATATATCAACCAGCCCGGCGGCGTACGTGTAGATTTCGGCCAGGGCGGCAGCGGCTTTGGCGGCTTTAGCGGCAGCTACGGCCAGGGAGCGCCCGGTCAGACCGGCTTCTCGGATTTCTTCGAGTCGATGTTCGGCACGATGGGCGGTCGCCAGACCAGCGGCTTCGGCGGCGGCGGCAGCCGGGCGCAAAAAGGCCAGGACTACGAGCAGACGGTCGATATTACGCTGGAAGAAGCCTACAACGGGACGCAGCGCCAGATTCGGCTGGAAGTTCCGCAGGCCTGCGCAACCTGCAACGGCACCGGCGTGCAGAGCGGCAATCTTTGCTCGACCTGTGGCGGTACCGGCGTCTCGGGCCAGCAAGCGCGAACGCTGACGGTCAAGATTCCGGCCGGGATCGATACCGGCGGCAAAGTGCGTGCCTCGGGCGAGGGCGGTCCCGGCATCAACGGCGGTCCACGCGGCGATCTGTATCTGCTGGTCAACGTCCTGCCGCATGATCGCTACGAGCGCGACGGGCTGGATCTGCGCTACCGCGCGCCGATCGACCTGTACACGATGCTGCTGGGCGGCGAGGCCAAGATCGCGCTGATGAGCGGCAAGACGTTGACGCTGCAAATCCCGGCCAACACCCAGAACGGCAAAGTCTTTCGAGTGCGCGGCCAGGGCATGACCAAGCCCGGCAGCGATCAGCGCGGCGATCTGTTTGTCATCTGCGAGGCCCAGCTGCCGACCGAGCTATCGTCGCGCGAGCGTGAGCTGGTGCAAGAGCTGCGCAGCATTCGCGCCTAGCTCGATCGACCGCGAGTGTTAGCGTTGTATTAGAGTA
>DASWTQ010000023.1:0-2106 GCA_036402055.1 Herpetosiphonaceae bacterium
GCTGTGCAGCGGCGGCAACCGACGCGCCAAACAGCTGCGCCAGCTCGTAGGGCATCAAGAACACCTTTTCTGTGCGTGACGGGAGATCGGCGGCGGTCGTCGTCGCGGTCATCTTCTCCAGATCGGCGAGGCGAGGTTTGGGATAGGTTGTATCGGCAGCTTCGGCCAGCCAGCGGCGCAGCGTAGGATCAGCCATGAATGTTCCGACACGAATCCCGATCTTATGCGGCAGCGCACACGCCGAAAGCACACCGTCTGCCGCGCGCAGCATCAGCTTATCGTTGGTCACAAGCTGCGCGTCGCCTGCCGCTAACAGATTGATCAGGGTGCTCGTCTTGCCGGCAAATTTATCGCCGGTAATGCATATTCCCGTGCCGCCGCTGATACAGCAGGCGCCATGAAACGGTATCCAGCCACGCTCGATCAGCAGGTATTTGAACAAGCTGCGCATGATCCGCATCGTCAGCATATGCTGGCTGATCGGATCGCCGGCGGCCAGAAACACGAGCCGGCGCTGCGATTTCGACAGCAAACAATAGGTGTGTCCCTGCGCGTGCCGTCCGCTCGGCTGCTCATAGATCATGTCTGTTTGATCGTCGAGGGGCAGCCGAATATAGCCTGTCTCGGATGGCGTCTGCGACTTCCAGTCTGCAAAGCACTCATCCAGCAGCCTGAGGAGCGTCGGGCTTTGAGTCGTGGAGATCACAGCATCGGCGCCGGCTCCGTCGGAGATGGTGAGATAGCCGGGAATAAAATGTTGCCGCGCCCAATCGATAAAGCCGGCTGCCTCTGGATACAGCGCAATGCGGGCATTCATGTACTCGAAGCGAAACGATCGGCGTGTGGCTGTAAGCTGCGCCTGTATATGCAGGTATTCTGCGCGAATGCGCTGGTATAAGGTCGTGCTCATAGCTGATGACTCGCTCGATCGACCAGGACGCTGCCCGGCGAATCGTCCTGCTGGCTGCGAGAATAGCTCCCGGCCCGCAGCGCCTCTAGCGCCTCGATCAAACGATTGCTCTGCTGCCGGCTTTGTAAAATAATGATCTGCTTCTGGCCTGCCAGCGCCGCAAATCTGCGCTGCAAGTCCGCGTGATAGGCGCGACGAAAACGCGCGATGCGCCAGTACAGGCGTGGTTTGAAGCAATACTCCAGCCGCGCGCGCAGATTGTCCCTGGTCTGCTCATGCGCCGATGTCGGCACAAACAGATTTTTGAGGCCGCGCTTGAACGCGCTCAGCAGACAGATATACGCCGGCAGATCATAGTACACAATCACATCGGCGGTCGTGAAGCGCTGCTCGATCGTGCTGGAGTAAAAGCCATCGGTGATCAGCCGATCGCGTGAAAGTACCTTGCTCAGCTCCGCCTGAAGCTCGGCCGTGCTCGGGTTGCGACCGTGCCGGAGCCAGAACGCATATGGGAGATCGTCCATCTGCACGATCTGGCGATCGAGGATGCCTGCCAGGCGACGGGCCAGCGTTGTTTTACCGCTGCCGGGTGGTCCTACAATACAGATATGCCGGCTGGCCGCAAGCCGCTCAAGATCAAACGCTGGCTCAATCATGGTCGCGCCGCCGGGCTTTCCACCGAGGCTACAGGCTCGACCATCGTCATGGCCGGCGTGCCGGGTGCTTCAAGAATAGTTGAGACGAGATCGGCCATGCGCGCCGACAGGGTACTGATCGCAGCGTCGCCGAAGCGATCTTTCCTGATCCGCAGCTGGCAGATAAATTCTCCGCTCGGCTGCTCATACACATTGCAGGTGATGCTGCGCATCATCGGCCGGGTAGCGTACTTCAGCTTGAGCCGCTCGATTTGTAGCTGCGCGGCAGCACGCGTCAAGTCGTCTGGCCGCTCGTGGAAGTTCAGCAAAAAGTCAAACAGTGAGCCCGGCGCTGCGGAGTCGGCGCGGTGCTCGTGGAAGTACTCGAATGGAAAATCAAGATATTTGTAGTAGCTGAACATCCGGCTCTGCACCTGCCTGCACAGCTCCGCAAAGGTTGCCTCCGGCTGGACTTCGATATTGAAGACAGGATGGTTGATCAGCGGGCCGATCGTTGTGCGCGCTTCGGCGCCGATCCGCATCGACATCGTCATGCCGATC
>DASWTQ010000024.1:0-55228 GCA_036402055.1 Herpetosiphonaceae bacterium
CCGCCGATCACGGCAGCGCCGCCCAGCAGCGAGCGCAGATCCTTGACGTTTTTGCGCGGATCGGCCCAGCGCACGCCCCTGGCCCTCGGCGCGATCGAGCTGCCGCCGAGCTTAACGATCGGCATGTCGGCCAGCGGCAGCAGCGGCTCGGAAGCGGCGGACCAGGTTTGCCAGGCCCGCGCGATGCTGTCCAGCGCTACCTGAACCGCGCTGTGCGTCTTGGCCGTCACCGCGATGCGCAGCGGCTGTCCCTGCATCGCCGCCGCCAGCAGACGCGCCACCACCGCCAGGCCCAGCGTCCGCGACTTGCCCGAGCCTGGCGGTCCCTGCACCAGCCGCAGCGGAATTTGCGCGCCGGTCGCGATCACCTTTTGCTGCGCCTCGGTCGGCAGCGCGGGCGCATGGAGCGTCATCAGATCGGCGGCGGCAGCGGCGAGCGCCTGATCGTCGAAGGTAACGCTTGTGGTCGCATCGCCGGGCGCGTCGAGCCAGCGAGCCAGCGGATTGGTCGCGAGATGATCCAGCGCGGCGCGAACTTTGTCGCCCAGGAGATCGTCGGCCATGTCGTCGAGCGTGTAGCGGCAGCGCAGCTGCACCTGAAGCTTCGAGTCGTGGTGGAACTTGAACTGTCCGGCCGAGCTGAGCGAGGTTAGCTCGACCTCGACGGTCTCCTCGTCGATCGCGCTGATGATCACCAGCCGGCCACGGATGATCTCCCACGGGCTCAGCCCATCGACGGCCTCGTTGAGCACGGCCCAATCGCCGACTTTGAAGCGCGGCTGAACCGCGCCGCTGCCCGGCTGCGCCACCAGACGAAAGCGCGCCAGCGGCGGCTCACCCTTGGGTTCGACCATGATCGCCTCCAGCAGCGCGGTGCGGCCCGTCAGCACTCGCCGGGCGATCGGCAGCCGCACATGGGCCAGCAGATCGGCCAGCACTGCGGTGTGCTCAAGCTCCAGAAACTCGATCAGGGCGCTACGGAGATCGCGAGGTCCGGCCGCGCTGGGCAGCTGCTCAAGCGGCAGCTGCGGCACATCCAGGTTGCGCTGGCGACGTGAGGCGGCGGCGAGATGTGCCAGCGCCCGCAGTCGCTGCGCGGCAAACGCCAGCAGATCGTCGCGTCCGGGCTTATTCGGGGTTGCCGCCCAGATGTCGTAGGCGTACTCGCTGGGAATCTGGCTGTTGAAGCGGCTGGTCGCCTCAAGGCTGATGCTTGACTCCGCCAGCGCCGTCGCGGCTTTCAGGCCATCGTCGTCACGCACAAAGCGCTGAACGTTATCGAAGATGCCGGCACGAAAGAGCCGCGTAAAATCGCGCTCGGCGGTCTTCCACGAAAAGCGCTGCCCATCGTCCCAGACCTCGGTCGCAACGGCATACAGCGAGTCGCAGGTGAGCCTGAGGTTGCGCTGCTGGCCGATCACCTCGCGCAGCCGGGCGCAGGTCGCACGCTCGATCTGGGGCCGCTCCTGAAGCCAGGCTACCAGCACGCCCAGCAGCGGATGGCGCTGCTCATGCCGGGCGCAGGCCTCAAGCGCGATCCGCTGAGCGCGACGATCGTAGACCAGCACATGCAGCGGCGGCGCGTCGTCGGTAGCGATCTCGCGCAGCGCAAGCTCGATGTCGCCGGCCCAATCGTTGAGTAGCTCGGCCTCGCCGGCAGCAGTCGGCGGCACGTCAGTCATGCGCGTCACGATCCGCTCACCGCCGGAACCGAGCAGCAAAGCCGCCGCGAGATACAGATCGCCGGTCACGTCGTCGGCCTGCACGTCGAGAAAGATCTGGATCAGATGCGGATGCGCGGCCAGATCCGGCAGCGGCGAAGCCTGATAATCCGGCAGTCGCGACGGCGCGCGGACTGTTGCATCCAGCCGCCGCAGCACGGCCCGCGCCCTGGCGATCAGCTGATCCAGATGCGGCGCGATCACCGGGTCGCGTAGCAGCAGCCCGATCCGATCGGCCTGATCTGGAGCCGGCTGAAGCTTTCCGGCGGCGTCAGGCTCCTTAAGCGCGGCCAGCGCCGGCAGATCGGTGATCTCCTGGGCAAACAGCGCGCTGCGCGTGGTTCTGGTCACGTCCGCGATCAAGGCCAGATCGGCGCGCTCGGCGGCACGCGGCAGGCAGATCGAGTTGAACTGGCAGCCGTCACACAGCGCGCTCAGGGCAAACGGCAGATCGTCGAGCGCCGCGCTGGCCGCCTGGCTGAGCGGCCCGTCCTCGCCGGCGATCAGCTCCAGCACCAGCGTCTGGTACGGCCCCAGGTCGAAGTACAGGTTTTGGTCGTGCAGCGTCTCGAAATCGACGGCAGTCATGCGGTGTACCACCGCGCCGACGATGCGGATCAGCGGCAGCTTTGCGCGACGGCACAGATCGGTCAGCAGCAGCGAGTAGATCGCGACCTGCACCCGGTGCTCCAGGCGCTCCTCGCGGCTGGCCTTGACATCGGCGATCAGCACATGCAGCCGCCCGCGCTTGTCACGAATCGCCTCGATCAGATCCGCCCGGCCCGCCGATTTCCACTCGCCGATCGTGCCTTCGAGCGCCGCCTGCGTCAAAATCACCGGCTCGCGTCCAACCTGCGCCAGCGCCTCGATCGTGGCCTGCACACCGCCCTGCGCCAGATCGACGATCGTATGCTTGCCGCGCAGAGTCTCGACGACCTGATCCTCGAAGCGCTGGCCCGCCTGCTTGAGCAGCGGCGAGAGCGGCCGCACGCGCGCGCCGTAGCGCTCACGCAGCTCGCGAGTCGTCTCGGGATGCAGCGTAAAGTAGAGGAAGCGCTGGCAAGCGTCTAGGCGGATAAACTGGCTGATGGCGGTCGGGGCTAGCTGCTCGATCATGTGCAGGACCATTCGTGTATGCGTGCTGGGATTGTAGAACGCACGAGCGAGATGGTCAAGCCGAAGAACCAAGAACCAAGAACCAAGAACCTAAAGAACAACAGAACCAAGAACCGAGAACAACAGAACAAAAGCAAGTACCGTTCTTCCCCTTCGCCTGCCGCAGCGGGAGAAGGGGACGTCGCGATAGCGACAGGGGATGAGGGCCAGGAACCCAGCACAAACGATCAAAACTCCTTTGTTCCCTTGTTCGCTTGTTCTTTTGTTCAGTTGTTTGCCCGCGTCTGCTACACTTGCAAGCGGATTGCGAGAAGGAGACCAGGTGGATCGCTAGCCGATGGAGCTTGCTATGACTCAGCCGCTTGAGTTTCGCTTTGCGCTGACCAGAGACGAGTTTGTACGTAACGCCCGATGGTACTACCTGCGTCGTCCATCAACCTGGATCTTTCTGCTGCTCCTGGCGCTCTTAGCGATCATCCAGTGGAGCGCGTTCTACGTTTCGCCGCTGCTGTTTGTCGTGTCCGCAGGACTGCCGCTGCTCTTGTATGTGACTGTGCTGTTTTTGATCGTGCCCTGGATGGCGGGCCGGCAGGTTCAGCGCAATGAGCGGCTGCGCGTCGAGATGACCTGGCGCGTCACCGAAGATCGCATCGCGGTCAGCACAGCTCATGGCGAGTCGACGATGGATTGGGGAACGTTTCAGCGCGTGATCGAAACACCGGATGCGTATCTGCTGATCTTCGCGATCAACAAAAACATGTTTCAGATCGTGCCGAAGCGTGCGTTCACGCCGGAGCAGCGTCCTGTTTTCGAGCAGCTGCTGGCACAGAAGTTGAGCGCTCCCCGTGCGGCCTCGGCGTAAGCTTTTGAAGCATCGCCGGTGCGACCTAAAACTCAAGGAGTGTGTACAATGCATCATAGCCGTTTGTGCGCGATTCTGATTGACTGCGACGCGAGCACGATGGATGATAGCGTGCGCTTTTGGAGCGGCGCGCTCGGCGTTGCTCCGAAGCATCCTGATGATCCGACCGATCCCTACGTCCCGCTGCCGGGAGCAGTCGACGGCCTGCTGCTCGATCTCCAGCGCATCGATGGGCCGAGCCGGATTCATCTCGACTTCGAGACCGACGATGTCGAGGCCGAGGTTCGGCGGCTCGAAGCGCTCGGCGCGACTCGTGAGCGGCAGATCGAGCGCTGGTGGATCATGCGCGATCCCAGCGGCCATCTATTTTGTGTCGTTCCGCCGCAGAGCGACGATTTTCCAGCCAACGCGCGGCGTTGGGAGTGATTAAGGAGTTTGATCGTGAATACCGAGGAGCTGCGCGCGCTGCAAGCGCCGCTGAAGGATAAATACCGGGAAGCGCCGGAGACTGCGCTGATTACGCTCAAAGCCAAGGGCCAGCTCGGCGAGGGTCTGACCTGCCGCATCGAGACTGGAAAGGTGCTGGTCGAGGCCGGGCTGCATCCGGCGGCGGGCGGCGATGGTCTCGCGGCTTGCTCCGGCGATATGCTGCTTGAGGCGCTGATCGCGTGTGCCGGCGTGACGCTGCGCGCCGTGGCGACGTCGATCGGTGTGAATGTGCGGGGCGGCACCGTCTCTGCCGAGGGCGATCTCGACATGCGCGGCACGCTCTCGGTGACCAAGGATGCGCCGGTCGGGCTGAAAAACATTCGGCTGCGCTTCGATCTCGACACCGACGCCGAGCCCGAGAAGCTGGACAAGCTGCTGGCGCTGACCGAGCGCTACTGTACGGTGTATCAGACGCTGCGCCAGCCGCCGGAGATGTCGGCGTCGTACACGGTGAGCGGCTAAGGGTTGGGTGAAGGTAGGTCGGAATAAGTAATCCGGCGTTTCATTTCTAGCTGAACCCTCAACACACGAGAGCATACCCGCAAGCGCACAGACAGGCAGCCGCTTGATCTTTGTGCGCTTTGTCTTTTGGGCCAGATCAACATCGGCGAAAAGTCGGGTGTGCCGCTGCCGGATTTCTTCTACACTTGCCGCTCGATACGACCTTTACCACTCGCGCCAGAAAACCGCGCGTTGCCGCAAGCTGCACAGGAGCACACCATGAGCACCACACCGCCGCAATGGTACACACATCTTTACGCGATCATTCAGCATCCGAGCGAGCCCGGCGTGCTGGTGCTTCCTAACGCAGAAGGCTTGACCTTGCCGCACATCCAGATGGACGGGCGGATCTGGACACCGGAGCTTGAGCAGGTGATCCTCGCGATTCGCGAAAACCTTGCTCTTGACAGCATCGTTTTGCGCTGCGCCTGGAGCAAGAGCGACCATGAGACGCAGCAGCTGAGCGCGCTCTACGTCCTGGAGCCACGCGATCGCTCCTGGACGCCGCCCGCCGACGCGCGCTGGATTGGCCGAGAAGCGCTGAACGAGCTGACGCTTCCCGATCCTGATCTACATACTGCCGTCGCCGCCTACTTCGACGATCAGGGCGACGAGCTGCGTCCGGCCTGGGATCAGCCGGGCTGGTTTGCGTCGGCGGAGCACTGGATACACGAGCAGCTTACACAGCGCGGCTACCAGTTGAGCACGCCGGTTGAGCAGGTCAAAAGCTGGGGCCTTTCCTGCGTCTTACGTGCCCGCACTACAGGCGGAGATATGTACTTCAAGGTTGCGTCGCGGCGCGCGCTCTTTGGCGACGAGCCCAGGCTGATGGCGACATTGGCCACCGAGCATCCTGGCTATGTCCCGGCACCGCTGGCGATCGATTGGGAACAGAGCTGGATGCTGCTCGCGGATGTCGGGCCGGGCCTGCATCAGACGCCTGAGCGCGAGGCATGGAAGACCGCGCTGCGACTGCATAGCCAGGTCCAGCAATCATTTGCCGCGCATCCCGAGCGTGTGCTGGCGATCGGCGGTGTTGATCGGCGGCTGGCTCGACTGGCGCTTGAGGTTGAGTCGCTGCTGAGCAAGCCCGAGGCGCTGGATCGGCTGTCGGATGAGGAGCGGCAACAGGTTGAGTCGCTGCGGCCGCGTGTCGAGCAGATGTGCCGCGAGCTGGAAGGCGGCGACGTGCCGCAGACGCTGGCTCATGGCGACCTGCATGGCGGAAACATCGCGCTGCACGACGGTCGCTATCTCTGCTTCGACTGGACCGATGGCTGTTTGACGCATCCGTTCTTTGATCTAGTGACGATGCTTGAAGCTGCGGAGGAGAGTCTCGACGCCGAGGCAGCGCTGGATCTGCGTGATGCCTACCTTGAGCAGTGGACCAGCTACGCGCCGATCGAGCGACTGCGCGAGCTGTGGAGACTCGCCGAGCCGCTGGGATCGCTGCATCAGGCCGTGAGCTACTACCACATCGTCGAAAGCGTGGAGCCGGCAGCCCGGCGGCCGCTGGCAGGGGCGATCGCCTACTGGATTCGCCGGACCTTGCAGAGCTTGCCGGAATAGGCCCTGCGGGCAAACAAAGGAACGAAGGAACAAACGAACAAAACGCTGATATCAAAACTCTTTTGTTCCTTTGTTTCCTTGTTCTCTTGTTCTTTCGCCTGGTCCTCACCCCTGTCGCTTCGCTCCTTCCCCTTCCCCGAACCTCGGCCGGCTTCGGCCTCGGTTGCGACAGGCGAGGGAATTTTTGGTACTTGCTTTGGTCTGGGTTCTGGGTTCTAGGTTCTTTGGCAGGCCCTCACCCCCTGCGTCCCCCTCTCCCGCTGCGGCAGGCGAGGGGGAAGATTCAGTACTTTGTTCGTTAGTTCGTTTGTTCCCTTGTTTCCCGTTCGGTTCTTGGTTCTTGGTTCTTGGTTCTTGGTTCTTGGTTCTTTGTTCTCCCGTCACATCGCGTATAATCTAGCGCGACAGGTCGCCAGGACGGCTGGCCGTGAGCGCCGGCGGTGTGATCATTGCGCAGCGCCGGCAGGACAAGGAGGAGCAATGGCTTCATCAGGATTGCAGATCGAGAAGTTGGCCGAGGGGCAGGGCGCCTCGCCCAAAGCAGGCGACGTCGTCGTCGTGCACTACACCGGCTGGCTGACCAACGGCAAGAAGTTCGATAGCTCAGTTGATCGCGGGCAGCCCTTCGAGTTTGTGCTCGGGCAGGGCATGGTGATTCGCGGCTGGGATGAGGGCGTTGCTCAGCTGCGCGTCGGCGACAAGGCGCGGCTTACGTTGTCGCCGGAGTATGGCTACGGCGCGCGTGGCGCCGGCGGCGTGATCCCGCCCAACGCCAGTCTGATCTTCGAGGTCGAGCTGCTGGACATTCGCTCACGCGGATAGGCGGATAGATCGATCGGCGCTTAAATGACACAGCCGCGTCTGCTCTCTCAAGGGCGACGCGGCTGCGTGGTTTCCTGCGGTCTAGGAATTATTCGCTTGCTGCTGAGCGGCGGTGATTTGATGGAGCAGCCGCAGCACCGGCGTGTAATTGCTGCACGACTTGAGCGTCCGGCTGAAATACTCGTTCGCGCCGCTGGCATCGCTGCTCGACAGCAGGCCGATGCCCTGATTCATCAGCAGGCCGGGATGCTCGGGATAGCGCGCATTCATCTGCGCGTAGAGCGGCACAGCCTCGGGGTAGCGTCCGCGACGGGCCAGCTTGTTGGCCTTGGGCAGCGCTTGCAGTCCCGCATCGCGGCCTGCTGTCGAGCGCACCTTGATCGCGATCGACCAGGGCAGCCCCAGCAGAAACGGCAGATTGAGCCAGAAGGTTTTGCCGAAAACATCCTGGGCACAGCGATCACAGACGCGGCGCTGCTTATACGAGAAGCCGTACACGAAGACCAGGAAATAAAAATAAAACTCGGTGTACGACTTCACCCGATCAAACATCGAGCACTCGGGACAGGTCGTGTACGTCCCGTCGGGCGCGATCGCCTGGCCGTTTTGATCCAGCAGATGTTCGCAGTAGTTGCAGTACACATACGCCGTGCGCTCCAGGCCGGAGACATCGATCACCGAGCCGCAGTGAGCGCAGTCCACCGCGCGAAAGGCGTACTCGCTGTCTTCCTGAAGCAGCTGCTGGCGATGCAGCTCGGCGTTGCGTCGCGATATGACCTGGTCGATCCGGCGCTTGATAGATTGAGCGAGATCGAGCTTGGTCTCGATCACAATCCCGCCTTCGTCGAGCACGCCCTTGGGCAGGTTAAGCGTTGACTGAGCGTTCTGGGAGAGCATCAGCACCAGCCGCTTGCCGGCCGAGTAGGTGCGTAGAATATCGTCGAAGGCAAGCAGCTCATCGTTGAGCGTCAGGCCGAACGTGGTCAGGCTGCCTTTGCGGGCGAACATACCCTGGTTTTGTCCGTTACGAACATAGTGAAACTTAAATGCAAGATCTTGCGTGGGCTGCATGAGAAGCTGTACTCCTGAGGCGATCGAATGTGGTGCAGCGCGGATTGTAGCATCGAGCGGGCGCGGCGACCAGACGCTGCGGGACCATCGGCGGCGGCGTGAAGTACTAGCGCGGATCGAGCGGCGCGGTGCGTGTCGCGGCTGGGCGTGACAACAAAAACAGGGAGAGCAATCGCTCCCCCTGCTGGTGCCGCCGAATCGTAGATCGATCAGGGCAGGCTGTTGAGATAGGTCCGATGCCGGCTCGAAAACTCGAAGTTGTTGAAGGCATCCCAGTTGATCGACCAGGTCATCAGGCCACGGAAGCCGGCGTAGCCGCTGGTGCTGCGCAGCCGGTAGCTGCCGCCGAAGGACTGCCCTTTGACGACGTAGTCCAGCGCCTTTTGCACCTCGGCCACGGAGGTAAAGCCGTTGCCCGCGTTGACGTTCGCCGGCAGCCCGATCGCGACCTGGTCGGGCCGCAGCGCCGGGAAGAAATTGTTGGCGTTGCCGGCGACGGGAAAGCCCTGTAGCACCATATCGGCCATCGCGACATGGAAGTCGGCGTTGCCCATGTTGTAGTAGGTGTTATCCAGCGCGCGGATCGGCCCCGAGTTATAGTGCTGCACATGCAGCAGCGTCAGAATATCGCGCAGAGCATGGATCACCGGCAGATACGCGCCCGCCCGGTTGTCGCACGAGATGCAGCTGCCACCGTAGAAGGTGTAGCCGACCTGCACAAAAAAGGTCTCGGGAGCCATCGTCAGCACAAAGCTTGAGCCGATGCGATTGCGCACGCTGCGGATCGCCGCGATGGTATTGACGATCACCGGCGTTGTCGGATTGCGCAGATCGCTGTCGCCCTGGTTGAGATAGAGCGAGTGACCCTCGAAATCGATGTCCATGCCGTCGAAGCCATAGGTCTGAATGATCGAGGTCATCGAGTTGACGAAGTTATCGCGCGCAGTTGTGGTGGTAAGCTGCACCGTGCCGTTCGCGCCGCCGATCGAGATCAATACCTTCTTGCCTCGGCTCTTGAGATACGCCACGTCCGCCTTAAAGTCGGCGGCCGTGTAGTTGTAGGGCGTGAAGCCAATCACGCCGGGCGCGCTGCCGGTCGGCTCGGCAAACGAGACGTTGATCACATCGAACGCCGGCGATACGTTGCGCAGCGGAATAAAGCCGGAGCCATTGTCGAAGTTATGCCAGTAGCCGACGATCACACGCTTGGGCAGGCTGCCGCTGGGCGGCGAAGTTGGCGTCGGTCCCGGCGGTGTCGCGGTTGGCGTGCGGATCGGCGTTGGTGTGGCTGTGCGGATCGGCGTTGCTGTCGCCGTACGGATCGGCGTTGCGGTACGGACAGGCGTCGCGGTGGGATTCGTGGATGACTGCGGCTGCCAGAGCGCGGGCACGTTCGGCGGCTCCCAGCCCGTCAGCGAGGTATGCGCCTGGATGCACTTGTAGTCGATGCCGTTGTACGAGGCCAGCTGGTTGACGGCGTAGGCTGTGTTCGGCTGCCAGGCCGGTGCCAGCGCCTGCGTCGGCGTCACGTTCAAAAACACCAGGCTCAGCAGCAGCACGGTACCCAGCAGCGCGCTCACCAGACGCGTTAATCGATGGGGCATGAGCTTTTCCTCCTTTTGACGAACAAAAGAACAAAGGAACAGAAGAACAAAACGAAAGAACCAAGAACCGAGAGTCTTTGTTCCTTTGTTCCCTGGTTCCTTTGTTTGCCCGCAGGGCCGGGGGTGAGGGCCATTCCCGCACCACAATAGTTTAAAAATAGTCTATTTGGGAGAATGTATCACGCCGGGAGCACGGCTACATCGGCAAAACCACGCAGCTTGCCGGAAGAACATTGCAGGCAGGTAGGTCCGAGATTGCCTAGGCAAGGCTGATCGGAGGTGAGAGAGTGCGGATGGGCGGGCAACAAAAAAGCACGCTGTGAAGCTTTGGCTGCTTACAGCGTGCTCGGGTTGAGGAGATGAAAGCTCAGGGTGTGCTGGTGGATGCGGCCCACTCCAGCTTCGAGAGCATTGGGAGCACGCTCTGCTCAAGCACCTCTGCATCAGGCGCCTGGATATGCACCAGCAGATCGTCGATCTCGAACACGAGCATGGCCTGATTGCCAGCTCTGAGTAGCCAGACGGTGCGCGGCTCTCCCGCGATCGTTGCCGAGAGCGCCTTGCTCTCTGCCCAGCTCTGTCCGCTGGTGTTCGACAGCTCATACCCGGTCTGAGTGCGCAAATTATAGCGCAGCATGTCGCGCGGTCCCTGTCGCAGCACGACCGTTGCTTCACCTGCCTGGATGCGATACCTGGTCGCATGGATCATGCCTGATCCATCAAGATCGGTTATCGCAGTGTTGATCACCTGGTAGATCAACGTGGTTCGATCTTCCAGCGCAAAGGCACCACTATTGAATGTACCAAGCTGGCGAACGACTTCGACGCCGCTGTCGTTCCAGACCAGCCAGCGAGCCGGAGGCGCGCTCGGCAGTGTGTCCTTGACTACGATCGACTGAGAGGTTTGATCGGATTGAAACGTGATGGTATCAGGCGGCAGCTCCGGCAAGCTAAAGGTTTGATCGGCAAACGGCTCGGGCTGCGGCTGCACGCTGATGTCGATGCCGAGAATCTCGTTCTCGTTGCCTTGTGCATCACGCTGAACGATCGCCGCCTTGAGCGGCAGCGAGGTTGCGGGATCGATCCAGATGCGACGAGTGAACTCGCGCACCGTTAGATCTTCAATCCAGGCCCTCACGTTCGATACGCTGATATAGCGATCGTCGAACCAGCCATCTTGATTCGGCTGCTCATAAAACGCCTGCTCCAGCAGCCAGCCGTCGCCGTCTTTGCGCATGGTAATCGGCTCCCGGCTCGTGAGCAGCGAGAAGAGCAGCTCTTCGCCGAGCCAGGACGTTGTCGGCGTATTGCCGTCGAAGCTATTGGCAGGAGAGCGCCAGAGCGTCGTGGTGGGCAAGTAATATTCACTATACTGCTTGCCATCGTTGATCCGGGTAGAAAGCAGCTCGCCCTGAGGATTCTTGATGATAGTGCGATAGCGTGCAAGCTGGCTGTCGGCAAAATCCAGCCACTGCTCGTGTGTGGTACGAGCGGGATATATCAGCTCCAGCGGTATGTGATACGGATCTTGATACCTGGGCTGATTGGGATCGACGCGGGCGCGTCCCTCGGCGACGCTGTAGAGCGATCCCTGCTTGAGCTGCTGAATCGCGGCGACCGACTGCTCCACCACAGGCTGAGCGTCGGCGGTGAGCGGCTGTGGGTCGAGGAATAAATCGTTGTATTGCAGCCAGGTCTGTCCATCAAGCGGCCGGAACGACTCGACCAGCGTCAGCAGCTCTTCCTGCGTCCAGCCCTGCGCCCTGAAGGTGATCGATGGGATACAAAAGCCGCTGCGTGTGTCGGTGAAGCGCCGGCACGCGCTGCCGCGCAGCATCCCGCTCTCTTGATCGAATCTTACGCGCCAGCCATTGCGGTCTATGCCAGTAGTTGGGCTGGAATCGCGGGTAACCATTTGCAGCTGGAGCCAGCGATCATCGCCGACAAAGATCGCGCTGACCAGGCCGCCGTCAAGGATGCCCGAGGCGGCGAACGAAGGCGTGACCAGCGCGGCGAACTCGGTATCTTTCGGCGGCTCGGCAGGCAGATACCACTGCTGAAAGTTCCACCAGCGGCTGCTCAGAAACGAGCGCAGGCTCAAAATATGATCTCGATCAAGGCCAGGACAGCGCGGGTCCAGCAGCTGCTCTCGGCGCTGCGTTTGTCCGGGCCACGACGGCGGCACCGCCGAGATCTTGATCTCCAGCTCCTCGCTGCTTTGCAGCCGCCACAGATCGTGTGCATTCGACTGTCCGCCGGCATCCGCAACCTCGCGTACCGCATGTAGCATGTACCTCGCGGGATCGATCCACAGCAGCAGCTTGCGCTCCGGCGTGCTGCGACGATCGGTGAAGCCGAGCACCAGCAGCGTGGTCTTGCCCTCGATGCGCGTGCCGAACGAGCGCAGGTCGGGCGCGGCCAGCGCGGCCTGAAGCGCGATGTAGCCCTGTCCGTAGGCGCCGCGTGTCAGGGCTGCATCACGCGCCGCGCGCTGTTGCTCCGCCGAAAGCGAAAAGGTGCGCGCCGTTTGATCCAGCACCGAGGCTTCGACGGCCCACTCACAGGAGGAGGAGAGCGGAAAGGCGGCGTAGCTGAGCTTATTCTTGTCGTCGCCGATCTGCCACTCGATCAATGAGTTGCCGTTGCGCACCTCGACGCGATGCTGCGGGCTATCGGCGGTCAGCCAGACATCGGTGGTCAGCGGCCGCTGCCCGAGACGCGGCTCGCTCGCGACGACTTTCAGATGCAGCGTGCCGGTGACCGGCGTGGTTGTCCAGCCATCCAGCGTTTTCTGAACCAGCTCCTTGGAGGTGAGCGCCGCGCCCGCCGGCCCGTTCAGGCCCTGCTGCCACGGCTTGACGATCCAGATCAGCGCCAGCACCACCGCCAGCGCGCCGATGATCGCGGCCCGCTGCTGCCACCAGCGCGTCTGCTCGTCCGCGCGCGGCTCAAGCATCTCGATCTCGATCTGCTCGACACAGGTTGTCGGGAGGTGCTGCTTGCCGACCGCATCACGCAGTGTTTGCCGCAGCTCATCCAGCGCGGCCTGCCACTCGTTGCTCTGCGTCCGATCGTAGGCTGTCCCTTCGATCGCTGTGGCCGGAGCTAAGCCCAGCCGTCGCCGCAGCCAGTGCTCGAACATCTGGCGGGAGTCGGTGTCGGCAGCCGGCGAGTCCTCGACGTCGAGAAACGGCTCAACTGCCGCTGCCAGACGGGGCAGCACGACCTCTGCCGGCTGTCCCGCAATCGCCAGCAGTCGCGGCCCGTCGATGTCGCGCAGCAGCCACGCTCCCAGCAGCACGCGGTCCGTCGGCGCGATGCGATCCAGCACGCGCGGCAAGCTGCGCCGCCGCAGCGGATTGCGCCGCCCTGGCTTGTGCTGAAGCAGCGCGGCATAGAGCGCCGTCTCTGAATCTTCGCTTGGTCTGGCAAAGCTTCGCGTGAAAGCCTGAATTGTTGCACGCTCAGCGGCTGTTCGGTCATCGGTGAGCAGCAGAGCAAGCCTGAAAAGTGCATCGCCCCACCGCGTCAGCGCAGCACGCCAAGGATATGTTGTCACTGGTCCTCCTGCCGCTGGGGATTTCGATCGCGAAGCCGTTTTGGGGGGACTGGTCGCTGCGATCGATTTTACTTAAGTATACCGCCGATCGTGGGAAACGGTTCGACGGAGGAGAACGGAGAACCTAGAACCTAACGGAAGAACCAAGAACCTAACGAAAGAACAAACGAACAAGAGAACAAACGAACAAAAAAGTACCAACAAATAAATTCCCCCTTCGCCTGCCGCAGCGGGAGAAGGGGCTAGGGGATGAGGGCCTGAACCAAGAACCTAGGAGAACAAAGAACAACAGAACCAAGAACAAAGGAGTACCAAAAAACCCCTCTCCTGTCGCAACGGGAGAGGGGTGCTGAGCGCAGCGAAGCGGGGTGAGGGCCTGATCAATAGAGAGTGAGCGCCTGATTCGCCGCCAACGACTACCCGTAAAAAATCCGCCGGTAGCGCGCGCTGATTAGCATATACACCCCGTAGGCAACCAGCCCCACCGCCACGATCCCCAGCAGCCACGGACCGAGCGTCGGCCGCGCCGCCAGCGCCTGAAGCGCGCCGCCTAGACCCTGCGCTTTTTGCGGATCGTACTGGAGCGCCGCCTGCACCAGGAAGCCGCCGACGATGCCGAAGACCACGCCGCGCGCAGCATGACCAAAGCGCCCGCTGCGAATCGTCCACTCCTGCTCGGTGCGGCTCATCTCGCCCAGCTTGAGCTTCTCTTTAAACTTCGCGCTGTACGCCTGGTAGAGCTGGTACAGCCCGATGCCGATCACGCCCAGTCCGACCAGACCAACCAGCACGCGGCCAAAGGGCTGATCCATCAGCCGCGCGGTCCAGTCCGCCGTCGAGTTGCCGCCTGCATCGTTCGCGCCGCGCATAAGCTGCACCGCCGTCAGCGCCAGCCCAATATACGCCACGCCGACTCCCGCGTAGCCGATGCGCTTGGCCAGACCTTTTGCGTCAGTACCGCTGCGTCCGGGATCGACTGCCGCCTCGACGAAGCGCCATAGCGCGTGGCCAAGCAGGCCTACCGCCAGCACGCCGAGCAGCACGCGGCCAAACGGCTGGTGACCCAGCGTTTCGATTGCGCCGCGCGAGTCTGTGGTTGTGCCGCCCGAGCCGAGCGCCGCTCGCGTTGCCAGCGCGCCGATCGTGATATACACAATGCCCTTGGCCACGAATCCCAGCCGCGCTAGACGCTCCACCCACGGATTCGCCGCCGCCTGCTGCGCCGCTTGTTCTGCCTGATCCTTCACCTGCCGCACAGATGAGCTGGCCTGTCTCATATCTTTGATCCTTTTGAGTACGAGTAAAGCTGTAGAAGTGTGTAGTCGCTGCTGCTGGTATAGCAATTTCAGGACCAGTTGAAGGCTGTGCTACAATCCGCAGGCAAAACTCCTGGAACTGGAAATTACCTGTGATCAACCATACCTTCAACCGAATCGCCGAGCACACCTACTGGCTTTCGCCTGACTCGACCACGGATCGGCCGACGTTGGGCGCGATCGTCGGGCAGCGCGGCACACTACTTGTCGACGCGGGAAACTCGCTGGCTCATGCCCATATTCTCTTGAGCGAGCTGTCAAACCTGGCGGTCACGCCGTCGTTTGTGGCGCTGACGCACTGGCACTGGGATCATGTGTTCGGCACGGCGGCGTTTGATCTGCCGACCTTTGCCCACGAGGAGACGCGCCGCATCGTGGCCGAGATGGCAGCCCAGGATTGGAGCGATACTGCGCTGGACGCGCGCGTCGCGGCTGGTGTTGAGATCGAGTTTTGCCGCGATATGATCAAGGCCGAGCTGCCGGATCGATCAGATCTGGTGATTCGCCCGCCTGAGATCAGCTTTCGCGACGAGATCGAGCTGGATCTGGGCGGCGTCACCTGTCGCATCGTGCATGTGGGCGGCGACCACGCAGCGGACTCGGTGGTCGTCTACGTGCCCGAGGATCGCATCGTCTTTCTGGGCGACTGCCTCTACCCGGCGATCTACGCTCCCGCGCGGCACTACACTACGCCGAAGCTGTTTCCGCTGCTGGATCGGCTGCTGAGCTTCGACGCCGAGTGCTACCTCGCAGGCCACCATCCCCAGCCGATGACGCGAGCGGAGATCCAGGCCGAGGCCGCACTGCTGCGCAAGATCGGCGGCCTGGTGGACCGGCACGGCGCGGATCGTGAGGCGATCCTGGCGGCGCTGCCCGAGGCGCTGGCCGAGCCGCTCAACGAAGATCATGTCGATATTCTCGGGGAATTTCTGGCCGGGCTGCCGAATCATTCCTGAATCAAAAAAGCGGCGACCAGGCATTCCCTGATCGCCGCCTCCGGTTGCTGTCGATCGCTTACTGCGCCGTGATTACCTCGATGCCGCCCATGTATGGCCGCAGCACCTCGGGCACCTCGATCGAGCCGTCTTCGCGCTGGTAATTCTCCATGATCGCGATCATCACGCGGGGCAGCGCCAGGCCGGAGCCGTTGAGCGTGTGCACAAACTCAGGCTTGGCGTTCGGCTCAGGGCGATAGCGAATGTTCGCGCGGCGAGCCTGGTAGTCGCCGAAGTTGGCGCAGGAGCTGACCTCCAGCCACTCGCCGCAGCCGGGCGCGAACAGCTCAAGATCGTACTTCATGGTCGCGACGCCCAGATCGGCGGTGCAGAGCTGAAGCAGCCGGTAGGGAATCTTGAGCGCCTTGCAAATATCCTCGGCGTTGTCGACCAGCGTCGTCAGCTCGTCGTAGCTAGTCTCAGCCGTGACAAACTTGACCATCTCGACTTTATCGAACTGGTACACGCGCTTAATGCCGCGCACATCGCGGCCGGCGCTGATCTGCTCGTTGCGCCAGCAGGGCGTGTAGGCCACGTGATAGATCGGCAGCGTGCCCGGATCGAGAATCTCCTCGCGGTACAGATTCGTCACCGGTACCTCGGCGGTCGGAATCAGCGTCAGGTCCACGCCCTCGATCCGAAACAGATTCTCGCCGAACTTAGGCAGATTGCCCGTGCCGACCAGCACTTCTTCTTTCACCACGTACGGCGGCGTGATCTCGGTGTAGCCGTGCTGGCTAATGTGTACGTCGAGCATCCAGGCGATCAGCGCGCGCTGAAGCCGAGAGCCCGCGCCCTTGAGCACAAAGAAGCGGCTACCGCTCAGCTTTACGCCGCGCTCAAAATCGATGATGCCAAGCTGCTCGCCCAGCTCCCAGTGCGGCTTGGGCGTAAAGCTAAACTCGCGCGGCGTGCCCTCGGTGCGCACGACGATGTTGTCTTCCTCGCTGGTGCCGACCGGCACGTCGGGATGCGGCAGATTCGGCAGCACCAGCATCAGCGTTTGCAGCGCCGCCTCGACCTCCGCGACCTCCTTGTCCAGCTCAGGAATGCGATCGCCCTGGTTGCGCATCGCGGCGATCGCCTGGGCGCGCTCCTCGGGATCTTTGATCTTGCCGATCGCCTTGGAGGCCGCGTTCTTCTCGGCTTTGAGCCGCTCAACCTCGCTCAGCAGCTCGCGGCGGCGAGCATCCAGCCGCAGCACCTCGTCGACCAGCGCGGGATCGTCGCCGCGCCGGCGAATGCCTTCTTTGACCTGATCGGGCTGCTCACGGATCAATTTAATGTCTAGCATAGTGGTGATTCCTTCGCTTAATAACGCTCATAGCTCCACGCCACCATATGACCGTTCTGGTAGGGCATCACGCCATGAAACACGGCCGGCGAGTCGTCAAAAACCATCGGCAGAAAATGTTTGTCGCTCTCCCACATCGGCAGATCCAGCAGCCGCTCGCGATCGACCCATTCCAGCGTGCCTTCGTGGTTGCCTTCGTGCGGCGTGCCGCTCCAGCGATCGATGCGAAAGATAAAGCCGAACCAGTCTTCCTCGTTCTTGCCGAAGCCGGGCCAGTTGATCATGCCGCGCAGCGTCATCGCCTCGACGTGCAGGCCGGACTCCTCAAGAATCTCGCGCTTCATGCAGTCGGTCACGGACTCGTCGCGATCCAGCTTGCCGCCCAGGCCGTTGTACTTGCCATAATGCAGATCGTCGGGGCGCTTGTTGCGATGCACCAGCAGCACCTGGCGACCATCCGGCGAGACGATATAGCCCAGCGTGGCGAGAATCGGTGTGTAGCCGCTCATAGGTCGCTTTCCTGTTCCTGCTTCTCGTTCAGGCCCAGCACATCCGAGACGATGTAGAGCGGTCGGCGTTTGACCTCGTCGTAGATCCGGCCCAGGTACTCGCCGATGATGCCCAGGAAGATCAGCTGAATGCCGCCCAGAAACAGCACGCTCACCAGCGTCGAGGCCTGGCCGTAGAAATTAGCCTGCGATCCGGTCAGACGCAGAATAATCACCGCCACCAGCGCGATCATGCTGATCAGCGCCACGAAAAAGCCGAAGTAGGTCGCCAGCTGAAGCGGCAGATACGAAAAGCTGGTGATGCCGTCGAGCGCAAAGCGGACCATCTTGCTGATCGGGTATTTGGTCTCGCCCGCATGACGCGGCGCGCGCCGGTACTCCACGCCGGTCTGCTTGAAGCCGACCCACACCGACAGCCCGCGCATAAAGCGGTGATGCTCGCGCATCTGCGTCAGCGCATCGACCACCTTGCGATCCATCAGCCGGAAATCGCCGGTATCGACCGGAATGTTGACATTGGTGATCTTGCGGATCAGCCGGTAGAAGAACGAGGCCGTCGTCTTCTTGAACCAGGTCTCGCCCTCGCGCTCCGAGCGCTGCGCAAAGACGATCCCGTAGCCCTCGCGCCACTTCGCCACCAGATCCGGGATGACCTCGGGCGGATCTTGCAGGTCCGAGTCGATCACAACCACGGCATCGCCGCGCGCATAGTCGATCCCGGCGGTGATCGCCAGCTGATGGCCAAAGTTCCGCGAAAAGTTCACGGCCTTGATCCGATCGTCGGCGGCGTGCAGCTCGCGCATCACGTCCATCGAGCCGTCGCGGCTGCCGTCATTGATCAACACAACCTCGAATGGCTCGCCCAGTGGCTCCAGCGCCGCGATCACCCGCTCGCAGAACAGCGGCAGCGTTGGCGCCTCGTTATAAACCGGAGCAACGACCGAGATTACCGGATGGGCGGTTGCCTGCGAGGCCGCGCCGCGTCGCAGCGGTTGCGTACTGATCATGTCCTTGTTTCTCCATTTGCCAGCAATTAAAAAAACCTCCGTCCGTGAAGGACGAAGGATTGATCTTCGTGGTGCCACCCTCATTCGCCGCCGACCGCGCGATCGACGACCTTGAAGCGCCCGCTAACGGAGGCGAACCGGAAAAGACTTAGAGCCGCGCGATCAGTGCTGAGACGAGGAAAAACATCGCTCTGGCTGGTACATCTTCGACTCGGGAGTGGATTCGGCTGGTTCCGGCTGCCGCGCTTACACTATCGGCGGCTCGCTGTGTGCTGGCTTCCAGCGTACTGATCTCCGTCATGGTCGTTGGCGCGAATCATAGCGGCTGGCATGGCGCTTGTCAAGCAAGTTGCGCACTCGCCAGGGTATGAGTACACTTGCGCCAAAGGATGGAACCTATGACACGACTAGAGATACAACCCGCTATTCAGCAGGCGCTGACAACAGGCGGCGCGGTCGTCGCGCTCGAATCGACGGTGATCGCGCATGGACTGCCGCATCCGCGCAACCTGGAGACGGCCTACGCGCTTGAGGCCACGGTGCGCGAGCATGGCGCGCAGCCCGCGACGATCGGTGTGGTGCGCGGCGTGCCCTCGATCGGCCTGGACGACGCGACGATCGAGCGGTTCGCGCTGGGCCAGAACGTGCTCAAGCTGTCGCGCCGCGATCTTGGGCTGGCGATCGCAACCCGGCAGGACGGCGCGACCACAGTCGCCGGAACGATGGCGCTGGCTCACGTCGCAGGAATCGAGGTTTTTGCCACGGGCGGCATCGGCGGCGTGCATCGCGGCGCAACCGAGAGCTGGGACGTGTCAGCCGATCTGACCGAGCTTGGCCGCACGCCGGTGCTGGTCGTCTGCGCGGGAGCCAAATCGATCCTGGATCTGCCGGCGACGCTTGAGGTGCTCGAAACGCTGGGCGTGCCCGTGGTTGGCTACGGCACCGACGAGTTCCCGGCCTTCTACTCCGAGTCGAGCGGCCTGCGCGTAACCGCCCGCGCCGACACACCCGAGGAGGTCGCCGCGCTGTGGCAGGCTCATCGCTGGATCGGCGGTGGCGGTGGAATGGTGCTGGCCGTGCCGCCGCCCAAAGCGGCCGCGCTGCCCACGGAGGAGGTCGAGGCCGCGATCGCCCGCGCGCTGGCTGAGGCGAATCTGGCCGGCGTACAAGGCGCGCAGGTCACGCCGTTTTTGCTGGCGGCCATGCTGCAAGAAACCGGCGGCCGCAGCCTGGAGACGAATATCGCGCTGCTGCACAACAATACGCGTGTAGCGGCGCAGGTGGCGGTTGCGGTGGCGAAGCAGGGAACAAAGGAACAAGGGAACAAGGGAACAAAAGAATAAGTTCGCAGGCCCTCACCCCCGTCGCTGCGGCGACTCCCCCTGCCCCGAACCTCGGCGGGCTTCCGCCTCCACCCAGAGGGTACCCGCGACAGGCGAGGGGGAAGATCCGTTCTTCTCTTTTCTTTGTTCTGTTGTTCTTGGTTCTGCTTTGTTCATTTGTTCATTTGTTCGTTTGTTCATTTCGGGAGTTTCCATGCCTGATCTACTTTTTCACGGCGGCGCGATCTACACGCTTGATCCGCAGCAGCCGCAGGTCGAAGCGTTGCTGGTTCGCGACGATACGATCGTGGCGGCGGGCGCAGCTGCCGAGGTGCGCGAGCATCTGCGGCCCGGCTATGAGGACATCGCGCTCGGTGGTCGTGCCGTTGTTCCCGGCCTGACCGACGCGCATATTCATCTGCTCTGGACTGGCATTCACAGCCAGAATGTTAATCTTGACGGTGTGCGCTCGCTTGACGAGGCGCTGGAGATGATCCGGCGACACGCCGAGCAGTTGCCCGAAGGCGCGTGGCTGCGCGGCCATGGCTGGAACCACGCGCTCTGGGAGTATCGCTGGCCGACGGCCGTAGAGCTGGATCGAGTGACACAGGGCCATCCCGCGATCCTATCGCGCAAAGACGGCCACTCGGTCTGGGCCAACAGCCAGGCGCTGACGATCGCGGGCATCGACGATCGCACGCCGGACCCTGACGGCGGCCTGATCCAGCGCGACGAGCTGGGACAGCCCACCGGAATCTTGCTGGAAAACGCCAACGATCTGATCTACTCAGTCGTACCCGAGCCGTCGCTGGCGGAAAACGTCCAGGCACTGCGCCGGATCATCCGGGCCTGTAACCAGCGCGGCCTGACCAGCCTGCACATGCCCGAGGGATCGTCGACGCTCGCGGCGCTTCAGGTGCTGTACGGCGCCGGACAGCTCGACGCGCGCTGCTTGTATCATCTGCCCTATCGCCAGCTCGACGACTACATCGCGCTGGGCGTGCGCTCCGGCTTCGGCGACGAGTGGCTGCGCATCGGCGGCGTGAAAATCTTCAGCGACGGCTCGCTCGGCTCGTGCACCTGTCACATGCTCTCGCCCTTTGCCGGCAGCACATCCAACTACGGCATCCCGACGATCCCAGAAGAGGAGCTGTACGACGCCGTGCGCAAAGCCAATACCAACGGCATCTCAGTGGCCGTCCACGCGATCGGCGATCGAGCGAACCGCACCGTGCTGGACGCGATCGCGGCGCAGGAGCAGGCTTTTGTCGCCATCGGCGAAGATGTGATCAAGCCCGTGCTGCGGAATCGCATCGAGCACGCGCAGCACCTCGATCCGGCCGACGTGCCGCGCTTTGCCGCGCTCGGCGTGATCGCCTCGATGCAGCCGGTCCACGCCACCTCCGACATCGACATCGCCGAGCGGCTGCTGGGCGATGAGCGCTGCTGCTGGTCCTACGCCTGGCAGCCGCTGCGCCAGTCGGGCGCGGTGCTGGCCTTTGGCTCGGACGCGCCGGTCGAGACGCTCGATCCGTGGGCCGGCATTCACGCCGCCGTCACCCGCAAGCGCCAGGATGGACAGCCGCCTGACGGCTGGCATCGGGAGCTGGCCCTGAGCCTGGACGCCGCGCTGTGGTCGTACGTCGTCGGCCCGGCGATCGCCTCGGGCGAGACCGCGCTGAAAGGGCCGCTCACGCCGGGATTGCGCGCCGATCTGGTAGTGCTCAACGCCGATCCGTACCAGAGCAACCCCGACGATCTGTGGCAGATGGAAGTTGCGCAAACCTTTGTCGGCGGGCGCAGCGTGTGGGAAGAGCGCTAGGCGCCGGATAAACAGGATGCGGACGCAGAGGATCGGCGCGGGCCGGTTCTCTGCGCTGCTTCGGCGCGGCATTTTTTAATCTAAAAGTCTTGACGTAGCCCGGCCAAACGCGTAGTATAGATCCACCGATCCACATTCTCCTGCATCGCTCCTCCACAAGTTGCTTGTCCTACAGTCATAACCAACTGCAAGCTTTCTGCGCGCATCTTGCCCTTTCTCTATAAGTGATTGGAGGTGTTCGTTTCCCGTCACTACCGGCACAAGCTCTTGTGCTGTCTGTATCACACGTGCCTTTAACACACTCCCCTGTGTTCGAAGGAAGGAGGACCTCTGTGGCTCCATCAAAAGGCAACGGACGCGGAAGCGCGGACGACAATGAAAATCTGCGCGCTGGCATGAACGGCAACTCCTCCGATGGAGCGGTTGCGCCTGGGTACACCGGCCGATATCTGGTGCTGCTCCGTCAAGACGCCATGGATGCGGGCATCAATGCGTTGAGCGATCGCGTTGGCTTGAATGTTACCCGCTCGGCGGATTTTGCGTCCGACGCGGTTGACACCGATAATCTCGCCAGCGGCGGCGCGATCGTTTTTGAGGACCTGGCAGTTGCGGTGGTCGACACGCCGCCGGATCAATTTCGTTCGCTCAGCGCGATGGCAAGCGAGGACAACGGCATTCTGGCGATCGAGCCTGAGCGCGTAGTCTACGCTATCTTCGATCGGATGGTCGAGACCAGCGCTCCTTTGTCGGGCGGCGTATCGCTTGGGCAGGCGCTGCCTCCCAGTCCTATGAATGTTCCATCTCCGTCGATGCCGCATGACTATTTGCGCGGCTACCGCGACGCCGTGAACCATGTCGTCGATCAGGTGCTGGGCGGAAGTAGCAGCACCAGTGCTGTTGGCGGCGGCATGACGCGCTCGATCTTTCCTCCTGAGACGGATCTGACCTGGGGTCTGCAAGCCACCAGGGTCGCCGAGTCACGCTACACGGGCAAAGGCGTGCGCGTCGCCGTGCTCGACACCGGCTTCGACCTGGGACATCCCGATTTCGTCGGCAGGTTGGTCACTGCACAATCTTTTGTCGCCGGCGAGACTGCGCAGGATGGCCACGGTCACGGCACACACTGCATCGGCACGGCCTGTGGCCCGAAGCAGGGCGGACAGCTGCCGCGCTACGGCATCGCCTATGATGCCGAGATCTTTGTCGGTAAAGTGCTCAGCAATCGCGGCAGCGGCACCGACGCCAGTATTCTCGCCGGTATCCAGTGGGCGATCGCCAATAAATGTGCGGTGATCTCGATGTCGCTGGGCGCGCCGACCGAGCCGGGCCAGGCCTTCTCGCGCATCTACGAGACAGTTGCGAAGCGTGCGCTGGCAGCCGGCACGCTGATCGTCGCCGCAGCCGGCAACGAGAGTCGGCGGCCGGGACAGATCAATCCGGTCTCGCATCCGGCGAACTGCCCCTCGATCATGGCTGTTGCCGCGCTGGACTCTAATCTGAAAGTTGCGCCGTTCTCGTGTGGCGGCCTGACCTTCCAGGGTGGCCAGGTCGATATTGCCGGGCCTGGCGTGGCCGTTCGCTCAAGCTGGCCGCGTCCGCTGCTCTACCGCACGATCAGCGGCACCAGCATGGCCACGCCGCATGTCGCCGGGATCGCGGCGCTGCTGGCGGAGCAAAACCCGGATGTTCGCGGCGGAAGCCTGGGCTGGCTGCTGCTGCAAAGCGCGCGACGGCTGGATCTGTCGGCTCAGGACGCCGGCGCGGGATTGGTGCAGGCGCCCTAACCTGGCACGCCTTGCTCATACGCTTAATCTGACCATAGTAGCTGCACGTCCACGCGTGCGGCTATTGTGGTGCGAGGAGGAGTAATGCATACCGAGCAGGTCAGTATATCAGTGTCCGACGAATTCCTGGATCGTTTCGCCGATGTTGTGAAGCGCATCGAGCAGGCCGGGCTTACGGTCGATCAGCAGCTCGACACGATCGGCGTCATCACCGGCTCGATCGACTCAGACAACATCGATAAGCTGGATCGGATCGAGGGTGTCGCCGCTGTCGAGCGCAGCCGTGGCTTCCAGCTGCCGCCGCCCGACAGCCCGATCCAGTAACTGGCTTTAAGCGCAAAAGAGCAGCCCACACGGGCTGCTCTTCTGGACTCGATACCCGGCTAGTCCAAGCGGAAGAAATCGATCACCTTGCCGCGCTCTTCCTCGTCGACCATGATCTCCAAAAAGGTGATGCGGCTCCACGGAAACATTACCGACTGCACGCCCGGCGAAAGATAATGCACTTCCTTGCCGTCGCGCTTGCGAATATTCGTGACATGGATGAAGCTGTCGGTCGGCTGCGGCTCCTGGTCCATCTCGGCGATCACCGGATCTTCGCCGACAATATGTACAATCACTGTGCGTGCCATAAACTCCTCGGGTGAACTTCTAGAGAACAAAGAACAAGAGAACAAAGAACCAAGAACAGGAAAGTACCACTGTTCCCCCTCGCCTACGGCAGTGGGAGAGGGGGCTAGGGGGTGAGGGCCTGTTCTTTGTTTCGCTGTTCTTAGACCTTTTCGATGCGGAGAATCAGGGAGCCAAGCCGCAGCTCATCTCCGGGCTGAATGCGATACGATGTGCGCGGCTGGAGCCGCTGATCGTTGATAAAGCTGCCGTTCGCGCTATCCAGATCTTCGACGTAGGTTGTCGCCTCCATCAGCATGATCCGCGCATGGCGGCGACTTACGCCGGTGTCGTAGCCGCCGTCGTTATTCAGATCCAGCTCGGGATAATGACCTCGCGCGGCGTCTTGCCGGCCGATCAGAATCGGCGCAGCCAGCGCCACGCTTATCCGCCGGCCGCTGTTGAGCACCGTCGCGCAGAAGCGCCGCTCACCGCTGGGCGGCTGGACTTCAATCCTGGGCAATCGTTCCTGCGTTGAGCGCGTCGCGGGACGGCTGCCCAGCGCACTTGTATCGCGCGATCGATCCTGAGACATCAGGCTGATGCCGCAGTTGGCGCAAAAAAGCGTGCCGCGAATATTATTGCTGTGACAGCTATGGCAGTTCATGATGCTTGCCGTTCATGGAGGAAACACCGCAGCCCTCTGCGCCGTCCCCCTGCTAACGCCCGACGATGAGCCCGCGCGTTCCGTACTTGATCCGTTTTCGGCCGTCGGCGCTGGTCGTGCCGCCCTGAAGCAGCCGCGTCGCCTCGGCGTGCGCCATCTCGGCCAGCGCGACCTCGCCGGAGTTGAAGAGATGCGTTCCCGCCATGCGCAGCTGCTTGGTCGCATCGTCGATCTTGCCCTCGGCGACGGCCTGCCAGGCGCGTGTTTGCAGCTGGTAGGCGACCATCCGCTCCAGCGCTCGGCGCACCTCGGGCGCAACCTGCTGCTCCTCGCCGACGATCGCCGGCATCTGCACCACCGCCGACGCGCTCTGCGGCGCCATGTTGCCAACCGCCTCATAGCGGAGATCGAGCCGCGCGATCGTGTGCGTGCCGGTGGTAGCTGGCGGAATCACCATCTCGATGATAAATGTCTGCTCTTCGTTCGCCGCCCACTCGCCGATCGGCACACGCCAGATGCCGTTGCCCGCCGACTGCGGGTAGAGCTGTGCGATAAACGGCTGCACCCGGTAGCATGCCTGAATCTGGGCCTCAGGCGACATCGCCAGCGCCAGCTCTACGCTCTGCGCGACCGTCGCGTGCAGCCGGCTCAGCTCCGCCGAAAACACTTTGCCGATCTCGCTGGCCGCCGTGATGTACTGCGTGCGGCTGTTGGGACCGGCGGTCATCGTCTCAAGCAGATCCTCGTTCCACTCGGTGCCCACGCCCAGCGTCGTCAGGCCGATGCCGCGCCGCTGCGCTCGCCGCGCCAGCTCAACACAGGCGTGCTCGTCGCCGTAGGTGCGGCCGTCCGTCAGCAGCACCAGCCGGTTGATGCCGCTGATCTTGGGCCGCTCGATCTCCTGAAGTCCCAGCGCCAGGCCCTGCGCCATCTCGGTACCGCCGCGCGCATCCAGGCTCATGATCTGCGTCTTGATCGACTCGGGATCGCGTACCAGTTGTGACGGCACGACGGTCTCGGCCCGATCGTTGAACGTGACCAGACCGAAGGCATCGCTGCTCTGCATCTGGCTGATCACCTGCCGCGCCGCTTCTTTGACCTGAAACAGCCGCTCGCCGCGCATCGACGAGGAGCGATCCAGCACCAGGCACAGATTGAGCGGCAGCTGCTTCTGCGTGGTCGTCGCCGTGCGTCCTGTTACCAGCAGATACACCATCTGCGGCTCGCTGGATACCTGGAGCGCCTGACGCGCCGGCTGGATGTGAAGAGTTATCGGGGCCGTCATAGCTTAGCCTCTAGATCCGGCGGGCAGCGTCACCACAACCGCCGAAATGTTGTCGTGACCGCCCAGCAGATTCGCCCGCGCGATCAGATGCCGCGCCGCGACGTGGGCGGTCGGCGCTTCCGTGACAATATCCGCGATCTCGGCATCGCCGACCAGGCCCCACAGCCCATCCGAGCAGAGCAGCAGATGGCTTTCGTCGTGGATCGTCGTCGTGACCACGTCGACAGCTACGTCGGCGGTCTGGCCGATGCTGCGGTACAGATGGCTGCGCAGCGGATGATCCTGCGCCTCCTCGGGCGTGAGCGCGCCGATCGCGATCAGGCGGCCAACCGCAGTATGATCGGTGGTTAGCTGCTTCACGCCGCCGCCGATCAGCAGCGCCCGCGAATCGCCGACATGCGCCGTGATCAGCTGCTGGCCGTCGAGGAGCACCGCCGTGCAGGTCGTGCCCATGTCGCTGCCGACCTCTTGTCCGGCTGCGTAGACGGCTGCATTCGCGGCTTGCACTGCCGCCTGCATCACCGGCTGCGGTGCGCGGCGCTCACCGTTCAGCAGCGGGCTGACAAACTCCGCCAGGACCGATTGCACAACCGTCGTCAGCGCCAGTTTGGAGGCATAGCCGCCGTCGTGGTGGCCGCCCATGCCGTCGGCGACTACGAACAGGCCCAGCGCCAGATCGCTGTGATCGCTGGGAAACGACAGAATCTGGGCGTAGCAGTGATCCTGATTTTCCTGTCGCTCGCGGCCAATATCCCGCAGCGCCGCCGCGCTCAGCACACGCTCGCCCTGTAACACCGTGAGCAGTGGCGCAGCCGACGCGAGTGAGCGCGTCGTATCGCCGAATCGCCGCGTCTCGTCGGGCTCCGCAGCGATCGCGGGCGCTTCCTCTACGGCCTCAGGCTCCGCCTCGGCGACAGCCACAGCCGGCTCCTCGACAACAGCCACAACCGGCTGATCTATGGCGCTTTCGACCGGCGCAGCGATCGGCGCGGACGCAGTATTGGGACGACTCGGCGCGTCTTTGCGAAAGCGCGCCAGCATTTCTCGCCAGGCCGACATCGGCGGCTCCTTTCGGGGGACCAACACAGGGGGTGATCGGTGGGTGCGATCGCCGGTGGCCAGCAAAATATCCAGCCACCGGTGATCAAGCTAGGCTTTCAGCGCGTACAGATGATGGTCGAGCGAGCCGATGTAGACGATGTTGTTGGCGACGGCGGGCGACGAAACCACAGCGCCTTCGGTCTGGTATTGCCAGAGCAGCGAGCCGCTCGACGCGTCCAGACAGTAGACTTTGCCGTCCACGCCGCCGAAATACACCTTGCCGTCGACAACGCGGGCCGACGACGTGATCTGCGTGCCGCTCTCGTACTTCCAGTGCAGCTTGCCGGTCTTGGCCTCCAGCGCGTAGAACGAGCCGTCCACGCTGCCGACGAAGACGCGCGTTCCCACCACCACCGGCGATGCGTTGACGTAGTGGCCGGTTTTGAAGCGCCACACCGGCCAGCCGCCTTCGCCGTCCAGCGCGTAGAGCGTGTTGTCCATCGAGCCGACGAAGACCAGGCCGTCGCTGATCACGGGCGACGAGATCACGCCCTGCTGCGCGCGATGCTTCCAGCGCAGGCCGCCGTTGAAGGCATCCAGCCCGTACACGTGACCGTCCGACGAGCCGACCGCGACCATGCCCTGGCCAATGCCGCACGACGAGCGTACCGGCATCCAGGCCCGATATTTCCACAGCTGTCGCCCGTTCTGGCCGTCGATCGCGTAGATATGCTGGTCGTCGGAGCCGATGTAGATGATGCGATCCTCGATGCGCGGCGACGATCGCACAGCGCGGCCGGTGCGGAAGGTCCACTTCACGCTGCCTTTGCGCGCATCGATGGCGTACACCTGCCCATCCTCCGAGCCGACGATCACCAGATCGCTCCAGGTGGCGGGCGACGACGAGACGCCGCCTAGGGTGGCGCGCTTCCAGCGGAACTCGCCGCTCATGGCATCCAGGGCGTAAAGGTTGGTATCGTAGCTGCCGACATAGACCATGCTGTCGCGGACATGTGGCGAGGAGCGGACCTCGTCCTCGCAGGCAAAGCGCCAGATCAGGTCGGTAGTCGCGCCTTTGCCGGTGCGAACATTGATCGCGGGCGCAGCTACCGGTGCCGCTACATGTGCGCTCGATCCTCTCAGCGAGGGTATGCTCAACAGCTGCGATTTGAACTCGGCGGCGGTCTGCGGTCGCTGCGTCGGATCGTACTCCAGCGCCTGCATCACGACGGCTTCCATCTCCGCCGAGACCTGTGGATTGATCTGGCGGATCGGGCGCTCGTGGAAGGTGAACGGCGTCTCGGTGCGCGGATCGACGTTGGTCAGCAGATGGTGCAGCGTCGCGCCCAGGGCATACACATCGCCGCGCGGATCGGCAATGCCGCGATACTGCTCCGGCGGCGCGTAGCCCTCAGTGCCGATCATCGTGCCCTTGCGCTGGTTCTGCTCAAAGATTCGCGCGATGCCGAAGTCGATCATTACGATGCGGTCTTCCGGCGTGACGATCACATTCGACGGCTTCATGTCACGGAAGATAATCGGCTCGGGCGTGTGGCTGTGCAGGTAGTGCAGCACATCGCAGATCTGGATCGCCCAGCTTCCGGCGCGCTGCTCGCCGATCGGCTCCTTCATCTGATCCAGCGTGGCCTCAAGATCGCGGCCCGGGATCAACTCCATGATCAGATAGATCCGATCGTTCTCCTCGAAGAAGTCGTACACCTTCGGGATCGCCGTGTGGCTCAGCGTGGCCAGCAGCCCCGACTCACGCTCGAAGTTTTTGAGCGTCAGCAGCCGCGTGTGCGAGTCCGGCGCGCTCTGGTACATTTCTTTGATCGCGCAGGTTCGTACCACATCTTTGAACCGCAGATCGCGTCCGCGATAAACCAGGCTCATGCCGCCGACGCCCAGCACCGTCTCGACGGCGTAGCGGCCTTGCAAGACGGTGCCGCTGGGCAACGTTTGCAGTTGAGTTGTTGCGCGCCGAATGCTGCCCGTGCCGAAGCCGGTTGCCGGCCGGGGGATGGAGCCAACCGAAGCGGGTGCAGGTGAGTCGGTTGCCTCCTTCGCAGCGGGCGCAGTCACAGACTGAGGGAGCGAGATCCCTTTGGTCGTGCCACCTTTTTTGAGCAACGACATGCCGCCCTCCCTGATGAATACAAAAGCTCAAGGATGGTTGGGCGACAATCAAAAAATAAGTGCAGAAAATAAAGCAGCCTCTGCCGACCCAACAACGATCCACCTGATGCGCTACTCCCAGGTATCGAGCATTATAGAAATCGGCGATCGCGGACGGCATGCACGGCGGTCCTATCTGCCACTAAGACAGATTGCGCCGCTCAGTTAGGGGCGATCTGGGGTGATGGTGATTATAACTGAAGCGAGGTGAAAGAACTTCTTCCAGGAGCTTACGTATTTACGCGAATAGATCATCGACGGGCATGGTCCATCCCGGCAGCGCAGGCTCGGCTTCAGCTACCTCGCCTCGGCTGTAAATCGTCGCTTGGTCGGGCTGCTCGGCGCGATACACTCGCACTACCGCGTCGTTGAGCAGATCTACGTCCCACACAACCAGCGTGCCCGCAGCAAAATAATCGGCGCGTTTACGTGCCATCTCCTGCTCGGCTGTGGCTCCGTAGTCGCCCTCGCTGCGCACTTCGGCGGCAAAGATCGGCGCGCCTTCGAGGAATTTCATCGTCATAGGGCCGTGGTAAAAGGCGGCATCCGGGCTGAACGATTTGCGGTGGGGCAAATTTACCACAAAGCCGACATTATCCGGGATCGCATGACCTGATTTCGTTTGTCGAGCGTAGGTGCGCAGACTGACAAAAATTTCGGCGGCAGCATAGCCCGGCAAGCCTCCTGTCGGCGACATCAGAACAAGTTCTCCGTTGACCAGCTCGGCTTTGCTGTGCTCTGGAACGCGATACAGATCGTCAAGTGTCGCTTCAAGTTTAGTATCCATAGCATCACCTCGTGATCTCCAATGTCCTTATGTACTACCGTACCACACATCTAGCTGCTCCAAGAGCCTCAGTTATTAGAACGACAATGAGCGATGCCGCAGACTGATGCTTTGCAGCAGGCCGACCGCCGCCAGCACGGTGACCGTGAATGAGCCGCCGTAGGAGATGAACGGCAGCGGAATGCCGGTCACGGGCATAATCCCGATATTCATGCCGACGTTCTCAAAGGTGTGGATCAGCAGCATGGCGAAGATCCCGACCGCGATCAAGCGCCCGAACGTATCTTTGGCGCGAGAGGCGATCGTGACTGCCTGCCAGAGCACCATGCACAGAAAGGCCAGCATCGCCGTTGCGCCGACAAAGCCCAGCTCCTCCGCTGTGACCGCGAAGATAAAATCGGTGTATTGCACGGGCAAGAAGTTGCGCTGGCTTTGAATGCCGTTGAGCAGTCCCTGACCCGTCAGCCCGCCGTTGCCGACCGCCACCTTGGAGGCGTCGACGTTGTAGAAGACGCGTGTCACGGCGTCGTATACTTTGGGATCGGTGATATGCTCGATCTCTTCACGCGTCATCGTGAAGGCGATCAAACGGCCTTTCTGATACGGCTCCAGCACATAGTTCCAGCCGATGTAGAGCACCGGCACCGCGATCAGCGCCAGAATACCCAGCTGCTTCCAGGTCATGCCGCCCGACCAGGCCATCGCCAGCCAGATCACGCCGATCACCATCGCGGTGCCGAGATCGGGCTGGAGCAACACCAGCATCAGCGGCCCGCCAGCCAGCATCAGCGAGCCGCCCAGCGTAAACCAGGAGCTTTGCTGCTCGTCGCGTTGAGCCCACCACGCCGCTAGACTAACGATCAGCAGGAGCTTGGCCGGCTCTGAGGGCTGCCCGCTCGACTCGCCGAGCAGCCAGCTCTGCGCGCCACTGGCGATCCGCCCTGCCGCCAACGTGTAGCCCAGCAGCAGCAGCATAAAGATGTACATTGGGCGCGAGAAGATCTGGAGGTTGTGGTAGTCGAAGATCGTGAGAAACAGCATAGCGCCGCCGCCGATGCCCAGCCAGATAAAATGCTTGGCGAATGGGCTGCTCAAGCTCCACACGTCGCCTCCGTAGTTGTTGCCGATCGTGGTGCTGTAGACCATCGCCGCTCCAAAGCCGAGCAGCACCAGCACACTTATCATCAAGTACAGGTTGAAATCTTGCCAGCGTCGAGTATTCATGCGTGTACCAGCCGTTTATTGCTTGCAGCCGCCCGGATCGCTTCCCAGGTACGGCGCTGAGGTCATGTCTGGCTGCGATTATACCTGATGGAAGAACCGGGTGCCCTTTGGGCGAACAAAGAACAGAGAACAGAGAACAGAGAACAAGCCATTTACTCGGTTCTTGGTTCTAGGTTCTAGGTTCTTTCGTTGGTTCTCTAACGGCGGTGCTATAATGGCGGCAAGAACATGTGCTCACAATGACGTGATAGGAGTATAGGCCATGGATTTTCAACTGACCGAGGACCAGATATTTATTCGCAAGACGGCGCGCGATTTTGCCGAAAAGGCGATCAAGCCCACGGCGGCCGAGCGCGACCACGATCGGATCTGGCCCGCCGACCTGGTGCGGCAAATGGGCGAGCTTGGCTTCATGGGCATTGCCATCGACGAGGACTACGGCGGCTCTGGGCTGGACTATATCTCATACGCGATCGTGATCGAGGAGCTGTCGCGAGTAGATGCCTCGCTGGGCGTGATCGCCTCGGTGAACAACTCGCTGGTCTGCTACGGCCTTGAGAAGTTCGGCAGCGAGGAGCAGAAGCAAGAGATCCTGGCGCCGCTGGCCTCGGGCCAGAAGCTGGGCGCGTTCTCGCTGAGCGAGCCGGGCGCTGGCTCCGATGCCGCCGCGCAGAAGACCACCGCAGTCAAAGACGGCGACTACTATGTGATCAACGGGATCAAAAACTGGGTCACCAACGGCCCGCACGCCGACACGATCCTGCTCATGGCGATGACCGATCCGAGCAAGGGCTCCAAAGGCATCACCTGCTTCATCGTCGATACCCACCAGCCGGGCGTCAGTGTCGTCAAGAACGAGGACAAGCTCGGCATTCGCTCGGCGCACTCGGCGCAGATGGCCTACGATAACCATCGTGTCCACAAAGATCGCGTGCTGGGCGGCGAGGGCATGGGCTTCAAGATCGCTATGACGATCCTCAACGCCGGTCGCATCGGCATCGCTTCCCAGGCGGTCGGCATCGCGCAGGGCGCGTTCGAGGCCGCCCGCGACTACGCCAAGATCCGCGAGCAGTTCGGCCAGCCGATCGCGCAGTTCCAGGCCGTCGGCTTTACGCTGGCAGACATGGCAACCCGCATCAAGGCGGCGCGGCTGCTGACCTGGGAGGCCGCATCGCGCAAAGATCGCGGCGAGGATTACGTCGCGGCTGCGTCGATGGCCAAGGTCTTCGCCTCCGAGACCGCAATGTGGACCGCGACCAAGGCTGTGCAGATCTTTGGCTCCAACGGCTACTCGAAGGAATATCCTGTTGAGCGCTTCTTCCGCGATGCCAAGATTACCGAGATCTACGAGGGCACCAGCGAGATCCAGCGCCTTGTGATCAGCCGCGATCTGCTCAAAGATTCCTAAATTCTGATCACAGTGTCATTTGCACGAGTCGGAGCCCGGATGGTTCCGGCTCGTTTTTTTGAGAGAAACAAAGGAACAAAGAAACAAAAGAACAAGGCAGAACCAAGAACCTCGAACAAAAAGCTGTTATTGCCGCTTTGTTCCCTTGTTCGCTTGTTCTTTTGTTTGCCCGCAGGATTGCGGGCCGTCCTACTCTCCTCCCAGCCGCTGGCCTTCCAGATCACGCTGCCCGCGCAGCCAATCCTGAGCCGGCATCATCCGCTTTCCAGCCGGCTGGATCTCCATCAGCTCCAGCGCGCCGCTGCCGGTCGCGACGTGCAGCGTGGGCCGATCGAGGATCGTCCCCGGCTCCTCCGCGCCATTCCAATCGGCGTCGATGCGGGCTGTGCGAATCTTGAGCGGCTGGCCCTGCCACGTGGTGAACGCGCCCGGCCACGGATCGTAGGCGCGAATCGCCCGCTCGATCACCAGCGCCGGCTTCGTCCAGTCGATCTGGCCGTCCTCCTTGCGCAGCAGCGAGCAGTAGCTGGCCTGCGACTCGTCCTGCGGCTGCGGCTGAAGCTCGCCGCTGGCGTACAAGGGCAGCGCCCCAACCAGCATCTGCGATCCGATCTCGAACAGCTCGTCGGTCAGCGAGCCGGCGCGGGCAGCGGGCGGCATCGTCAGCGTAGCCTGCGCGACGATTGGGCCGGCGTCCATGGCACGAATCAGGCGAATGATCGACACGCCCGTGATCTCGTCGCCGGCCAGAATTGCAGCCGCGACCGGCGTAGGGCCACGGTAGAGTGGCAGCAGCGACGGATGGACGTTGAGATAGCCCAGCGGCGGAATTTCCAGCACATTCTTGCGCAGGATCTCACCATACGCCGCCACCACGCCGACATCCGGCCGCAGCGCGCGCAGCTGCTCGACAACCTCAGGATCACGCAGCGTCGGCGGCTGAAGAATGGGCAATCCTAGCTCCACAGCGGCAACTTTGACCGGTGGAGCCTGCGGCGTTTTGGAGCGCCCGGCCGGACGATCCGGCTGCGTCACCACGCCGACAACCTCATGCCCGGCCTCGACAAGCGCACGCAGCGGGAGCGCGGCAAACGAGGGCGTTCCCAAATAAACGATACGCATGGTAGTATCCCTTCATCTCAGCGGAAGAACAGACAAACAAAGAACAAAGGGCTGATCTACTGTTCTTTGTTCTGGTGTTCTTTGTTCTTTAGTAAGTATAGCCTGTACAGCACCGCAGATCGGTACGTCAGTCGGAGAAATCTCCTGTATAATCGTCGGTAAAACAAATCAGCCGCCGGCTCATGCATTCGAATACCGCTGTTTCGCTTGGAATCGCGTCCTCGTTATTCCGGCACGGGCATCTCCTCTCTGGTCGCCAACGCCGGATCGCTTGCGACAGGTTTTTAACTTGACATAGGGCGGTGGCTCAACTCTTGCGGCTGACGAGCCGGTAGGCTCAAATCCAATCGAATAGTAGCCGAACGCTGCCGGATGAAGGATTGCGTATGCGTCGCATGTTGCCCAACCTGCTCTTACTGTTAATGCTCTTCTTCTTGCTGCCGATCTATGAGCAGACCGGGTCGCAGCAGGTGCTGGTGCTGGGGATCGCGCTGCTGGCGGCAGGCTTTTTTCTGGGCTACACCAACCAGCCGCGCGGTGTCGAGGTGCTGATCGGACTGACCGCCGTGCTCTCGTTTGTGGGCGTGGCCTTCTGGGGCCGGCTGCTCACCGGCAGCGTCAACGGCGGCTACTGCTTCGTCGGGCTGTGGATGTTGGCGCTGATCGGCGCTGGCGCGCTGCTCTTCCGCCGCACCGTCTTTGTCGAGCGCGGCCAGATCCTGGTGATCAACCAGCTGCCCGAGAATCGAGCGCTGGTCTGGACCGAAGGATTACACCGGCCGCTCAAGCCGATCGTTGAGCGACGGATGGCGGCGCTGCCCGCGTATGAGCTGGATCTTGAGCTGTACATCGAGAATCTCAACACACGCTCGCTCTACAACATCGATACGGTCAAGGTGCTGGTGCGCTACAAAGTCGATCAGCCGCGCGACGTGGTCTTTTGCTTTCCCAACCGCGAGCAAGCCTACGAGATCTTGCTCAAAGAGCGCGGCGAGCCACGCGAAATCGATACCGACGAGCAGGTCGCGTTTTGGACCGAGCTGATCCTGCGCCAGATGAAGCTTGAGATCGAGCAGAGCGTGCGCACCGAGATCGCCAACATCGGCGGCCCCACCGATCTGGCCCAAGAGCGCGAGGTCCACGCGCGGCATATCTCGAAGCGGCTGCAAAACTCGGTGTCGCGCTGGGGCATCAAGATTCTCGATTTCCGCGTGCTGGATGTCAGGATCAATCCCGATCGCATCAGCATGAAGTATCGCGATCTCAAGATTCAGCGCCAGCGCGAAGACGCGCAGCGCGTGGCCGAGATTCGCGCCGACGAGATCCGCACGCTGGGCCAGGCGCAGGCCGAGGCAACCGCGCGGCTGGTCGCGGAGATGGTGCGCACGCTTCAGGAGCAGGGCACGGCGCTTTCAACCGATGACATCGAGCGCATCGTGATCACGGCCATGCAGCGCATGTCGGATCAGCAGCAGCTCAGCGGCTTCTTCCGCGATGTCGCTCAGGCCGGCGCGACAGGTGCGCAGGTGACTGGCACGCCGCCCGCTCCGTCCAATCCACAGCATCCGCCGCGCCAGTAACGCCCGCACGCCAGAGGTGCAGCCGGCGAAGTATTACCATTTCGATCTTCAGTTGAGGTGTAACCATTGGGCAGCCAACCTTCCATCGTCGTTATCGGCGGCGCGTCGCTTGACATCAAGGGCCGTCTGCGGCGCGACTTTATTCCTGGAACCTCGAATCCCGCAGCGATCCAGATGAGCGTCGGCGGCGTGGGCCGCAACATCGCCGAAAATCTTGCCCGGCTCGGTACATCCGTGGCGCTGATCTCGGCGGTCTGTGAAGACGATTTCGGGCGAGCGATTTTGCAGCAGACCGAGGCGTCGGGCGTCGATATGAGCTGTATGCTCCTGACCGGCGAGCAGCGCTCGTCGAGCTACATCGCGATCCTGAGCCACGACGGCAGCCTGCTGGCCGGTCTCGACGATAGCGCCGCCGGTCGCGCGATCACGCCTGAGCATATTCGGGAGCGCACCGAGCTGCTCCAAAACGCCGATATGGTCGTGATCGATGCCAATGTTGCGCGTCCTACGGCCGAGACGATTCTGTCGATCTGCGAGAACGCACGGGTACCGGTCGCATTCGAGCCGGTCGCGTTCGGGCTGGCCGATCGCTTTCGCCAGCAGGTTGGCCGCTTTTTCCTGGTCACACCCAACGATCTTGAGGCCGAGGCGCTCTCCGGGCTACCGGTCCGCGACGTGCCGACGGCGATCGCGGCGGCACAAAAACTGGTATCGCTGGGCGTAGGTGTAGCGCTGATCAGCCTGGCAGCCTCGGGCATCGTCTACGCGTCGGCGGATGAGGTTGGCCATCTGCCCGGCATCCCAACCGAGATCGTCGATCCCACGGGCGCCGGCGATGCGCTGGCGGCAACCGTGATCTATGGCTTGACGCATAATATTCCGCTGGCAGAGTCGGTGCAGCTGGGGCAGATCGCCGCGATCGTCACGCTCAAATCGCCCGAGACGGTCACGCCCGACTTGAGCCTGGATTATTTGTATGCTCAGCTAGAGATGTAACCATGAATTTGTACTATCGAGCCTGGCATTATCTGCTGCGCGCTGTGGTTCCTACGGCGATCTACATCAAAGTGCGCGGGCTGCATCATGTTCCTAAGAACGGGCCATGTTTGATCGTCGGCAACCATCTCAGTATGATCGATCCGATCTGCGTGCTGGCGTATGTGCCGCGCCATGTGCATTTTATGACCAAGGCCGAGCTATCGGAGCAGTGGCCGCTGAGCTTCCTGCTGCCGCCCGGCAAGCCGATCATGGTCCATCGCGGACGCGCCGATCGCCAGGCGCTGCGTCTGGCCGAGCAGTATCTCAAGGGGGGCGATCCGGTTGCGATCTATGCCGAAGGCACGCGCGCTAAAGCCGGCGAGGCCCAGGAAGCCCGCGCAGGCGTGGTTTATCTCGCCTCGCGCGCTAGCTGCCCGATCGTGCCGGTCGCGATCAGCGGCACCGAGCGTGTTTTTAGCAAACGGTTTCCGTGGTATCGCCGTGTGCGCGTCGAGATGACCTTCGGCGAGTCGTTCATGCTCTCCGATCTCGGCGAGGTAACGCGCCAGAACCGCGATCTGATCGCCCAGGAAGTCATGGCGCGTGTCGCCGATCTGCTGCCGCCGGGCTATCGCGGCGTGTACCGGGCGCGCCTGGCTCCCGATGCGGCGCCGGCCGGAGATCCTTCGCTGCTGCCTGCGCCGGAGGACAGCGACTCTGTGAGCGCGGCTGAGCCCGTGATGGCGGCAGCCAGGCGCGAGGAATAGCGGCTGGCTCGTGGGTGAGAGAGATTAATGGCAAGGGTCAACATTCGGCCAGATCAAGACGAGCGCTTTATCTACATCGCGCACCGGCACTGGGTCGCGCTGCTGATCCGTGGCCTGATCCCGACGCTGGTCGGCCTGATTGCGCTGATCGCGTTTGCCGGCCGCGCGCTCAGCCGTGAGCCGGATTTTTTTGGACAGCCGCCGCCGCTGCTCGATCCCCTGAATGCCTTTTTGCTCGTCTCTGCGCTCGTCACGCTGGCGATTCTGGTCTATATCTGGTTCGACTGGCGCAACGATCATCTGATCGTCTCCAACAAGCGGATTATCCACGAAGATCGTACGCTCTGGCTGTCGTACATCTACGAGACCATTCCGCTGGAGCAGATCCAGAACGTCAACGTGCGCATCGAGAATGTGTTTCAGTACACGCTCAAGTATGGCCGGATCGAGATCCAGGCTGCCGGGCCGACTGAGCCGATCGTGTTTTTGCGCGTCGAGTGCCCGGCCGATGTGCAGCGCCAGATTCTGGGCGAGGTTCAGCGCGAGAAGCGCAACCAGGAACGGCGCTATCTTGAGGCAACAGTCGCCCGCCGCGTCGATCCCAATGCGCCGCCGGTAGTAACGCTGCCAGTGCCGATCTTCCAGCGCGCCACTACAGCCCATAGCCCCCTTCAGGCGGCGCTGCCTTTCGGCCCGCTGATCCAGAACGGCATTATCACCTGGCACCGGCACTGGATCGTGCTGCTCAAAAATATGATCGGCCCGATCGTTGCGCTGCTCCTGTGGCTGCTGCTGCTGTACGCTATTCCGCGCTTCGACCTCTTCGATCCGACGATCGCGCCGATCGTGCTGGTTCTGACCTTCGCCGCAGTTGTGCTGTATTTCTACTGGCAGTACGAGGACTGGCGCAACGATATTTATATTCTGGAGCCGTCCAAGGTCATCGATGTGCAGCGGCTGCCTTTTGGGCTGTATGAAGACCGCCGCGAGGCGACGCTGGGCGTGATCCAGAACGTGAACGCCAGCAGCCCCAACGTAATCGCGCGGATCTTCGGCTACGGCGATGTGACGATCGAGACCGCCGGCGTCGGCGGCAACTTCACCTTCGACCACGTGCCCGACCCGGATCAGGTGCAGCGGATGGTGTTTGAGTATCGCGAGCGCTTCAAGTGGCAGCAGCGTGAGCGCGACTGGAACAGCACGCTCGATATTCTTGAGGTGTATCAGCAGATCTACCAGCGCGGGAACTCCTCCCAGCCCTAGCGCGTTAATCTGCGAACGGTTTTTCCACGATCGCCTGGGATCGTGGAGCTTGTTTATGTGCCGCCGCGCCCGATTATCTCAGCCAGCTTTCAGATCCAGGAACATAATCCAGGGCTGAATCTATGCTACGCTGGTGACACGCACGCCCCATTCATTTCAAACCGCGTCTGCGACACGCACAACCGGGCAAGGGAGGTTCGTACCTTGAACATACGTTGGTTATATCCGCTGCTGTGTTTAATACTGATCTTCGGAACAGGCCATGCCGGCGCGCAGCAGCAAGCGATTAGCTGGGATATTACGGTTGGCTTCGACGGCTCCTTCAAGGCCGAAAACTGGTTTCCGGTTGTTGTTACTATCTCCAACAGCGGCCCCGATGTCAACGCGACGCTCTCGGTGGCGTTTCGCGGCGCGAGCACGGCCTATCGCCAGCCGGTGGATCTGCCCAGCGGCGCCAACAAGCGGCTGGTCGTGCCGGTCATCAGCGGCGGCGATAATTTTGGCAATACTCGCCTCGATGTGACACTGCGCGACGGCTCGCGGGTGATCCGTACTGAATCTGTGACAGCTAAGCCTATCGGTCTGGGCTGGAATGTGATCGGCGTGATCAGCGATGAAGACGGCGCGCTGGCCGAGCTAAGCACCTTCGAGGAGCGAAACGCCTCGCCGACCTCGCTGGTTCGCCTCAAAGGCACGGAGCTGCCGGATCGCGTCGAGATGCTGCAAGCGCTGGATGCGCTGTTTGTCCAGGCGGTCGATACCACGACCTGGACCGAGCAGCAGCGCTCGGTGCTGCGCGCCTGGATCGACGGCGGCGGCCAGCTGATTGTCGGCGGTGATGAGCGCGTGACGCGCGGTCTTGCCGATCTGCTGCCGGCAACTGTCGCCGGCGCCGGCAGCCCGAGCAATCTTCAGGGCCTGAAAGCGGCCGGTTGGGCGCTGCGAGATGGCGAGCGCCAGGTGCCGCTGCTTCAGCTTGCGCCCGCCGATAGTGCTCGGGTCGTCGCTACCGGCGAGGGTGGACAGCCGCTGATCGTGCGGCGCGGGTATGGCGCCGGCTCGATCACCCAGACGGCGTTCGATCTGCAAGCCCTGCGCGATGTCGGCAATCCGGTCGGGCTGTGGGCATCGCTACTGTCGCTGAACCAGGAGCAGCTCTCGCTCTCCGAGAGACTGCGCAACCAGGGCTTTTCGATTCTGCGCGAATCCTTGAGGTTGCCGCAGCTTAGCTTTCTTTCAGCGCTGGGCCTCTTCGGCTTTCTAAGCCTGTATATCCTGATCGTCGGCCCGATCAACTACCTGATCTTGCGGCGTTTCAATCGTCGCGAGTGGGCCTACCTGACGATTCCGCTGTGGGTCGTTGTGTTTAGCATCGGCGCGTATGCGTGGGGCACGATCGGCCGTGGCAGCTCGACGCTGATCAACCAGCTGGCGATTGTGCTGGTGCCGCAGGAGGCCGAGCAGGGCAAGGCGCTGACCTATGTTTCGCTCTTCTCGCCGACGCGCTCGACCTACAATCTGGCCTTTCCGGCCAATGCGCTGGTATCCGATGGCGCAAACCAGTGGGAGCGCATCCCTCAGGATTTCGACGTGGTCTATGCCGAGGGCGGCGTCGAGGTGCCGGATCTATCGGTTGATGTCGGCGGCATCAGCCTGCTGGCGGTGGAGCAGCCGGTCTCCGCGCCCAAGGTCTCGGCGACGTTGCGTGAGGCCAATGGTCAGCAGCAGATGACGCTGCGCAACTTGAGCGATCGGCGGCTGGTAGACATTGTGCTCTTCCGGGGCGATGGCCAGGTGCAGGAGATCGACGTGCTTGAGCCGGGCGCGGATCGCACGGTGACGCTGAATCCGGATCACTCCTTCTATGATTTCTTGCAGATCTCGGATGGTGAGACAGTCCAGCGCCAGGCGGTCATCCGTCAGATGGGCAGCGTGCTTCAGCCCAACGGCTTCGGCGGGTTTGTCGCCCCAGGCATGCCCATGCCCGAGCCTGCTGTGCCGACTATTGAGCCGGTGGCGACTGAGACGCCATTGCCGACGGCAACACCCACGCCTGGAGGACCTACTGCGACCACCGCAGCATATCCAGCCAGGACAGCTGAACTCACGCCCGCAGCCCCTACTGCGACCATCCGGCCATATCCGGTTGGAACAGCTATACCGATAACGCCCGTAGTCATCCAGCCGCAGAATCCAGGGTTTGAGCCAACCATCGCGGCACCACAGCCGATCTTGCAAGGAAACTCGCTGCAAACCTGGTATGTGCTGGCCTGGGAGGCGAAAGCTCCGGTCGAGATGCAGCTGAACGGCAGCCCGGCCGAGGTCGCCGGCGAGAGCCTCTACGTCTGGACCGCCCAGAAGGAGCAATAACGTGACCGCGATCGTTGAAACCCGTGATCTCACCAAGCGCTACGAAAATCTGGTTGCGCTCGATCATCTCAATCTGACGATCCCCGAGGGCGCGATCTATGGCTTTATCGGGCCTAACGGCGCGGGTAAGACCACCACTATGCGTATTTTGACCGCGCTGCTCAAGCCGTCGTGGGGCGAGGCCTGGGTCGCCGGAGCTGAGGTCACGCGCGAGCCCAAGGCGATCCGCCGGCTGGTCGGCTGGATGCCCGACTCGTTCGGCGTGTACGACAACATGAAAGCCTGGGAATATCTAGACTTTTTCGCGGCCTCCTATGGCGTGCCGGAGCAGCGGCGCAAGCAGCAGATCGACGAGCTGCTGGAGCTGGTCGATCTGGCCGGCAAGCGCGACGAGTACGTGATGGGCTTGAGCCGGGGCATGAAGCAGCGGCTCTCGCTGGCGCGCACGATGGCTCACGATCCGCGCCTGCTGATCCTCGACGAGCCGGCCTCGGGCCTGGACCCGCGCGCCCGCATCGAGCTGCGCGAACTGCTCAAAGAGCTGCGCGCGCTCGGCAAAACGATCATGATCTCGTCGCATATTTTGACCGAGCTGGCCGAAATGTGCACGCATATCGGAATTATCGAGGCCGGCAAGCTGCTTGTCACCGGCGAGGTCAACCAGATCCTCGCCTCGCTCCAGCCGCACCGCACGATCGAGGTGCATGTGCTGGCCGACGCCGACCGCGCGCAGCTGATCTTGAGCCAGCTGCCGGGCGTGCGCGAGGTGCGGCGGCTGGAGACTGCGGCCGCAGGCGTGAGCCCGGCGCAGGTAGTGGCAACCGTAGCAGCTGACGGTCAGTCTGTCGCCGTCGTCGATGCGCCGCCCGATGTTGCCGAGCGCGCCGTGCTCTACGTCGATTATGTCGGCGATGATGGCGGCCTGAGCACGCTGGTACATGGCCTGGCGCTTGCCAACGTGCCGGTCGTGCATTTCGCCAGCCAGGTCAGCGATCTGGAAGACATCTTTATGCAGGTGACGCGGGGAGTGACGCAATGAGCTGGCTGTCGAACGCTAATCCGGTGCTGGTCAAAGAGCTGCGTGGTCGGATGCGCGGCGCACGGGCGTTTATTATTCTGACCGTGTTTTTGCTGATTCTGGCCGTGCCGACCGTGCTGATCTACCTGTCGGTCGCCGAAACCGTGCGCTACGATCCCTTCAGCGCCGGGCAGTACATCGGCAAAAGCCTGTTCATCGGCATCGTCTCGATCGCGCTGATCCAGATCATGATCGTCGTGCCGGGCCAGGCGGCCAGCGCGATCACCTCCGAGAAAGAAAGCGAGACCTACGATCTACTGATCTCAACGCTGCTGCCGCCCTGGAAGATTATTCTCGGCAAGCTGGTAGCCGCGCTGGCCTACGCGCTGCTGCTGATCGTGGCGGTGATCCCATTCATGGCGGTCTCGTTTCTCTTCGGCGGCGTAACGATCCAGGAGTTTCTGCTGGCGCTGCTGGGCCTGTTTGTGACGGTTATGCTGTTTGGCTCGATCGGCATCCTGTGGTCGGTGATTATGCGCCGCAGTCTGGCCGCGACGATCGTTACGCAGGCGACCAGCGTGGTAGTGCTGCTGGGCATTCCGTTTTTGCTGGCCGTCTTCGCGATCCTGTTTTTGTCGCGATCGACGGAGCCGCTGTGGGCCAGCAGCCGCGCCTTCCTGTATCTCTGGACGATGTTCTTGTCGCTGCATCCGTTTATCGCGCTTGGCTCCAGCGAGCTTCTGCTGGCAGACGGCCAGACCGGGCTGTTCTTTCCCGTTGCCCAAAACACGATTCCGTTTATTCCGGTGTTTGATCGCAACGGCGCGCTGCAAAACTTTATGCTGCCGCAGCCCTGGCTGATCTATACGATCGAGGCCGTCGTGCTGAGCGCCGTGCTGGTCTTCTTCAGCATCCGGCTGCTGCGCCCGCTCGACGATCGACCGCGCCGCCGCCGCCGCAAATAGCCTGCCGCCGATGTGTTAATCTATGCGCATCAAGATCAACTAAGGGAGGCTGTTGTGGAACAGGTGTATGTGTCGAACCATCCGCTGGTTCAGCATAAATTGACGTTGCTGCGCCGCGTCGAGACCGAGCCCAAGAAGTTTCGTGAGCTGGTGCGCGAGATCACGCAGTTCTTGATCTACGAGGCGACCGCCGATCTTCAGCTGACGGAAAAGCCCGTCGAGACGCCGCTGGCGCCCTACGCCGGCAAGGAGATCGGCGAGCGCATCGGGCTGGTGCCGATCCTGCGCGCCGGCCTGGGCATGGTTGAGCCGGTGCTGGAGATGATCCCCACGGTGCGCGTCTGGCATCTGGGCCTGTACCGCGACACCAAAACGCTAGAGCCGATCGCGTACTACAACAAGCTGCCACCGCAGGCCGACGTCGATCTCTGCCTGATCCTCGATCCGATGCTGGCGACAGCCGGCTCGGCTACGGCGGCGGTCGATGTGCTCAAACAATGGGGCGCGCAGCGGATCAAGTTTCTGGGGCTGATCGCGGCTCCCGAGGGTGTGAAGCGGCTGCGTGAGGCGCATCCCGACGTGCCGATCCATCTTGCCGCGCTCGACGAGCGCCTGAACGACCACGCGTATATCGTGCCCGGCCTCGGCGACGCGGGCGACCGTCAGTTTGGCACAGGCTAGATCGTCAAGATACACATCCGAATATGAATCAGTTGTGAGGAATCAAAAAGGGCGTGATTGATCACGCCCTTTTCGTTGTTTCGCCGAGCGATTTACTGGATGGTGAAGCCGCCGTCGACCATCAAGTTTTGGCCTGTGATAAAGCTCGACGCGTCCGAGCAGAGGAAGAGCACGGCATCGGCAACATCCTGCGGCGTGCCGATTCGTCCCAGCGGATAGATCGCGCCGGTCTGCGCTTCCCGCTCCGCCGACATGAAGGGATCGGTCATTTCGGTCCGTACTGCGCCGGTGCTGACGGCATTGACACGAATGCCCTGGCGGGCGTACTCAATCGCCGACGCGATGGTCAGCGAGACAATACCGCCTTTGGTTGCGGCGTAAGCGGATGTATGGCTCATGCCGGCTACCGCCGAGACCGACGCCATGTTGACGATTGCGCCGCGCCCATGCTCAAGCATCGCCGGAATCTGGTACTTCATGCCCAGCCAGATGCCGGTGAGATTCGTCGCGATAAGCTCGTTCCACTCGGTCAACGTGTAGTCCGTCAGCGGCTTCATGATCAGCTTGCCGGCGTTGTTGAAGGCGCAGTCCAGGCGCCCGAAGCGCTCCATGATCTGCGAGATCAGTGCCTCGACCTGCTCTTCCTGAGCGACATCGGTCTGAATAAACAGCGCTTTGCCGCCCTCGCTGCGGATCGACTGTACAGCCTGCTCACCGCGATCTGCGCGGCGTGCGGCGATAACGACCGTCGCGCCTGCGCGTGCGAACGCCTGCGCCGTTCCCAGACCGATGCCAGTCGCGCCGCCGGTGACCAGCGCGATTTTGCCGTCGAATGTACCAGCCATATGTAAACCTGCTTTCGAATGCTAAGCACTGCGCGCCAGGAGCATTATGCTCTGACCGAGTATGAAGATAATTTCGCGGGAATGGCTGGATGATACTCAATTGCCCGTCTGCGCGTACCCGCCGATCGAACTATTCAGGCTTGCACCGTTCGTCGGTAGCAGCATGTTATACTATGTATAGTTGGTGTATACGTCCTAATGCGTAAGGCTTTTCTCAACCTTTTAAGGAGTTCGTTCCTTCATGAATATATTTTCTCGGCGCAATCCAACAGTCAACGAAGACGCGGTGATGCGGGCGCTCAGTACGGTGCAGGAGCCCGAGCTGGGCGGCGATCTGGTCAGCCGCAAGATGATCAAAGATGTCAAGATCGACGGTGGCCGGGTGAGCATCGTTGTCGATCTGACGACGCCCGCCTGCCCGCTCAAAGATCAGATCGAGGACGAGGTTCGTGCTGCGGTGATGCAGGTCAGCGGCGTGCAAGAGGTGGCGGTCGAGTTTACGGCGACGGTTCGGCAGCGGCCCGGCCTCTTCGATAAAGCTTCTGTTCCCGGTGTGGCGCATGTGCTGGCGGTCGCCTCGGGCAAGGGCGGCGTCGGCAAGAGCACCGTCGCGACCAACCTGGCGATCGCGCTGATGCAGGAGGGCGCGCGGGTTGGCCTGCTGGACGCGGATGTGTACGGCCCGTCGGCGCCGATCATGCTTGGCCTCAAAAACCAGCAGCCGATGGTTCAGAACAACAAGATGGTGCCGCTGGAAGCCCACGGCATCAAAACGATCTCGGTCGGCTTTATGGTGCCGGAGAATCAGCCGCTGATCTTCCGTGGCCCGATCATCTCGTCGATGCTACGCCAGTTTCTGTACGAGGTCGACTGGGGCGAGCTTGACTATCTGGTGGTCGATCTGCCGCCCGGCACCGGCGACATCCAGCTGACGCTCTCGCAGGCGATCCCGCTCTCGGGCTCCGTGATCGTCACCACGCCGCAGGACGTGGCGATGGCCGACGTGACGCGCGGGATCGAGATGTTCAAAAAGCTCAACGTGCCGATCCTAGGCCTGATCGAGAACATGAGCTATTTCTGCTGCCCGAACTGCAACCATCGCTCCGAGATCTTCTCGCACGGCAGCGCGGCTCGCGCCAGCCAGCAGTTCGGCGTGCCGTTCCTGGGCGAGATCCCGCTCAGCCTGGCGATCCGCGAGGGCGGCGACAGCGGCAAGCCCGCCGTTACCAGCGAGCAGCCGGAAGCGTACGCAAATGCATTCCGCGATGTGGCGCGCAATCTGGCGGGCCGGATCAGCGTTGAAGCGTTTGCACAGGTCTAAAGCGACGAGAGCATCGGCTCTCCTGGGAGAAACGGCGCAGGTATGAGTACAGTAATTCCTTTGAGCAGCATCGGCGTGGCAGAGCAGCCGATCGAAACCTATATTCCGGCGCCGCAAGAGTTCTACCGGCAGGGCGGGCCCGCGCTCGATTCGTTCAAGCGCCGGATCAACTATCTGCGCATCTCGCTGACCGATCGCTGTAACTTCCGCTGCCTGTACTGTATGCCCGAGCACGGCGCGCACTTCGCGCCCCGCAGCGAGCTGCTCACCGACGACGAGTTGGTGCGCGTGGTGCGGGCGGCGGCGTCAGTCGGCTTCGAGAAGATTCGCCTGACCGGCGGCGAGCCGACGCTGCGCCGCAACATCGTCGAGATTGTGCGCGGTATCGGCGCGACGCCCGGCATTCGCGAGATCTCGATGACGACCAATGCGCTGCGGCTGGCCGAGATGGCGGAGCCGCTGCGTGAGGCCGGTCTGACGCGCGTCAACATCTCGATCGACTCGCTCAATCCCGAGAAGTTTCGCCAGATGACGCGCGGCGGCGATTTTGCCCGCGTCTGGGCCGGAATCGAGGAGGCCGTGCGGGTTGGCTTCAATCCGCTGAAGCTCAACGCCGTCGTCGTGCGCGGCCTGAACGACGATGAGGTTGCCGACATTGCGCGGCTGACGGTCGATCGGCCGTGGCAGCTGCGCTTTATCGAGATGATGCCGCTGGCCGGTGTCGGCGAGCTGGCCGAGCAGAGCGTCGTGCCTACGCGCGAGATCATTGCGCGGCTAGAGCAGGTCTACGGGCCGCTGGAGTATATCGGCTGGTTCGGCAGCGATCCGGCGCGAACTTACCGCCTGCCGGGAGCGCAAGGCACGCTCGGCTTTATCTCGTCGATCACTGAGCCGTTCTGCTCGACCTGCAATCGGATGCGTCTGACCGCCGACGGCAAGCTGCATCTGTGCCTGCTGCGCGACAACGAGCTGGATCTGCGGGCTGCGCTGCGCAACGGCGCGTCAGACGAAGATCTGTCTGCGCTGATCCGCCAGGCGGTCTGGCTCAAGCCCTGGGGCCACGGCCTGCCCGAAGGCGTCAAGCCCACGCTGCGCGGCATGTCGGAGCTAGGCGGCTAGCACAGCTTGCTCACAGACAGCCGGGTCGTTTCACAACAGGGTGAGACGGCCCGGCTTTGTTTTTGGGGCCTACTTTCCGGCGAACTAATTGACTATATGCGGTAAGGTTGGGAAAGTAATTTCGTGCATCGGGCGATTCTTGCTACAATGCCAATACTGCGCTAAATCTCAACCAGTCACTCATGCTGAAGCTCGACATTTGCAGTGCGATCGAGAGTCTGCCTACGATCGATGCAGCGCTCCTGGAACGATTGAGCAGATCCCGCAGACAGCATGTGTTGCTTGCATACAACCAGAGATCACTGGCTCATCACTCGTCTTTGTCAGCCAGCAGGAGTACCACGGTGACCGACTCTCCATCTACGCTTCATGAGCTGGAAGCAGATAATCGTCTTCTCAGGCAGCGGATTGCCGAGCTTGAAGAGCAACAGCGCGCGCACGAGACCACCATTCGTGCTCTCCAAAGTGATGTGGCAATGTACACTCAGGTCTTCGATGCTGTCCCCGATGTCGTCTTTGTCAAAGATTCAGAGAGTCGCGTGGTCTATGCGAACAAAGCCTTTTGCGATTTTTATGGGCGATCACCTGACGAGGTGCGTGGCACTGTCGATGCCGCGCCACACGCGCCCAGCGGCGTATCCAGTGATGAGCAGGTCTTGGCAACTGGTCAAAGGTTTGTGATTCCCCAGCAGTCTGTTACTGCTCATGACGGCACTGTTCGGCTCTTCAATACGATGAAATCGCCGATCCGCGATGCCGAGGGTAAAGTCGTGCAAGTGGTCGTTATTGCCCACGATATTACCGATCGCTCCCACGCCGAATCGGCGCTTAAGACCAGTGACGAGCGCTTCCGGCTGCTGGTCGACAATCTGCCGATCGCCTTTTTTATGCGCGACGCCAGCGGCCGGCTCGTGTACATCAGCCCCGCCTACGAGATGATCTGGGGCCGGACAATCGCCGAGCTAGAGGCGAATCCACGTGCCTGGATCGAAGCGATCCATCCTGACGATCTCCCGGAGACGACCAAAATCTTCAGAATGCTCAGCGAGACCAAGATGGACTTCGAGTACCGGATTGTGCGACCTGACGGCGGCGTGCGCTGGATCAGCGCAACCTCGATGCCGATGCGCAATGCCGAGGGCCAGACCGAGCAGATTGTCGGCTTTTTGGCGGATGAGACCGAGCGTAAGCAGGCGCTGATCGAGCAGCAGCAGCTTCAGGAATCGATGATCCAGCTACAAGCCGCCACTCTGGCCGAGCTTTCCACGCCACTGATTCCGATCAGCGATCGGGTGATGGTGCTGCCGCTGATCGGTGCGCTGGATACACAGCGAACACAGCAAGTGCTGGAGACGCTGCTGAGCGGTGTGGCGGAGCGCCAGGCGCAGATCGTGATCGTGGACATCACCGGCATCAAGATCGTCGATACGCAGGTTGCTAACACCTTGATCCAGGCCGCGAGGGCGGTGCGGCTGCTGGGTGCGCGCGTGATGCTGACCGGGATTCGGCCTGAGGTGGCGCATACGCTGATCAGCCTGGGCGTCGATCTGAGCGATCTGGATACGGCGGGGACGCTCCAGAGCGGGATCGCTAACGTGCTCTCGTAGCGCCACTATTGTCAAAACATACGCGCGTTGTCCTCGTATTTGGGACAACGCGCGTTTCGGTTTAACCGGGCGTGATAAATCACGCTCCTACGGTTTGCTCTCTGCTTTTTGGTTACGCCACGCGCTCGTCGGCGGTCGCGACCAGCTCTTGCGGTCGGGGCAGGAGCCGCTCAGCCGTAGCCCGATACGTCTCGGCCTCCCGCGCGATGCGCTCGGGCTGCCAGCCGAAGTACGCGCCCAGCACGGCAGCGGCATCGTCGGCGATGTCCAGGCCGCGATCGGCCTGATAGGCCGTCATGGTCCGGCGGAACAGAACGTCGGTTAGCGAGTGCGCCTGCTCCCGCTGCATCGCATACACCAGCTCCGCGCCGATCAGCGGCTGCTCGGTCGGCAGGCGGCGTGTCAGCTCGGGCCGATCGTCGGCCAGCGCCAGCAGCGGCGCCAGCTGCGAGCCGTACAGATGCGCCAGCCGCTCGATCGTCGCCTGATCCAGGCTGTAGCGCTGCTGAAGCTGCGGCCCATGTGCCTGCACAATGGTTTTGGGATCGCCCCAGGCAGCGCCAGGCAGCGGCGTGGTCGCGGTGCGCGCCGGGATCTTGCGCTTCAGCTGCCGGCAAACCGCATTGACCGCGTGCTCAGCCAGGCTGCGATAGGTGGTGATCTTGCCGCCGATGATCGAGATCAGGCCGTGCAGATGGTCGTGCTTGCCGTGATCGTAGAGGACGTGCCGCCGCGTGATGCCGCCGGCCGCGCCTTCTTTGACGTACGGCAGCGGGCGCACGCCGGAGTAGGTGTAGAGCACATCGTCGGCGGTGAGTTTGGCGTCCGGGATCGTGTGATTCGTGGCGCGCAGCAGATACTCGACCTCTTCGCCGGTGGCGTGAACATCGCCGAGATCGCCCTCGAAGCGCGTGTCGGTGGTGCCGATCAGATACAGGCCCTGCCACGGCACGATGAAGAACTGCCGGCTGTCGTCGGGCGCGGCGATGTAGAGCGCGCGCTGGGGAGCGCCCGGGAATGCGCGGACGATAATATGGCTGCCTTTGGTGCCGCCGATCTGCCGCTTGGCCGCAACGCCCAGCTCGCGCAGCGCCTGATCGACCCACGGCCCGGCGCAGTTGATGATCGTGTGGCCGCGCGCGGTGACGGTGCGATCGCTCAGCGTGTCGTGGAGCGTGACCGCCTGTACCTGACCGTCCTTGTGGTGCAGCTTGCCGGCGGCGACATAGTTCAGCGCGATCGCGCCGTGATCGACGGCATCCAGCACCGACTCAAGGCACAGCCGCTCGGGATAGGTCACCTGTCCATCGTAGTAGATCGCGCCGCCGCGCAGCCCTTTGGCCGAGAGGCCGGGCTCGACCTCGCGCAGACCCTTGCTACTGTACGCCTTGTAGCGCGGCAAACTTTTATCGTACGACAAGATGTCATACGCCAGCATGGCTGCGTGCATGTCGGGCAGACTGTAGCGCAGGCCGCGCATGATCGGGATCGTATGGAAGTTCTTTCCGGCATAGACCGGCAGCACAAACGCCAGCGGCTCCACCAGATGCGGCGCGATCCGCAGCAAGATCTCGCGCTCCCGCAGCGACTCGCGCACCAGCGGGATCTCGGCGTACTCCAGGTAGCGCAGGCCACCGTGGATCAGGCGCGTTGACCAGCTCGTGGTGCCGCCGCCCCAGTCGCCGCGCTCGACCAGCAGCGTACGCAGGCCGCGTAGCGCCGCGTCACGTGCGATGCCCGCCCCGTTGATCCCGCCGCCGATCACGATAATATCCCACTGAATTTGCTCTGCCTGAGCTAGTTGCTGCTCGCGTGTCTCGCTCATGTGCATCCTACCTGCTACACAACCGTTTGCCTAAGCTATCCTACCACGGAAGCCGATTTCCGAGAGCGCTTTTGCGCGTAAACCAGATATGACGGTAGTGTTATAGTATCATCTCAAGCGTGCCGCGTTTGCAAGATCGGCGCGTAGAAGGAGCGTAGTGGATGAACGTCGATCCGGGGATTTTCAAGGCGTATGACATTCGTGGAATCTATCCAGACCAGCTCAACGAAGAAACTGCGCGGCTGATCGGTCGGGCGTTTGTAACGTTTTTGCAGACCGATACGGTAGTCGTCGGGCGCGACATGCGCACATCGGGGCCGTCGCTCTTCGCCGCTGTCACGGCCGGCATTCGCGAGCAGGGCGCAGATGTGATCAACGTCGGTATGGTTAGCACCGATCAATATTACTACGCCTGCGCGAAGTTCGACAAGCCCGGCATGATGGTAACGGCCTCGCACAATCCCAAGGCCTACAACGGCTTCAAGATGGTCAAGCGCATGCCGTATCTGCTCAGCGGCGACGAAGGCATTCAAGATCTGCGGCGGCTGGCGCAGGCCGGCGAGTTTCCCGAGGCCACGCGGCAGGGCGAGATGCGCGAGGTCGATCTGATGGATGAGTTTGTGGCCTCGCTGCTCGGCCTGATCGATGCGTCGGCGATCAAGCCGCTCAAGGTGATCGCCGACACCGGCAACGGCATGGTCGGGCCGGCGCTCGAAAAGCTCTACGCTCAGCTGCCGGTGCAGCTCACGCCGATGTACTTCGAGCCTGACGGCAACCTGCCGAACCATGGCCTCGACCCGCTTCAGCCCGAGAATCGCGCCGAGCTAGAGCAGCGCGTCAAGGATGAGGGCGCGGATATTGGCTTTGCTTTCGACGGCGACGGCGACCGCTTCTTTGTGATCGACGATCGCGGCGAGTTCGTGCCCGGCGATTTTATGACCGCGCTGCTGGCCGAGTATATTCTGCGCAAGCAGCCCAACGAAAAGATCGTCTATGATGTACGCGCCTCGTGGGCGGTCTCGGATATGGTCAAAGCCGTCGGCGGCACGCCCTTGATCGAGCGCGTAGGTCACGCCTTTATCAAGCGCCGCATGGCCGACGAAAATGTGGTCTTCGCGGGCGAGGTGTCAGGCCACTACTACTTCCGTGATTTCAACTTTGCCGACTCGGGCATGATCCCGTCGCTGCTGATCCTGGAGATGCTCTCGACCAGCGGCAAGAAGCTCAGCGAGCTGCTGGCGCCGATCGAGGCCAAGTATTTTGTGTCGGGCGAGATCAACTCGACGGTGCCGGACGCGCAGGTCAAGATGCAGGAGCTTGCCCAGCGCTACAGTGACGGCAAGGTCGAGCACATCGACGGTATCTCGGTCTCGTACGACGACTGGCACTTCAACGTTCGCGCATCCAACACCGAGCCCCTGCTGCGCCTGAATCTTGAGGCGCTGTCAAAGGACAAGATGGAGCAGAAGCGCGACGAGGTGCTGGGCTTCATCCGCAGCTAGCCGCTTGAGGAGCGTGCTGTGTTCGGCAACCTGAACTAATCGTTAGGGCGCATGGGTGACGAGCAGGCTCCAGGCTGGGCTCGTCACTTTCTTGCCTAGCTGTTGAGAGATCGATGACAACAACCAATCTCACGCTGGCCGAAGCGCAGCGGATTGCGGTCGCCGCTCAGGCGCTGGATCGCCGGCCTGACACTGCCACAAAGGCCGATGTGCTGGACGTGATCCGGCGGCTCGGCTGCCTTCAGATCGATACGATTCATGTGGTGGCGCGCAGTCCATACTTTGTGCTGTGGAGCCGTCTGGGCGAGTATGCTCCGGCCTGGCTAGACGAGCTGCTGTATCCCGATCGGCAGGTGTTTGAGTACTGGGCGCACGCCGCCAGCATTATTCCGATCGAGCACTGGCCGCTCTTTCGTAGCCGGATGCTTGACTATGCGAGCAGTGAGAGCAGCGGATGGGCGAAGTGGCGCGCTGAGAACGCCGAAGTTATGGAGCATGTGCTGAGTCAGATCGGCGAGCGTGGCCCGCTGGGCGCGGCTGATTTCGAAGCGCCGGCCGGACATAAAGGCGGCGGCTGGTGGGACTGGAAGCCTGCCAAGATCGCGCTTGACGCGCTGTGGACCATCGGCGATCTGATGATCGAGCGGCGGGTCAACTTCCACCGGCGCTACGATCTGCGTGAGCGACTCCTGCCCGGCTGGGACGATTCGCAGCTTCCAAGCGAGGAGGAACGACGGCGACGGCTGGCGGAGATCGCGCTCCGAGCGATGGGGCTTGCTACGGCGCGACAGCTAGCAGATTATTTTCGCCAGAAGCAGGCCGGGCTAGGTAAGGTTCTCGATTCGTTGGTCGGCGAGGGGCTGGCCGAGCGCGTGCAGGTGGCGGATTGGTCAGCGCCTGTCTATGTTCATCGCGATAGCTGGCAGCAGTTTACGAGCGGACTGCCCGCGCCGGAGCACACCACGCTGCTCACGCCCTTCGACAGCCTGATCTGGCATCGCGATCGCACGAGGGATCTGTGGGGTTTTGAATATGTCCTGGAGTGTTATGTTCCCGAGCCTAAGCGGCGCTACGGGTACTTCGTGCTGTCGATCCTGCGGCGCGGCGATTTGGTCGGGCGGCTGGATGCCAAGGCCGAGCGCAAAGCCGGCGTGTTTCGGGTCAAGGCGATCTATCTTGAGCCGCACGTTACCCTCGACGACGCGCTGGTGGCCGATCTCGCTCAGATGTTGCTGTCGTGCGCGCAGTGGCATCGCACGCCCGAGGTTGTGATCGACAGGAGCGAGCCGGCGCAGCTACAGGTGGTCTTACAGTCGGCAGTGCGCGGGTGAGGAGTGGAGAACTGGCCTTCACTTTCTAGGCCCTCATCCCCTGGCCTTCGGCCATCCCCTTCTCCCGTTGCGACAGGAGAAGGGGAGTTTTCGATACTGCTTTGTTCTGTTGTTCTGTTGTTCTGTTGTTTTTTGTTCTCTAGGTTCTTGGTTCTTCGCCTGCCTTGCACGAAAGATACTTCCATGCTATACTTCGTGCCACACGCGGGCGATTAGCTCAGTTGGTTAGAGCGCTGCCTTCACACGGCAGAGGTCACTGGTTCGAGTCCAGTATCGCCCACCACCAGCGGCACTCCTCAGGGAGTGTCGCTTTTTTGTGCGCGCCGCTGCGTCCAGTTAAGGCACACAGGCGTATATTGGGTGTTGAGAACGAATTCATGTTCTTATAGATTTATTACATACTGTAGTAAGGTATAAAATTGTCAACATCCAGTTAAGATTGCTAAATGAAGGATTCAATAGCTTCACGCTGTACGTAATTTACGCTATACTGTCGATAGTATTAGACGCGAGGTGGTCATTTATGATGGTTGCTGACCATCGTAAAAGTGGGGCAAACTACCGCGCGCAGCTTGTCGATATTATTCGGCGTGCAGAAGCCTTAGAGACTCACGCACGTACAGAGTCTCGTACGCTCGACGATAGCGATCCACAGCGACTCACGTGGGCGCGTATAGAGCGGCGCTATGCAACCGTTCGCGGCAACGCGCAGCATCTTCTCCTCATTCACGACTGGGCAAACCAGCGGCGGAAGCCGCTTTTTCGCCTGCGCCGCTACCTGAATCTCCTGTAACAACTTCTCTTTTTCCAGTTGATCCTTTGCTCGATAACAGTTCCTATGACCCTGCTCGCCTGGCTGTGCTGTGCTTTTGCATCGTGCCTGGGATTGTTTTTCCCGCGCCTGCTGTGGTATGCTCGACATAACCCCGGAGAACGATAAAGGAAACGCCGATGCCTGATCGTCTGATTTTGCGCCTGACGCAGTTTGCCGAAAGCACCGATCACTATCGGGTGGAGCTTGCGCTAGAAGGAGCCGAATCGCGCCAGACTGCGATGACTCGGTTTGCTTTTGTGCTAACGGAGCAGGATCGCAGCGATCTACGCTGGTATCTGGAAGATTACCTACAAGATCCGCATGAGCCGGCCCCGACGATCGCCGCACGCATCGAGCAGCGCATGATCGAGATCGGAGCTGAGTTGTTTCAGAAGGTTTTCGAGGCGAATCGTGATGTGATGCTTCTTCGGGGCCGCGTGTTTGAGCATCTGGCCGAAACACGGGTTGAGATCGTTACTGAAGTGCGTGATGCTACGGCGATTCCCTGGGAATTGCTCCACGATCCCCAAACCGACACTCCGCTGGCACTCGCCGCAAGCTCCTTTGTGCGGACCGTATCGAATCCGGTCAAACCGCCAAAGCTGCCAAGCGCAGCTGACAAGATTCGGATCTTGCTGGTGATTTGCCGCCCCGGCGGCCCCAGCGATGTGCCATTCCGTTCGGTTGCCAGCCGTCTGATCAAAGGCTTGAACAAGGAAGCACGCGCCGCATTCGATCTGCATGTGTTGCGCCCGCCGACATTCGAGCAGCTTGCTAAGGTGTTGCGTGACGCTAAAGCGAGAGGCGCGCCCTACCACGTCGTGCATTTCGATGGGCACGGCGTGTATGGCGAATACCAGAGAGTCAGCGGCAAATTCGATCGGCATATTATGAGAGATTCTCGATCGGGTAAGCATGGTTACCTGGCTTTCGAGAACCAGGCGCGACCCGATAACTTCGAGCCGATCGATGGTCCGGCGCTTGGTAAACTGTTAGTCGAAACGGGCGTACCGGTGCTGGTGCTGAACGCCTGCCGCTCCGCGCACGCCGAACATACGACTGATGCCCAAGTCGATACGGAGAGCGCGACTCCGATACCAGTAACCGATGACGCCTCCAATCCTCATCAGCAGGTACGAGCGTTCGGCTCGCTGGCGCAGGAGGTGATGGACGCGGGCGCGGCGGGCGTGGTGGCGATGCGCTACAACGTGTACGTGGTGACGGCGGCGCAGTTCGTGGCCGAGCTGTACGCCACCTTGACGCAGGGCTTGAGTCTGGGCGAGGCCGTGTCGCGTGGGCGCAAGAACCTGGCCGATCAGCCGCTGCGCGAAGTAGTCGCCGAGCCGCTGCCGCTCTCCGACTGGCCCGTGCCCGTGGTGTACGAGGCCAAGCCGGTCAAATTGTTCCCCAAGCCCAAGCGCAGTCAGCAACCCAGGATCAAGCTTAATCCAGCAGCCGGCACACCGTTGGCTGAGTCGGGCGTTGCCAACGTGCCGCCGGAGCCGGATGCCGGCTTCTGGGGCCGCGACGAGACGCTGCTGGCGCTGGATCGCGCCTTCGA
>DASWTQ010000025.1:0-3238 GCA_036402055.1 Herpetosiphonaceae bacterium
GGCGCAAACCGTGGCCTCGGTCGGGCCGTAGGCGTTGACGAAGCGCCGCCCGCCGGACCAGCGCTCGGCCAGCGCGGGAGAGCAGGACTCTCCGGCGACGACCAGCGTCCGCAGTGCCGGTACAGCCTCGTCGGGCAGCACTGCCAGCGCCGAGGGCGGCAACGTAACAACACTGACTGCCTGCTCACGTAAAAGCCGGAGCAGAGCTGTTCCCGGCAACAGATCGTCCCGTAATGCCAGCACCAGCGTCGCGCCGGTCAGCAGCGCCGTCAGCACCTCCGAGACCGAGGCATCGAAGCTGATCGAGGCGAACTGTAGCACGCGGCTATCCGGTCGAATGTCAAAGGCGCGCACCTGAGCCGTCACCAGATTTCCCAGGCCGCGATGTGTTACCTGGACGCCTTTGGGACGGCCCGTCGAGCCGGAAGTATAGATCACATAGGCCAGGTTGTCGGCGCGGACCAGATCGACTGGTGGCGTCACCGGCTCCTGCGCGAGCTGCTCCCCGATCTGATCGAAGCACACGATGCGCGCCTGGGAGGCGGGCAAGCTGGCGCGGAGATGCTCCTGGGTCAGCACCAGCGGCACCTGGCTATCGGCGAGCATGAACGCGAGCCGCTCCTGCGGATAAGCCGGATCGAGCGGGACATACGCGCCGCCGGCTTTCAGAATGCCCAGCAGCCCGACGATCAGATCCGGCAAGCGCTCCGCACACAGCCCCACCCGCACCTCAGGACCGACGCCGAGCGAGCGGAGATAGTGGGCGAGCTGGTTGGCGCGCGCATCTAACGTCTGATACGTCACCTGATGATCGTCCATGACCAGGGCGATCGCGTCGGGCGTACGCAGCGCCTGCGCCGCGAAGAGCTGGTGTGCGCACTGAGCCGACGATCTATCGGTTGTGGTAGCGTTCCAGTCTACCAGCAGCTGACGACGCTCGGCCGTCGTCAAGAGCGGCAGATCTGCCAGCCGCCGATCGGGATTCTCCGCGATGCCTTCCAGGAGCGTCAGATAATGTCCGAGCAGCCGCGTCATCGTGGCGGCCTCGAACAGCTCAGTGCTGTACACGAGCGTCCCGGACAGCCGGTGTGCATCCTCCTGGAACGCCAGGACCAGATCGAAGCGCGCCATGGGCAGCTGGTCTCCCAGCGATTCGGCGGTCAGACCCGGCAGCGCCAGCGTGGGCATCGCAGTGCTTTCGTAGATGATCTCGACCTGGAACAGGGGCGCCTGATTGATCCTGCGCTCCGGGTTCAGGGCCTTCACCAGCTCCTCGAACGGGAGATCCTGGTGCGCGTAGGCGCTGAGGCAGACCTCACGCACACGCTTGAGCGCCTCGCGGAAAAGCGGATTGCCCGATAGATCGGCGCGCAGCACAAGCTGATTCACAAAAAAGCCGATCAGCTCTTCCGTTTCGGCTCGCGTGCGATTCGCCACAGCGGTACCCACCACAATATCGGTCTGATTGCAGTAGCGGACGAGCAGCATCTGGAAGGCGGTCAGCAACGTCATAAAGAGAGTTGCCCCTTCCTGCTGGCTCAACGCCGCAAGCCGGGCGTGCAGCGCCGGAGGCAGCGCGAACTCGTGGATCGCGCCCTGGTGCGTGGGATTGGCCGGCCGTGGATGGTCAGTCGGCAGCTGAAGCGCGGGTAGACCCGCCAGGTGCTGGCGCCAGTAGACAAGCAGGCTTTCCAAGACCGCGCCCTGAAGCCAGCCGCGCTGCCAGAGCGCGTAGTCGCCATACTGAAGCGGCATCGGCGCGAGCGTTGAGGGCAATCCCTGAGAAAAAGCTGCATAGAGCGCGCTTAGCTCGCGAAAGAGCACGCCGAACGACCAACCGTCGGTGACAATATGGTGGATCGTCAGCACCAGCACATGCACATCCGCACGGAGCCGCAGCAGCGCGGCGCGCAGCAGCGGACCACGCGCCAGATCAAAGATGTGATGAATCTCCAGCGTGGCGAGCCGCATCGCCTCGGCCTCCCGCTCATCTGCGGGCAAGCCCTGAAGATCGATCAGCGGCAGCGCAACCGCTTGCGCCGGATTGATGACCTGCACCGGCTGCTCAGCCTGGACCGTAAAGATCGTCCGCAGCACCTCGTGCCGGCGTACGACCTCGTCGAGGCTCCGGCTGAGCGCAGCTACGTCGAGCGGCCCTTCCAGCCGCTGAATGCGAAAATCATTATAGGCCGGACTATCTGGCTGCACCTGGTGGAGAAACCACAGCCGCTGCTGCGCAAACGACAGCGGCAGCGGCTCGTCGCGCGGGACGGGCAGGATGGGCGGCACCTGGATCTGGCGCAGCAAGATCATGATCTCTGCTTTGTGCGCCGCCAGCTCCGCCCGTAGCTCCGGCGTGAGCGCTCCTTTGGGCGCGCTAAACCGCAGGCGATCATCCTCGATCCAAAGATCTATCTCCAGGCTCCGCAAGTGGGCCAATAGCTCAGTGGTGGTCATACTTCCCCTGTTTCTCGATCTTCCTCGCCGGAGCTGGACCGCCCCCGTGTTCCCTGAGCAGCCCAGCGCATCGTCTCGATCCGCTCGACCATCCCGGCGATCGTCGACTGCTCCGCCTCAAACAGGCTGCGCAAGGGCAGCTCGACCTCGAAGCTCTCGCGCACGCGTGAGATCAGCTGGGTTGCCAGCAGCGAATGCCCGCCCAGAACCGAGAAATTGTCGTGAACGCCGACTCGTTCGAGATGCAGCACCTCAGCCCAGATCGCCGCCAGGTTCTCCTCCAGCGGTGTACGCGGCGCGACAAAGGTTGTGTCAAGCAGCGTGCGGTTGGTATCCGGCGCCGGCAGCGCCCGCCGGTCAACTTTGCCGTTGGGCGTCAGCGGCAGGTCCGGCAGCACCACAAACGCGCTCGGGATCATATACTCGGGCAGTCGATCTTGAAGGAATGAGCGCAACGTAGAACCAAGAACCAAGAACCGAGAACCGGGTTCGGGTGAAGCTTCTTGGTTCTTAGTTCTCGGTTCTGGGTTCTCTTCCGTCACGTACGCCACGAGCCGCTGATCGCCCGGCTGATCTTCGCGCACCACGACGACGGCCTCGCGCACGGCCGCGTGCTGCGCCAGCACGGCCTCGATCTCGCCCAGCTCGATGCGATAGCCACGCACTTTCACCTGCTGATCGAACCGCCCGATGAACTCAAGGTCGCCGCTCGACAGATAGCGGGCCAGATCGCCGGTGCGGTACAGCCGCGACCCGCCGGCAACTTCGCCAAACGGATCGG
>DASWTQ010000026.1:0-29288 GCA_036402055.1 Herpetosiphonaceae bacterium
GGGCACGCCGCAGCAGATCATGGAGCAGCCGCGCTCGCTGACCGGCGCGTTTCTCAGCGGGCGGCGCGCGATCCCGCTGCCGCGACAGCGCCGGCCCGGCAGCGGACACTCGCTGATCGTCGAGGGCGCGAGCGAGCACAACCTCAAAAATATCACCGTGGTCTTTCCGCTCGGCACCTTGATCTGCGTGACCGGCGTCTCGGGATCGGGCAAGTCCACGCTGGTCGAAGATATTCTGTCGCGCAGTCTGCACCAGCATTTTTACAACAGCCGCGCCACGCCGGGAGCCCACGATCGCATCGAGGGGCTGGAGCACATCGACAAGGTGATCGGCGTCGACCAATCGCCGATCGGCCGCTCACCGCGCTCGAATCCGGCGACTTACACCAAGGTTTTCGATCCGATCCGCCAGCTCTTCGCCCAAACGCCCGAGGCGCGCGCCCGTGGCTACGACGCCGGCCGCTTCTCGTTCAACGTCAAAGGCGGGCGCTGCGAGGCATGTCGCGGCGAGGGCATGGTTCAGATCGAGATGCAGTTCCTGCCCGATCTGTTCGTGACCTGCGAGGTCTGCGACGGCACGCGCTACAACCGCGAAACGCTGGATATTCGCTATCGCGGCAAAACTATCGCCGAGGTACTGGAGCTGACCGTCGAAGAGGCCCACGCCTTTTTCGAGCGCATCCCGGCGATCCACGGCCGGCTGCAAACGCTGCTCGACGTCGGGCTGAGCTACCTGCGGCTGGGCCAGCCGGCCAATACACTCTCCGGCGGCGAGGCCCAGCGCATCAAGCTGGCGAGCGAGCTGGCGAAACGCTCCACGGGCCGTACTATCTACATCCTGGACGAGCCGACGACCGGTCTGCACTTCGCGGATGTGGAGCAGCTGCTGCGCGTGCTCCAGCGGCTGGTCGACGTCGGCAACACCGTGCTGATCATCGAGCACAACCTCGACGTGATCAAAAGCGCCGACTGGATCGTAGATATTGGGCCGGAGGGCGGCGCGGCAGGCGGCCGGGTTGTCGTCACCGGCACGCCCGAGATCGTTGCCGACCATGCCGAGTCATACACCGGCCACTACCTGCGCGCGCTCCTGGAAAGCGCCGCATGATTCCGTTCGTCTCCAAACGCCTTCTCAGGCAATCCCAGAAGTACTAGCGATGCATCCCACTTGCGCCTTGCCCGTATTGTTGACGATTGTTAACGCGGCTGTGTAGAATGAGCATACTAGCTTGCACCATACCTGCCTGCGGTTAATCCCACGCACCGAAGGAGCTTTTATTTATGGCATCGGCGAATCCGAGTGTGCAGCAAACCGAACTGGAGCCCCGGTTCTACCCGAATAAAATTGCGCGCCTAGCCTTGCTGAGTCTTGAAGATGTCATGGGCCGAAACGGCGTGAACGCTCTGCTGAACCTGGCCGGAACCAAACATCTGGTCAATAGCTATCCCGCCAACGATTACAAACGCGAATTTCCTTTTAGCGATCTTTCTGCGATCATGGAAGCGATGGAGACGATGTATGGCGTTCGTGGTGCGCGCGGTATGGAGCTGCGAGCCGGGCGCTATGCCTTTAACCTTGGCCTGAAAGAGTTCGGCCCGCTCCTCGGCGTCGGCGACCTTGCGCTCAAGCTCATGCCGATGACGATCAAGATGAAAATTACCCTCAACCTGACGGCGCAGACATTTGCCCGCTTCTCGGATCAGCCGACGCGCGTTGAGGAGCGCAAGGGCCAGTTTATGTATATCATCGAGAAGTGCCCGGTCTGCTGGGGTCGCCACACCGATCGGCCGTGCTGCTACATCGCGCAGGGAATTTTGGAAGAAGCGCTCAACTGGGTTACCGGCGGCCGCAACTTCAAGGTTCAGCAGCTAGAGTGCCGCGCGATGGGCAACAACGAGTGCGTCTGGGCGATCGATAAAGAGCCGATCGACTAGCGATCCACGCGGTCTTGGTGGCGACACTGCGCAGTACCAGAGCCATGCAGGACCGTTAAGGATTTGCGCTTTCATCTCGTCGTAATCTTGGGGCGTTGTCGAAGGTCGTGCTATCTACCTACACTAGAAACATCCGTCAGCCTGTCGTAGAGCATTTCGGCCCATTTCGATACTCTGATGGATGGAGTTACTGCCTATGAAGCGCGTCGTTATACGAACATCTACCCCAATCGCTCCGTTTGGAGAGCCGGCGCGAGAGCTGCGTATCCTCAACAAGCCGCTGTGGCTCCTTCAGCGCGACTTGCTGGCTCGCCATTGCCAGAGCACGATCGAGATCGAGAGCGGCGAAGAGCTGCCGGACAGCACCGAAGAGCTGCTCGTCCACTGCGATCATCACTTTTTCAACGCGCCGCTGATGGATACCTTTATCGCCGAGGCCCGGCGCAGCGGTCGTGCGTGCCAGCTTGCCTTCGCCCTCGACGATAAAGCGATCACAACCCATGCGCTGGCCCTGCAAGAATCGATTCGCAAGCAGGACGATGTGTATGTGGCCGATGTGTTCTACTATCCGCACGGGCCTCAGGAAACGCCGCGCCCACTGGTGATCGCCACCGAGCCTCGCGAGATGGGCTATTACCATATTCCATCGTACATGGCCCCGAACCACGGCGATCTGACCTTTCAGATTCCGCTGCGGGCCTTTCTGGCGATCGAGCACTGGATTCATGTCTTCCTGGCCAACTCGCCCTTCGGCGTCTTCGCCTGGGCGCGCAAAACCGAGCAGGAAGTCGAAGACAGCTGGAAGGCCAAGCTCAAGGTCAGCGCGCGCGCCTTCTGGGAGCGCAAACACTTTCTGGAGTGCTCGGCGCTGGTCAAAGTCGGCAAGAACTGCTCGATCGATCCCACGGCGATCATTCAGGGGCCGACCGTGATCGGCAACAATGTGCACATCGGCGCCGGCGCGGTGGTGGTATCCAGCCTGATCGGCAACAACGCCACGGTGATGCAGGGCTCGCAGGTGATGCTGAGCGTGGTCTCGGATCGCTGCTATCTGCCGTTCAACGCCAGCCTGTTTATGACCACGCTGATGGACAACTCGATGGTCGCGCAGCTCAGCTGCTTGCAGATGTGCGTAGTCGGACGCAACACGTTTATCGGTGCAGGCAATATTTTTACCGACTTCGATCTGATGGGCAAGCCGATCAAAACCATGTGGAAAGGCCAGCTGCATGAGATCGGCCTGCCTGTGATCGGCTCGGCGGTGGGGCATAACGTCAAGATCGGCTCGGGCTTCGTGGTCTATCCCGCGCGCATGATCGAGTCCGACACGGTGCTGGCCTACGCCGACGATCACGCGGTCATCCCGAAGAATGTTCCGACCGGCATCTATACCCGGCCGCCGGTCTTCTATCCCGATCGCGATCCGCGCGTGCAAATGCAGGATTCGATCGACGGCTCATTTCAGCGCTAACGGTTTTGGATCACCCACTCAAGGAGATACTACGGTGTCTAAGGATACGCTGCTCATTGTCGAGGACGCACCCGATATTCAAACACTCCTCAAGATCTATTTTTCCTCGCAGGGGTACGAGGTCTTTGCAGCGGGACGGGGCAGCGAAGCGCTGGAGTTAGTCCGCAAACAGTTGCCGAATCTGGTGCTGCTCGACGTGAACCTGCCGGATATGCTCGGCTATGACATCGGCAAGGCGATTCGCGCCAACGCGCGCACGCGCCACATCCCGATCATCTTCCTGACGGCCCGCACCGAGAAGCAAGACATGATGGTCGGTCTGGGTGAGGTCGAGGCCGAGGCCTACATCGCCAAGCCGTTCGACATCGAGCTGCTGCATCTTGAGGTGCGCAACACGCTCAAGCGCGCGCGGCAGAAGAACCAGACGCATCCTGTGACCAATCTGCCGACCGCCGATGCCGTCAACGATCAACTGCGTGGCCTGCTGACGCGCAAGGGCTGGACGCTCACGCTGCTGCGGATCGAGCACTTCGATCTGTTTACGCAGAGCTACGGCACCGTCAGCGGCGAAGAGGTGCTCAAGTTCATGGCGCTGCTGCTCAACGACATCGTGGGCGAGCATGGCCAGGCCGAAGATTTTACCGGCCAGATGGTGACCGGGCCGGAGTTTGTGCTGATCTCCTCTCCCGAAAGCAGCCGCACGATTGCGCGCCGGCTGGTCGATCGCTTCGACGCCGAGATCAGCCTGCACTACAACTACCGCGATCGCAAAAATGGCGCGATGAAGCTGACCGACGGCGACGGGAACGAGCAATCGGTGCCGTTCATGTCGCTGGCGATCGGTCTGCTCGACGATACCAAAGGGCCGTTCTACGACATCCGCGAATTGACCGAATCGGCTGAGGCTGTGCGCCAGAACGCTCGCTCCACAGTGGGCACGACTGGCAAGAGCGCAACGATCGTCGCCTAACGCATGCGCACCAAGACTTTGCCAATCCAGAGCTGCTTCAATGCCATCGCGGCGATCGCCCGCTGGCTGCCTGATGCCCCCCGTGAGCCCGAGACGCTGGTCGCCGGATTGATGGAGCTACTGAGCGCCGAGCAGCCGCTGCTCGACCTCAGCCTGGCTCTCAATCTGGGTGACGGCTGGCTGCTGCACGGCACGGCCTCGCCCGAAGCCCACGCCTGGCTGGCAAGTCTTGCGGCGCCGGTGCCGACCAACGGCAGCGCTCGCAAACCGCGCCGGGCCAGTAGCCAGCAGCCTTACCACAGCATCTTGATCGAGCCGGTCGGCGGGCAGCTCGTTGCGCTGGCGCTCTGGGATGCGGGCATCTCCGCCGTAGCCTTCGACGCGCTGGTCGCGCAGATTCGGCTGGCGTTCACGAGCGCGGCCCGTCAGGCGAGCGAAACCGCTACCACGCTGAACGAGCGGCCCGACGAGATGGTGGCGCTCCAGCATATCGCCCATGAGCTGAACGCCACGCTGGATCTCAACCGTGTTCTGGAGGCGGTGCTGCGCGAAGCTGTGGCCGTGACCAGCGCCACCCATGGCAGCATCGCGCTGCGACACGAGGAAGACGAGTTATTCCACTATGTGGTCGCCAGTGGGCTCAGCCCGGAAGAGGCCGAGGATCTTGCGAACAAGGTCATCGACCAGAGCAACCCGTCGTCCATGGACGCGATCCAGCTGGGACAGGCCGTGCTGGTGCCGGTCACGAGCTGTCCTTTCGGCCCCAGCCAGCAGCTCAAAGTCGCCTCGGTAATGGATGTGCCAATCCGCTACGGCGATCGCGTGGTCGGGCTGATTATGCTGCGCTCGACGTTCGCCGGGACGTTCAACGCCGCACAGCTGCCGTTTATGCGGCTGATCGCAGACCAGACGGCCGTCGCGATCGGTAATGCACGGCATGTCGCCGAGCAGCAGCGCCAGCGCGAGCTGCTCCAGCAGCGCGCCAATGTGCTGAGCGAAGTTCTGGAAGTAGGCAACCTGCTGCGCGCTGACCGGCCGCTGACCGATATTCTCAACGACATCGCCTACGGCATCATCAACGCGGTTGGCTTTCGCTCGGTGATCATCAATCTGCGCAGCGAGATCGATCCCACCTGCTTTCAGCGGATCGCGGTCGCCGGGATCTGGTACGACGAAGCCGAGCGACTGAGGAGCAAGCCCATTCCCGAGTCGGTGATCAAGGGGCTGTGCGAGGATCGCTGGCAGCTCAGCCGCTCCTACTTTATTCCCGCCGACGATGTCAACGATGCCTTTGGCAACAGCTTAGACCAGTTTACGACCAAGCCGATCAGCGATCCGCGCATGAGCAACGAGTGGCAGCGTGATGATATTTTTATCACGCCGCTGCAAGGCCCCACCGGCGAGATGATTGGCTTTATCTCGGTGGATGATCCCTTCGATCGTCGCCGGCCCACGCGTCGAGGCGCTGAGGCGCTGGAGATTTTCGCCAACCAGGCGATGATCGCGATCGATAACGCGCGGCTCTACAACGATTCGCAGCGCCGGCTGGTCGAGCAAGACGCGCTCAATCGCATCCACCAGGTGATCAGCGCCTCGCTCGACATCCACCAGATTCTTCGTGAGGTCTACGCCGAGCTGCGCAGCGTGCTGAAGATGGACTCGTACTACAGCGTGGTCTATCAGACCGATAGCACGACGAGCGCGCTGGCGATGAGCGTCGACGAGGGCAAGTGGACGGAAAAACATCTCAAGATGGACGATCAGAACGGCCTGCACGCGTATATGATGCGCGAGCAGCAGTCGCTGCTGTTCGGCGATCTGTACACTGAGGTTGAAAAGCTGCCGGCTTCGTTCCGTCCCAAGCGCTTCGGCAATGAGGATCGCCGCTCTGCCTCCTGGATGGGCACGCCGCTGATCGCCTCCGATCAAGAGGTGATCGGCGCGCTCTCGGTCCACTCCTACACGCCACACCAGTTCGGGCAGAACGAGCTACAGTTCCTGCAAGCGGTCGCGCATCAGGTCGCGATCAGCCTGCAAAATGCGCGCTTGTTCGCCGAGCGCGAGCGGCGGCTGCACGAGGTCAACGTTCTCAATCAGCTGGCTCAGGCGCTGGCGGTGCCGATCAGCCTGGACGAGCTGGCCGAGGTGCTCTTCTCGCAGATCACGCAGGCGCTCAACACCACGACGATCTTTCTGGCCGTGCATAATCCTGAGAGCGATCTGATCGAGTTTCCGCTCTACGTCGAGAGCGGCATCCGCTCCAAGATCGAGCCACGGCGCGGCGAGAACGGCGTGACCGAGTATATTCTGCGCACCGGACAGCCAATTCTACTGATGGACGACGTCGCGCGTGGGCTGCGCGCGCTGGGCATCAATGTGATCGGCGAGGTGCCGGGCAGCTTCGCGGGAACACCGCTGCTTGTCGGCGGCGAGGCCGTCGGCGTGATTGCGGTCCAGGACTACGAGCGCACGCGGCCGTTTGGACAGTATGAGCTAAATCTGCTGCAAACGATCGCGCTTCAGGTGGCGTCGGGCGTCGAGAAGGCGCGGCTGCTCCAGGAGCGCGAGCGGCAGATCGCCCAGATGCAGGCGCTCAACAACATCGGCACCGTGACCAGCTCGACGCTCGATCTTGACGAGATCTTCATGGGCATGTTCGTCGAGCTGAGCCGCTACCGGCACACCGACGCGCTGATGCTGCTGGTCACCGATCCCGAGGCCTATACCGTCAACCGTATCATCGCCGTCGATCGCGGGCAGCTCTTCCTGCTCGACACGCCACAGCCGATCGCGGCAAGCAGCTACACCGATGTAATTATGCGCAGCGGCAAGCCGATTCTGCTGCGCAACGCGCCGGCAGAGCAGGAAGTCTACGGCATTCAGCCAAATCTTGTCGGCTCCGAGGATCAGGTGATCTCCTGGGTCGGCGTGCCGCTGCTCAACACCTCGGGACAGCCCTTCGGCATGCTCTCGATGCAGGGCTACACCGTCGGCGCGTACGACCTGCGCGACATCGATTTCCTGACCAACGTCGCGAACCAGATCTCGCTCAACATTCAGAATGCGGCGCTTTTCGAGCAGACCGAGCAGCAGATCAAGCAGCTGGCCGCCGAGACCGAGCGCCTTGAGCAGATCAACCGCGTGTCGAGCTGGGCCGGCGCGATGCTGGACGTGAACGAGCTGCTTCAGCGCACGGTTGTCGAGATGGCGCGCGTCACCAACGCCGACCAGGCGCGACTGATGATGTTCGATCGCGGACGGGGCGTCGGCATTTGCCAGGCCGAGCTGAACCATACCGGCGCGGTCGGGCGGCTGACCATCCCGCTGAACGGCAATCCGGCCGTCGCCTGGATCGACGAGCGACACACCTCGATGCTGGTGCCCAACGCCGTCGACGATCCGCGCTTCGCGCCGATTCACGCCATCCTGCGCAAAGAAAATATTCGCGATATTCTGGTCGTGCCGCTGATCGTCAAAGACGAGGTGATCGGCTCGGTGGGCCTGGACGCGCAGGCACGTGAGCACTCCTTCACCGAGCGCGACATCGCGACCTGCGAGACGATCGCCAACCAGGTGGCGACCGCGATCGAAAATGCGCGGCTGTGGAAAGCCACGCAGCAGAGCGTGCATGAGCTGACGCTGCTCTACGATCTGAGCGTCAGCCTGACGACGATGCTGGATCTCGACGAGATTCTGGCGACATTGGCCAGCGCGGCCCTTGAGATCGAGCGCGCCGATCTGAGCGCGGTGGTGCTGCTCGATACGCATGGCATTATCACAGAGTTTGCGGGTCTGACCCACACCGGCGGCGATGTCGCGCCCGATACATTTCAGCACAACGATCTGATCCAGCAGGTGATGAGCGATTCTAAGCCGCTGGTTGTCAACGATTGCTGGGAAGACGACGGCACGCGCTGCCTGGAGGTAGACGAGGCGCTGCGCTCATATATCATCGTGCCGCTGATGATCAAGAGCCAGCCGGTTGGCGCGCTGGTGATCGCCGCGTACCAGGCGCGCACCTGGTCGGATCGTGAGCAGTCGCTGCTGACGATTCTGGCCGGCCAGGCTGCCTCCGCGATCGAGAACGCGCATCTCTTCAAATCCGAGCAGGAAAAGCGCCAGCTGGCGGATACGCTGCGGGAGGTTGCGCTGTCGCTGACTTCGACGCTCGATCTCGAAGAAGTGCTGGAGATCATTCTTGGCCAGCTTCAGCGCGTGGTCTACTACGACAGCACCTCGGTGCAGCTGCTGCGCGACGACGATCTGTTTGAGATCATCTCGGCGCGCGGCTTTGAAGCTCCGGTCATCGACGATCTGCTGATCCCGGCCAAAGATCCCAACCGGCCCAACAGTCGCGTGATCGCGGCGCGACGGCCCGTTATCGTCGACGATATGGCGGTGGAATATCCATCCTTCTTCGACTCGGCGCGGGTGATGCATATTCGGGCCTGGATGGGCGTGCCGCTGATCCACGGCACGCAGCTGCTGGGCATGATCACGCTCGACAGCCGCAAGCCGCACTTCTACACCGAAGACATGGCGGATCTGGCGCTGACCTTTGCCACGCAGGCCGCCCAGGCGATCGAGCACGCGCGGCTCTTCGAGCAGATTCGCAGCTTCAACCTGGCGCTGGAACAGATGGTCGCCGACCGCACGGCCGCGCTCACGGCGGAAAAAGAACGTCTCGAAGCCGTCCACACGATTACAACGACGCTGACCGCCTCGCTCGACATCGACGAGATCGTGATCAAAACCCTGGAGCTGGCCGCTAACGCCGTCGGTGTGCGGCGCGGCTCGGTGCTGCTGCGCGACTCGATCAGCGATGTGCTGCTGTATCGCGCTGTGCTGACCGAGTCCGAAGGCTTGATCTCGACGGCTGAGCCGTTCAATCTGCCGCCAGGCAACCTCGTGCAGTGGACGCTGGAACACCAGCAGGGCGTGTGCATCGAAGATGTGCGCAAAGATTCGCGCTGGATCGATATCGGGCAGCATACTGCCGAGATTCGCTCGTTCCTGGCCGTGCCGCTGCTGGCCGCCGATGTGCCGCTGGGCGTGCTGATGCTCAACAGCAATCAGGAAGGCTACTTCGGCGAGGAGCATTTCCGGCTGCTCTCGACGATCGCCAGCGAGGTCGCGATCGCGGTCCACAACGCCGAGCTGTACAACTTCATCAACGAGCAGGCGACCCGCCTGGCCGAACTGTTGCAGCTCCAGCGCGAAGAAACCGGCAAGAACCGCGCGATCCTTGAGTCGGTTGCCGAGGGCGTGCTGGTGCTCGACGAGCAGCATACCGTGCTGCTCTACAATCGCGCCGCGACCGAGGTGCTGCAAATCTCGGAAGAGGTTATGATTGGCCGCTCGCTGGATCGCATCGCCGAGTACGGCAGCGATCCCGAAGAGCGCCAGCGCGCGCTGCTGCTCTACGATGCGCTCTCCGAGGGCGTGAGCGGCGCGCGACGACTGCACGGCCCCGTTCATACGCAGGTTGAGCTGCGCGGCCAGACCATCGACGCGACCTTCGCGCCGGTGACCACACCCGACGGCGAGCGCATCGGCGTGGCGGCGGTGCTCCGCGACATCACCCGCGAGATCGAGTCCGACAAAGCCAAGCGCGAGTTTATCTCCACGGTCTCGCACGAGCTGCGCACGCCGCTGACCTCGGTCAAAGGCTATGTGGATCTGCTGATGCTGGGTACGGCCGGGCAGATCAACGATATGCAGAAGAACTTTCTGCAAGTCGTCAAGTCGAACGCCGACCGGCTCAACGCGCTGGTCGAGGATCTGCTGGAGATCTCGCGGCTGGAAAACGGCAAGGTCACGCTCAACGTCAAGAAGGTCAACGTGGCCGATCTGATCAACGATATTGTGGCCTCGCTGCGCACCGAGACCGAGCGCAAACGCATGAAGCTGGCGATCGAGATCCATCCGGCGCTGCCGACAATCGAGGCCGACAACAAGCGTATCAGCCAGGTGCTGACCAACCTGATCTCGAACGCGCACAAATACACGCGCGAAGAAGGCAGCATCACGATCCGCGCGTTCCTGACCGGGCCGATGGTGCAGGTCGACGTCGTCGATACCGGCGTGGGCATTCCGCCCGAAGAGCTGCCCAAGATGTTCTCGCGCTTCTTCCGCGCCAACAACTCGCTCAAAGACGAAGTTGGCGGCACCGGCCTGGGCCTGTCGATCGCCAAATCGTTTGTGGAGCTGCACGGCGGCGATATGTGGGTTACCAGCGAGCTTGATGTTGGCAGCACCTTTAGCTTTACCGTGCCGATCGAATACCGGCGGCCACCACGCGATGAGGATACCACCCCAATGAACGAGGTCATGCATGCCAGCTAAAATTCTGGTGGCGGATGACGAGCCGGATGTGTTGTTTATGACGGCGTTTACGCTTCGGCAGCTCGGCGGCTTCGATGTGATCGAGGCTCGCAACGGCCAGGAGGCGCTGGAGCTTTCCGAGCAGCACCGGCCGGATCTGCTGGTTCTGGATGTGCAAATGCCACGCATGACCGGCTACGAAGTCTGCCGCCAGGTACGACAGCACTCCACGCTCGCCAACACGCCAGTGATTCTGTTGTCGGCCAAAGGGCAGCAGTACGAGATTCAGGAAGGCCACGACGCCGGCGCGACACTCTATATTCTCAAGCCCTACGCGCCCCAGACGCTCGTCGAGCAGGTCAATCTGCTGGTCGGCTCCGCGTAGCGCACACAACCTCTCAGGCTTGAGCGTCCCTTTAATTCTCGGCCACTGATGCGGCAGTGCCACATTTCCCCAGTGAAACTGCCGCCCGATCCATGAAAGTTAGAATATGCACGCATGAGCGCGATCGTTATTGAGCAACAAGTAGCGCACTACGAGGTCATTGGACGCGGGCAGCCGGTTTTGTTTCTACACAGCTGGCTCGGCTCGTGGCGAACCTGGATGCCGACGATGGAGACGATCGGCGATCGCTATCGGGCGGTCGCCCTTGATTTCTGGGGCTTCGGCGACTCTGCCGCCCGCAGCGGCGCAACCACCATCGACGATTATGTCACCCAGGTAATCAGCTTTCTGGATGCGCTGGGTATGCTGCCGCCGCACGTGATCGGCCACGGGCTGGGCGGCGTGGTGGCGATCCGAGCCGCCAGCAAACATCCCGATCGCTTCGGCAAAGTGCTGGTGACGGGCACGCCGATCGTCGGGTCGCTGCTTCAGCAAACGCTCAAGCCCAGCGGCCTGGGCCGGCTATTGAACCGTACGGTCAGCACCACCGATCTGTGGGTCAAGCTGGTCAAGCAGGCGTCCAACGGCGACGACGCGTTCGCCGAGATCGTCGAGGACATCGAGGCGACGAGCCCACACACGCTCCAGGCGATCATCGACGAGATCACCACCGTCGATCTGCGCTCAAACCTGGAGCGCGTCAAGCAGCCGCTGCTGGCGATCTACGGCGGTAAAGACCGGATACTGACGGCGGAGCACGCCCAGCAGATCGCCGAGGGCCAGGAGACCTTTCGCCAGGTGCTGACCTTCGAGAAAAGCGGACATTTTCCGTTTCTGGATCAGTCGGCGCAGTTCAATCGCGCGCTGCTTGAGTTTCTCAACGGCAGCGGCACCGTGATCGAGCTGAAAGAAATGTGGAAGCGCCGGGTCAGCCAGCGCGAGTTCTTCTAGATTCCCCACCCAACTCCATCACACAATCACAATCTCGATCTTTAAACTACAGTAGGAGCGTATTGCAATACGCTCCTACTACGATTTGTGGTATATCGCTGCTTACAGCCGCGAGCGCGGATCGAGCGCGTCGCGGAGGCCGTCGCCCATGTAGTTGATGCTGAGCACCGTCAAGAAGATCAGCAGGCCGGGCCACAGCACCATATGCGGCGCGATGTCCAGGAAGTTCTGCCCATCGAAGAGCAGCCGGCCCCAGGTCGGAGTGTCGGGCGGGAAGCCCAGGCCCAGGAACGAGAGCACCGACTCGGTGATGATCGCCGCGCCCACGCCGAGCGTCGCCGACACGATGATCGGGCTCATGGCGTTGGGCAGAATATGGCGAAACATGATCGAGCCTCGCGACACACCGAGACAGTGCGCCGCCTCGACAAACTCTTTTTGCTTCAGCGACAAGAACGAAGCGCGCACAATTCGGGCAGTGGGCATCCAGTTCAGCAGCCCGATCACGGCCACAATCAGAATAAAGATGCCGACCTCGGGTCCAAAGTTCTTGCGAAGCGTATCGCGGAACAAAAAGATCGTCAGCAGCAGCAGCGGCAGCTGAGGCAGCGCCAAAAACATGTCGGTCATACGCATCAGCAACTGGTCCACGACGCCGCCGATGAAGCCGGCCAGCGCGCCGATCAGCGTACCGACAATGATCGAGATCAGCATCGCCGCCAGACCCACCGCCATCGAGACACGGCCACCGAAGATCGCGCGCGCCAGCAGATCGCGGCCCAGATCGTCGGTGCCCATCGGATGCGCCATCGACGAGCCGGTCATCGAGGCCAGCACGTCCATCTCGTCGCGATCGACGCGATACACGAACGGCCCGAGCAGCGTTCCTGCGATCAAGAGCAGCAGCACAATCGCGCCAACCATCGCCAATTTGTGACGCCGAAAGCGTCGCCAGGCATCGCCCCAGAGGGTTCGCGGCGGTCCCAGCGCGGTAGCGCCAAGCGACCACGTCGCGGCTGCGTTCGGAACGGCTCCCGGCTCCATTACACGATTTGCTTCAGCCATAGAGATCTCCAACCAGAGCGATACATATCAGCTAGGGTCGACGTAATCAGCAGCGCGACTAGCTGTAGCGAATACGCGGATCGAGAATACCGTAGAGCACATCGGCGACAAGGTTGAACAGCACGACCAGCACCGCGAAGATAAAGGTCAGCGCCATCACCACCGGCGTATCCGAGTTCTGGATCGAGCGAATCAGCAGCTCGCCCATGCCGTTGACTCGAAAGATCTGCTCGGTGACGATCGCGCCGGCAAAGATCGTGGGAATGCCCAGCGCAATCAGCGTGACGACGGGGATCAGGCTGTTGGCCAGCACGTGGCGCATAATCACCTTTTGCTCGCTCAAGCCCTTGGCCCGCGCCGTCCGCGTGTAATCCATCGGCAGATTGTCGAGCATGGCCGAGCGCATAAAGCGCGTGACTGTGGCGGCCTCGAAAAGCGCGAGCACCGTCACGGGCATAGCCATCTGTCTGAACTGCCGTCCCAGCGTTGCAAGATCGGTTACTTTGAGATTGGTGTCATAGACCAGCGGAAACCAACGCAATTTGACGCTGAAGATCAATACAAGCAGCAAACCGGTAAAAAAGGTGGGCACCGAAAAGCCCATGAAGGCCAGCGTAGTCGTGATCTGATCGAAGATCGAATATTGTTTGACCGCCGAAAAAATGCCGACCGGCACTGCAATCAGGATCGAGATCACATACGCGACGCCGACGACCCACAATGTCTGCGGAATCCGCTGCTGGATCAGCTCGGTCACGGGCATGCGGCTGGCGAACGAGTAGCCGAAATCACCACGCGTGACGACCGAGGTCATCCATTTGACATAGCGGATCGGCCACGGCTGGTCCAGGCCAAACGACTCACGAATTCGCGCCCGAACTTCTGCGGGGACGTTGGGATTAGCGGCAAACTGTGCCAGCGGATCGCCGGGAGCCAGCGCGAGAATAGCAAAAATAACAAAGCTGATCACCAGCAGCGTCGGAATTGCGATCAATAAGCGTCGCGCGATATACGAGCCCATACAGCACCTTTTGTGGAACCTGGAGCCGGCCGAAGCCGACTCCAGGGCTGACCATCACTACGAACGCCGCACTACTCTGACATCGTCCAGTCGGCAACGTTCCAAAGCTCCGTATCCCACGGCGTCAGCTCGACACCCTGAAGCTTCTTCGACTTGCCCGACGCCACCTGCGGACGCGCGACCAGCGGAATCACAACCACGTCTTCGACGACGACGTTGTTCATCTGGAGCACAAGCTCTTTGCGCTTGGCCTCGTCGGTCTCGGTGCGGAGCTGCTGGCAGAGCGCATCGTACTCAGGGTTGGAGTAGCGCTCGTTGTTGTTGAGCTGCCACTGGTTGCTGCGCTGCGCGATCTGCTCGGTCGTCCAGCCACACAGGTAGTTGGTCGGATCGGGCTGCTCGTAGTTATTGGTATACATCTGGACGTCGGCGTAGAAGTGGCCGAAGGTATCGGGGTTGCCCGCGTCGGTCGAGAAGAAGACGCCCGGATCGACGCTCTTCAGCTCGACGGCCACGCCGATCGCTTCCCAGTTCGCCTTAACCAGCGCCTGCTCCTTCTGGCGCAGCGGGTTGACGGTCGTCTGGTAGAGGATGTTCATCTTCACGCCGTCTTTCTCGCGGATGCCATCCGAGCCGACCGTCCAGCCGGCCTCGTCGAGCAGCTTCTTCGCGCCTTCGATGTCCTGCTCGCACTTGTGGATACCACCGTAGAGCTGGCTGGGATCGACATACGGCGCGGTGGTGATGATCTCACAGGTCGGGCCTGCGCCTGGCGGGTAGAGCGCCGCTACTGCTGCGCGATCGATCGCCATGCCGAGCGCCTGACGAACCTTGAGGTCGCTCAGGAACGGATGCGGCTGATCCGGCTCGCCGCGCTTGTCGCCCAGGTCGGCGCTGGGGTTGGAGCGGTTGAGCGAGATACGCTCGACGCTGGAGCCGGGGATCGTCAGGAAGTCGCCCTGGCCGCCGCCCTGGAGCTGCGCGAGCACGGGAGCCTCAACCTGCAAGTTCCAGGCGTAGTCGGTGTCGCCGGTCTGGAAGACCGCGCGCGCGGCCGAAGTCGCGTCGCCGCCGCCCTTCATCTGGACTTCCTTGAAGAAGGGCTTGTTGGGATCGCGGTAGTTCTCGTTGATGTCGTAGGTCACGGAGTCGCCGGAGCGGAACTCACGCAGCTTGTAGGGGCCGGTGCCGATCGGCGCGTTGTTGGCCGCCTGGCAGGCGCTATCGGTCGAAGCCTTCTCGCCGACGCAGTTCTCGAACTGCTTCTTCTGAAGGATCTCGCCGTTGGTGCTGACGAACATCTGGTACGGGTTCGGGTTCGGGGCTTCCCACGTGATCTTGACGGTGGTCGGATCGACCGCCTCGACCGACTTCACGCCCGCGAACGCCGTGCTGGTGGTGCAGGCGGTCTTCTCGTCGGCGCAGTAGCTGTAGGTGAACGCTACGTCGTCGGCGGTAAAGTCGCTGCCGTCGGACCACTTGACGCCCTCTTTGAGCTTCCAGGTCACGGTGGTCAGATCCTGCGAGACACCGCCGTTCTCGACGGTCGGAACCTCGGCGGCCAGGATCGGAACCGGCAGGCCGTCGGGGCCAATCGCCGCCAGCGGCTCAAGGATCAGGCGCGATGCATCTGAATCTTTCGTTCCCTGTCCGAGATGGAAATTAAGGATGGTCGGCGCTTGCCACCAGAGTAGGCGGAGCGTGCCGCCGGCTCCGCGAGTGCCGCTACCGGCCGGAGCAGCGGAAGCCGATGCTTCGCTGGATGGAGATGCTTCTGCACTGGCAGATGGAGCGGGAGCCGTCGAAGCCGACGCGGCCGGCGACTCAGGCGCAGCCGATGCGGCTGTCGAGGGGCTAGCGGCTGGGCTGGCGGTCGTACCTGACTGTGGAGCGCCACACGCTGCTAGGATCGGCAAAACCAACGCGAGCAGGAGCACCACTGACCAGCGAACACGAGAATATGAGGTGTTCACGGAGCCTCCTTGGAAAAGAGAAGCGACATACCAACAATCGAACAGTTTCCGATACGGATGCCGTTAGGAAGCACCACCTCCTTTGCGACGATTATGTAGGAGGAAGTAAACGTATGAGAGTCCGCAAGCTCTTGTGATTATAGCAAACCCGGCAAAGAGCTTAGTACCAACAAGGTTCTGGAGGGTATTTGAAGTATTCTGTGAGCTACGGGCGATTATACCAGACTCTCGCGCGGGTGCTGCACCACCGCGTGCGGTATTTCCGGCTTCATGTGAGTAAGCGCGATTATACCAAAGAACACCAGATCAGTAAACGTTTGGTTCATTCATCGAGCCCGGGCGGGGAAGTGTGCCGGCCACGAAGAGCGGGCGTGTACGGCAGGAGGCTGCCGGACACCCTAGGTTGATTGTTAAGCTAGCGTTTCAGCCGTGGATCGAGCGCGTCGCGCAGGCCGTCGCCGAGCAGATTAAAGCCCAGCACAGTCAGAATGATCGCCAGGCCGGGAAACGCGGGATACCACCACTTACCCTGGATCACATAGTCGCGCGCACCGGCCAGCATGGTGCCCCACTCCGGGCGCGGCGGACGAGCGCCCAGGCCCAGAAAGCCCAGCGCCGCAACGCTGATGATCGCGGTGGCCATCGAGAGCGTGGCCTGCACCAGCAGCGGCGCGAGGCTGTTGGGCAGAATATGCCGCAGCAGAATCCGGTTGCCGGGCACGCCCAGCGCGTGCGCTGCCGTGACGAACTCCTGGCCGCGCAGCGAGATCACCGTCGCCCGCGCGATGCGCGCAAAGATCGGAATCTCCACGATGCCCACGGCGATCATGGCGTTGAAGAGCCGCTGATCCAGCACATTGCCGACGCCGGGTATGCCTGCCAGCATATTGAACAGCCGCGTCGAGAACGAGTCGGGGCCGCTTGCCGCCGTGGTGATGGCGATCGCCAGCAGAATACTGGGAAAGGCCAGCATAATATCCATCAGCCACACGGCGACCGTATCGAACCACCCGGCGACATAGCCGGCGGTCAGGCCTAGCAGCGTGCCGAAGACCACGGCAAACGCTACCGAAAAAATCCCGACAGTCAGCGAGATCGGCGCGCCGTGCAGCACGCGCACAAACAGATTGCGGCCCAGCTCATCGGTGCCGAAGGGCAGCGACCAGCTGCCGATACCCAGGCGCTCACGAGTGGCCTGATCCATCAGCATCGACGGCGGCTGTAGGCGCTGGCGCAAGTTGCGATCGCGCGACGGATCGTAGGGCATGACATACGGAATCACCAGCGCCAGCAGGATCAGCGCAAGACTGATCGCCAAGCCGATCCGCCCGGCAGAGCTGCTGAGCAAGCGCCGCCAAGCATCACGCCATAAGCTGCGCTGCGCGCGTTCAGCTTCGATCTGGGGAGACGCGGTTTGGGCCGCTGTCGCCATACATCCTCCTCACAGCTAACGATGTTGAATGCGCGGATCGAGAAACGCATACGACAGGTCAACCAGCATGTTGACAATCACAAACAAAAAGGCCACAAAGATCACGCCGCCCTGCACCACCGGATAGTCGCGACCCTGCACGCCGGTGTAGAGCCAGGTGCCGATCCCCGGCCAGGAAAAAACCGTCTCGGTCAGGATCGCGCCGCTCAACAAAAATCCCAGCTGTAGGCCGACGATCGTTACGACGGGCAGCAGTGCGTTGCGCAGCGCATGACGTGTCACTACCACCCGCTCACGCAGCCCTTTGGCCCAGGCGGTGCGCACATAGTCCTGGCCCAGCACCTCCAGCATCGCCGAGCGCGTCATGCGCGCGATGATTGCCAGCGGCACCGTGGACAACGCGATCGCGGGCATAATCAGATGCCGAATCGCGTTCCAGGTGACATCCGGCCGGCCCCGGAGCAGCCCATCGATCACATACAGGCCGGTGATCGACTGAAAGCCACGGCTAAACTCGGCGTCCAGGCGCTGGCTGACCGGCAAGAGCTGGAGGTTGACGGCAAAAAAATACTGCATCATCAGGCCCAGCCAGAAGATCGGGATCGACACGCCGATCAAGGCCAGCAGCACGCTTCCGGCATCGATCAACGAGCCACGGCGGATCGCAGCGATCATGCCGATAGGAACGCCGATCAAGACCGAGAGCGTCAGAGCCGCCAGCGTTAGCTCAAGCGTGGCCGGAAAGCGAGCCCGCAGCTCTGTGCTGACATTGGTGCGCCGAATAATCGAGTCGCCGAAGTCGCCACGGAGCAACTGGCCCATGAAGCCGAAATATTGCGTATCGAAGACGTTACGTTCGCCGCTGAAATCGAAGAACAGCTTTTTGTCGAGACCGAGCTGAATCTCCAGCTCCCGGACTTGCCGAGGCGTCGCGCGCTCTCCCAAGATCGTGATCGCTGGATTACCGGGGATCAGTCGCAGAACCAGAAAGACCAGAAATGAGATTCCCAGCAGCACCGGGATCAAGCCAAGCACGCGTCGCAGCGTATATCTAAACATAGTCCTCAATTAAGAGTGGAAGAACGAAGGCCGTCGCCAGCCTTCGTTCTTCGCATGCTCGATAGCTACTTCTCGATCGAGAGGTTGATCCACGGCTCGTGGCCGAAGGGTGACGGCTCCCAACCTTGAAGCGCCTTCTTGGCACCATAGACCGGCGGCGCGTGCACGATCGGAATCGTGGGCACGTCCTGCTTGATGATGGTGTCTGCCTGCTTGAAGAGCGTGGCCGCCTCGTCCTGCGACTTCGCGGTGCCGGCGTTCTCAAGCACATCGATCAGTTCCTGGTTCTTGTAGCCCTGCTTCAGCTCGACGGTCGGGCCGAAGAAGACGTACAAGAAGTTGTTCGGATCGGCATAGTCACCGGTCCAGCCGAGCATCCACATACCGTTCTTGCGGCCCGCGTCGACGTTGTCGAGATACGCGCCCCAGTCCTCGGTCTTCAGCTCAACCTGAATGCCGACATCGGCCAGCTGCGCGGCGAAAGCCTCGGCAACCGGCTGCGGCGTCGGGAAGTACGGGCGGGAGACCGGCATGTACCAGAACTCCAGCGCGCTCTCGGTGCCGTCCGACATGGTCATGGTGCTGAAGCCGTCGGGATAGCCGGCCTCGGCCAGCAGCTGCTTGGCCGTCTCGGGATCATAGGCGTAGGGCTCGTTCGAATCGCCGCGCGCCCAGCTCAGGCCCTCGGGCAGGAACGTGGGAGCGACCTCGCCGACGCCGCCGTAGAAGGCGTCGAGGATCTCCTGCTTGTTGATCGCGTGGGCGATCGCCTGGCGGACCTTGGGATTATCCAGCGGCTTGCTGTTCAGGTTCATCGCGATGTAGGCGACGTTGAACGGCTGGACCTCGACATCCATCAGGTTGGCGTCGCTGGTGAGCGTGGCGCGAGCGTCGGGCGGCAGGTTGACCGAGAAATCGATCGAGCCGGCCTGAAGCTCAGCCATACGGGCAGGTGCGTCGGGCAGGAAGCGCACGACCGCGCCCGGCATCTTGGCTTTCTCGCCCCAGTACTCGTCGTTGCGCACCAGAATAATGTTCTCGCCGGGCGTCCAGGACTCCAGCTTGAACGGGCCGGTGCCGACCGCACCGCCGCCGGGCGTGCCGTACTTCGCGCCGTTATCCTGCACCGCCTTGGGGCTGGACAGGCCGAAGTAGCTCGACGAGAGCACCTGCGGCAGCAGCGGGAACGGCCGCGTCATCGAGATCTTGACCGTGAAGTCGTCGACCTTCTCGATGCTCTTCCAGGCTGAGGTCGGCGTACCGACAAAGCCGCCGAAGATGTCGTTGAACGCCTGGTAGGTCTTGTTCTGGTCGCGATAGCCGAACTCGAAGCTCGGATCGGACATGCGCTGGAAGTTGAAGACTACCGCGTCGGCGTTGAAATCGGTGCCGTCGTGGAACTTCACGCCCTGACGCAGGGTAAAGGTCCACTCGGTCGAATCGCCGTTGGCCTCCCACTTCTCGGCCAGTCGTGGCTCGATGTCGACCGTCGCGCCTGCACGGCCAACCAGCGTTTCCTGGACCTGGTCGGTGACGACCAGCGCCTGGCCCGAGGTGGTGTCCATGGCGTCGAGCAGATCCGGCTCGCCTGGATTACCAAAGACCAGGAATTTGGCGGTATCTCCGCTCTCGCCGGTTGTGCCGCCGGATGCGGGAGAAGCTTCTGCGGAACCTGATGGAGCGGGAGACGCATCGGTGGCCGGAGAGGCCGATGCTTCGGGAGCGGTCGAGGCTACTGCATTGCTGGCTGCGGGAGCGCTGGCTCCCGGATCGGTAGCGCCAGGAGTGGCTGCACCACCGCAGGCCGCCAGGATCGGCAGAATGAGCGACATGAGCAGCAGCGCGGAAAAGCGCGTGCGGAAAGAAACTGGTTTCACGGGACCTCCTTCAAGGATTGAACCACTATCAGGACTTCACGCCGTATATCCCCTGTACTATTAACACCTCCTCATCTCGATCGGTTTAATCATCAGTCCAGTAGGCGGGCCATTATACCAGACAACCACCGAGGCTCAGCAGGCCCTCGCCGCTGACTTGGAGAACAAACGAACAAACGAACAAGCGAACAAAAAGAGATGATCGTTCGTGCTTTGGCAGGCCCGGCCCCTTCTCCCAAACCTCGGCAAGCTTCCGCCTCGGTTGCGGCAGGAGAAGGGAAGATTCGGTTCTTGGTTCTTGATCAGGCTGTATGACTTCCCATCATCGTCTCCCGCACGGTGTACCTTCATCGTGTCCCTGGTGCTGCGATCTTCCCTGCGGAATCCGTGCGTGCAGCGGCTACGCTGTCGGTACTCCACTGGGGTGATGATGTGGGTAAACAATACAATCAGGCCCTCACCCCTGGCGCTTCGCGCCTTTCCCCTCTCCCATTGCAATAGGAGAGGGGATTTTTGGTACTTTCTTTGCTCCTGGTTCTTGGTTCTACTTTCGGTTCCTGGTTCTCTGTTCTCCTTGTTCCTTTGTTCCCTTGTTCTTTTGTTTGTTTAAACGACGAAGCCCTCACCAAGCGCTGCATGAGCGTCGGATGAGGGCCTTGTCGATCTTGAGATGTGTTAGGCGCGCTAAGCTTCTACGAGTCGGTCTTGGCGCTGCGGTTCTGCTGGAGCACACGTCCCAGCCGCGCAATGCCGTCCTCGATGCGCTCAGGCGACATGTTCGAAAAGTTCAGGCGCATGCAGTTTGAGCCATGCTGGCCGTTCACCGCAAACGCATGGCCGGGAATAAACGCCACGTTCTCAGACTCCACGGCGGTCTTGAAGATCTCGCCCATATCCACATCTGCGGGCAGCTCAACCCAGAAGAACATACCGTTGGAGGGCTTTTTCCAGCGCGCCTCTTGCGGGAAATGCCGCAGCAGCGCGTCGTGCATGGCATCGCGGCGGATGCGATACTCGTTGCGCAGCTGGGTGATATGCTCGGGCAGATGTCCTGCATCCAGATACGCGGCGATCGCGCGCTGGGTAAAGGTCGACGTGTTGATGTCGCTGGCCTCTTTGACGATGCCGACCTTCTCGATCAGCTCCTCAGGCACGACCATCCAGCCGACCCGCAGCGCCGGCATCAAGATCTTGGAGAACGAGCCCAGGTAAAAAACCCACTGATCGTCGAGGGCGCGCATCGGCAGCGAGCGATGCTCATCGTAGGCCAGGAAGCCATAGGCGTCGTCCTCAAGGATCGGCACGCGGTACTGACGCGCCAGCGCCACCAGCCGCTCGCGCTTCTCGGGACTCATGCTGATGCTCAGCGGATTATGGCCTTCGCTCATAGCGTAGATAAAGGCCGGCCGCGCACCTGAGGCCAGCAGCGCCTCGGCCGCATCGACATCGATGCCGGTCTCCATATCGGTCGGCACGGTCAAAATCTCGGGCTGAAACGGCGCGATCGCCTGCTGGAAACCGCTGTAGATGATCTCCTCGATCAGCACCTGGCCGCCGGGGTCCAGCAGCAGATGGATCAGCAGATTCATCGCCTGCTGCGCGCCGGTGGTGATAAAGATCTGCTCTTCGCGACAGGTCACGCCGCGCTGGCGCATCAGCTCGACAATATGCGTCTTGAGCGGGCGCAGCGTCGGCTGATATTGAAAGGCCACCGGATCGGCGCTGACGACCTGGATTGCGGCGTCGGCGAACTCCTCCTTGGGAAACAGCTCTGCCGCCGGCAGTCCCAGCGCGAACGAAAGCAGGCCAGGACGTGCCAGCAGCGCAAGCATCTCCTGGATCGCCGACTCTTTGAGCGACTGTGCCCACTGAGCAAACTGCGGCGACTCCGTCCCAGGCGAGACTGTATCAAACATTCCGAAATACTCCTGGTGCAAAAGAATTCATACAGAAAGAGAAAGATGCGGGAGTGTCATCTCCCGCATCCCTGGTTGCGTGAAACAAACTAGATAGTACCGCGCAGCTCCTGCTCGCGCTCGACCGCCTGGAACAGCGCCTTGATGTTGCCGCCACCGAAGCCGCGCGCGCCGTTGCGCTGGATCAGCTCCATGAACATCGTCGGGCGGCTCTGCACCGGCTTGGTGAAGATCTGCATCAGCGAGCCCCAATCATCGCGATCGACGAGGATGCACAGCTCGCGGATGTTTGCCATCACCTCAGGGTCCAGCGCGCCGACGCGCTCCTCAAGCATATCGTAGTACGAGCCGGGCGTGCGCAGAAAGCGAATACCGCGCTCTTGCAGGTCGCGCACCGAGGCCACAATATCCTCGCACAGGAAGGCGATATGCTGCGTGCCCGAGCCGTTGTGGTAGGCCAGGTACTCGTCGATCTGCGACTTGCGCGTTGACGGGATCGGCTCGGTGAGCGGGAACTTGATCCGATGCGAGCTGTCTTCGACGACCTTGGAGTTCATCGCGCTGTGCTCGGTCGAGATCATCTCCTCGTGCATCTCATGGAAGCTGAGGATGTTCTTGTAGAACTCCACCCAGTGGTCGAGCTGTCCCGGCTCGATCCCGACCGCCACATGATCGATCTCGATCAGGCCGGCCGACTCGGTTTTAAGCGGGCTGGTGTAGCGATGGTAGCCGGGGAAGAAAACGCCCGAGTACTCGTTGCGCTGCACAAACGAGTGTACGGTATCGCCGTACGCCGCGATGGTCGCTTTGATCACGCGACCCTTCTGGCCCTCAAAAACGGTCGGCTCCAGGACCGATTTCGCGCCGTGCTTGATCGCCGCCTCGTAGACCGCCGTCGCGTCTTCTACCTCGAACGCAATATCCTTGACGCTATCGCCATGAAGCTTAACATGCTCGGAGATCGGGCTGTCGGCCTCGAAGGCGCCCGTCAGCACCAGGCGAATATCGCCCTGCTGAAGCACATAGGACGCCTTGTCGCGCACCTTGGTCTCCAGGCCGGCGTAGGCGATCGGCGTGAAGCCGAATGCTGTCTGGTAGTAGTGCGCGGCCTGGACCGGATTGCCGACATAGATCTCAACATAGTCGAAGTATTTGAGCTTCAGCACATTATGGGGTTGTACAGAAACGTCTTCCTGATTGGCGACCGTCATGTGGTTCCTCCATTAGGGTAATCCAGGAGATGAATCGGAATCATCTCATCGTTGTACTGACCAGAGCGTCAGGCCAGATTGTGCAGTGCATCCGTCCGAGCAGAGAATGTGAACAGCGCGTCCAAGGCTGGCTCATGCCCGATCGTTGCTCCGCGCATGAAGCAGCAGGGAAGAATGGAACGGGCTGAACGGATCATCCGGGGCTTGAGTGTAAAGCCAAGGCCAGGATCGATCAAGAGCAACATTACTCATTTTGTGCTGCTAGAATAGCGAGATTCGGTCACAGGAACATGCGAGACGGGCTAGTGCTGCCAGCCCGATTCAGGCTAATGATGTAGCCCGCTTAGTGTCGTGTGTGCAGTTCTCGTAGTAGCATATCGGGCGGCGGTGCCCCGAGTAATGCGTCCCATAGGGTAATGGGCAGGGCTCAATGTTTGCATCTACGGCGCATAGATGGTGAGCATCAACGGTTAAATAAAAGTATAAACGAGCTGTCAATTTAAATTTGGTAAAAAATTGAAATTCTATTTAAAAGAATACGAACCAGCGGATTTTATCAACGCTTTCGTGCAAGCGGATCTGCTTGCTTCATGATGGAGCAGATCCTACTCCTGGCGGCGACCAGCGACGAAACCTGTGTGACTCTTCGGTTTATAGATGAGCGAATCAGCCGCAATCGGAGCATCTCTTGCCAAGCGCTCAGCTTCAGACGTCCGAATCAAGGGTATGATGAATGCAGGATTGGATGACACGCTCAGGCTGAGCGATTCGCCATTGGGATAAGGACGCAGCCTATGCAATTAGAAGGAGCAAGCAATACCAGCTTTGTTCAATACGATATTCTGCCTGTGCTGGAAGGCTTGATCGAGCCGCTGAAGATCGACCGGCAGCCCAGCGGCGCGATCGTAGTGCAGGGACGCTTGCTGACCGGGGCGGAACAGGTCTACCGGCCGCTGCGCAAGCGCTTCGAGCAGATCGGCTACACACCGTTCCTGCGCCCTCATGTCGCCGGCGTCGAGGTGATCGCGGCGCCGGGTGTGATCGAGCGGCGTACACAGCGCTGGCGAATCAACCTGGTGTTGTTTCTGGCGACCGTGCTCAGCGTGCTGGCGACCGGCGCGCTCAACGAGATGGGGATGCGCAACTTGCAGCCTGGCGAGCTACTGCGCAATCCGGCGCTGCTGGCGCTGGGACTGCCCTTCATGGCCACGCTGCTCGGTATTTTGTTCACCCACGAGATGGGACACTACGTCGTCGGGAGGCTGCGTGGCGCGCCGGCGAGTCTGCCGTACTTCATCCCGATGCCGCCGTTTATTTCGATCACAGGGACGCTCGGCGCGGTGATCGTCCAGCGCGAGCCGTTCGAAGATCGGCGGACGCTGCTTGAGGTCGCGGTGGCCGGGCCACTGGCAGGCTTAGTGGTGGCGATCCCGCTGCTCTTCTACGGGCTGGCAACCTCGCCGGTCGGCCCGATCTCGCCGGGACCGCATCTGCTGGAGGGCAACTCGCTCTTCTATTGGCTGTCGAAATTCCTGGTGTTTGGGCAATGGCTGCCGGGCTCAGGCGTGGATGTGCAGCTTAACTCAGTTGCTTGGGGCGCGTGGATCGGGCTGCTGGTCACGATGTTCAACTTGCTGCCGGTCGGGCAGCTTGACGGTGGGCATATTGCCTACGCGCTGTTTGGGCCAAAAGCGGAGTGGCTGGCCTACGCGATGATGGTGCTGTGTCTGGGTCTGGGCATTTTTGTCGCCACGACCTGGCTGATCTGGGTTTTGCTGATCGGGCTGATGGGGCCGCGCCATCCACCGCCGTTCAACGACATCGTACAGCTGCGGCCGGCCCACACCGCGCTCGGCGTACTGGGGCTGATCACGTTTGTGCTGTTGTTCATACCGAATCCGCTGACACTCGTCAACTAAAACGGACGATCGACACGTTCAGCGCCCCAGCGATGGATGCCGGGGCGCTGTGGTGCACACGAAACTAGGCGGGATACTGCCGCGCGGTGGTCGACGCGTCATCGGCGGGTTCGGTGGTTGCACCTGGGACGACAGGTGCGGGAACCAACGCGAAGATCAGATTCAGGACGATGCCAAAGACCGCAGCGGTCGCGATCGCCGGCAGATTATAGCCGCCGACCGGGATCGAGCCGTTGGCAAACGCGCTGCCGCCGATGCCGATCACCAAAACTGTCGCGCCGATCGCCAGCTGACGCGGATCGAAGAGATTAACCCGCTCAGACTGCATCAGCGCCACGCCCTGGAGGCCGATCACGCCGAAAAGATAGATCGCCAGGCCGCCGACGACCGCCGTCGGGATCGTGCTGACGATCGCCGCGAGCTTGCCGACAAAGCCCAGCAGCATCGCGATCACGCCGGCGGTGATCAGGACCGGCGCGGAATAGTTACGCGTGATCGCCATCAGCGAATTGTTCTCGCCGTAGTTGGTGCCCGCGCAGCCGCCGAGCAGGCCGTTGACGAAATCGCCCAGGCCGTCGAGCATCAGGTTGAGGCCGATCAGCCGTTTGATGTTGAGCGGCTCGCGGCCAAGATCTGCGGCCAGCTTATCGACGTACAGGCTGATCTGGTAGAGATGCGCCGTGGACTCGGGAATCGTCGCGATCGCGATCGGCGCGATGGCCAGGATCGCGGTCAGCACCTGGGGATGTGTGAAGTCGGGCAGGCTGAAGCTCGGCACAGCCAGCCAGGGTGCGGTCGCGACGTTGCTAAAATCGACCAGGCCGAAGAAGAGCGCCACCACGTAGCCGCCCAGCGCCCCGATCAGGATCGGCAGCATGCCCAGCAGCCCACGGCCCTGCAAATAGACCGAGGCGCAGACCGTTATCAGCAGCGTGATCAGCGCGACGGCAAACCAGCTGCCGCCCTGCGTCGCCACGTTCTCGCCGAGACAGCACGCGCCGGTCGCCTGATCCAGCGCCGCCTTCGCCAGCGCAATACCGATCACGATCGCCATCGAGCCGGTGATAATCGGCGGCAGCACACGATCCAGCGCCGCCCGCCCGACCTGACGGATTAACAGCCCTGCCAGGATCGATACGAACGCGGTGGCGATGATGCCGGCCTGCGCCACGGGAATGCCGTAGAGCTGGACGATCGCGGTGACCGGCACGATGTAGGCGAAGCTTGAGCCGTAGTAGAGCGGAATGTGGCCACGGGAAAGGACCAGCGCCAGGACGGTGGCCAGGCCGCTGGCAAAGAGCGTCACGCCGACATCGAAGCCGGTCAGGATCGCAACCAGCACCGTAGCCGGAAACATGGTGATCACGTGTTGAAGACCGAGACTGAGCAGGGCGGGAGTGGCAGGACGATCTTGGGGCAGGTAGCCTTGAACACGGGGCCGAGACATGACGATCCTCCTAGACAGGCTGCGAAAAAGCTTCCCGCGCTGGGAAGCTTCGAACACCACGCTGTTGACGAGAAAGATGGGAAGGTCGCGCCTGCGACAGCCGCAGGCCGTCGATCGATGTACAGGTCGCCGCGATGTGCTGTGCCGGACATTGCACTCAGGACGTTAGCCTGTGTATCGTCGGCGCACTATAGCATCACGTTTTCACACTGTCAACGCAAAGCCAGGTGGTGACGCCGTGACCTTAATCAGCTGCTCAAGGCTTGCGCGCCACCCAGATCATCTCGGCGCTCTGCTCGCCAAGCGGCTGGCGCAAGAAATCGCCGTACACAGCCTCGACCTCGAAGCCGACTCGCGCCAGCAGATGTTCCATCTCGAACGGAAACACGCAGTGCAGCGGCATCGGGTCGTGCTCGTCGACCTCGGCAACGTTGCCGTCATCGTCGAGGATCTCCCGCCGTGTGCGCAGAGTCGCGGTCTGCGTCGCTCGCTCGTAGGACCAAGACTCGTAGACCTGAACGCGCTGTCCGGTCTGCGGATGAACGACCAGCTGTGTGGGCTCGAAGATGCCACCTTTGGCTCCGTACAGCTCGCCAAGCCAGTCGACGTCTTGATGATCCAGATGCACAACCAATCGCCCGCCGGCAACGAGATGACGCCGGATGTTCTCCAGGCAGGTTAGTTGATCGGCGGGCGTGAGCATGTGCTGAAACGCATGGCCGGGAATGATCGCCAGCGCAAACGTTTCACCCAGATCGAACGAGCGCATGTCGGCTTTTTCCCAGCGGACATTGGGCAGCCCGGCGGTTTTGGCCCGCGCGCCGGCCAGAAAATCGGCCGAGCGATCGATCCCGACCACGCGCACACCCGACTGCGCCAGCCGCGCCGCCACGCGCCCGGTTCCGCAGGCTACCTCAAGCACAGAACCGCCGTGCCGCTCTACATCACTCAGCAGCGCGCAGTAAAAGTCGATCTCGCCCGGCCAGTCGGGCACGGCAGCATCATAGAACTGCGAGTTTGCGGTCACGCTCGGAAGCTCCTTTCAGTGCATGATGTAGCAGCTTTATTTATTTTTCTTCTTGAAGTATTCTTTTACATCTTCATCATCTAGCGTATCAAAACGATCCTTAAAAGCTTCGTAAACATTTTTATAATTCTTAAAGACAAGTACACCCCCATGATACGGACGCAAGCACTTCTCCTCCACAACAGATGAGTCTACTGATCTATGAACTTTTTCTTGGTCTGGAGAAGTAATCTTTTTTAGGATAGCAGGAGTTACACTACTTGTAATTACGATAACCACCTCTTTATCTATGAGTGTAAATCCAGTTAGCCTTTGAGATCTTATAGCACGAAGATTCACTGTTACTTTACCACCATTATTTCGACGATTTTTCGCATTTCTCGCCTCTTCTTCGATTTGAATTACACGCTCACAATGCTCTCTCATTCTGCCACCCACACAATTTGGAACTTCTTCGAGAGACTTTATATCCTCTGGAACCTGAAATATTCTAGTATATGTAAACTTGAAATCCTTATTTCCCTTATAATTATTGAGTACATTTTCAATAGCAGAGAAATAATCATTTCGCGTCTTTCGCATTTCCACCGCATCATCCATACCCAGATATTCTTCTCTCAGCAAATATTTATTGTCGGTAACTCCTGCAACTGTTAATGAATAAAGCAGTTCTTTGGCTTCGCTTATCTGACTGGTTATTTCCTTATAAGACTCACCTTCAAACTTCATGCCTTCTATATATAAAGAATCGATATAGTTTACGGTACCAATCTTGATTTCTAGATTACTCGCCATATCCCTAAAGTCTTGCCGTAAAAGGCTAATTTCATCATTTTGTGCTCTGGTGGCTGTTTCTATATCATTCAATACATCTTCAGTACCTTTGCTGATACGATAGTACAAAACAATCGAAAGAGTTACAACCCCCACAAAAAGCAAACAAAGTATAGCAATATATGGCCTTATTTCACTAAACCTGATATTTAATAAAGCCAACATATCGCTAATATACGCTTGTATTACTCCGCCTCCAACAGTACTACCTAGAAAAAGAAGTAGAGCATACATCAGATCACGATGTGAAAAGATCTTCTTACGCTGCCTGTTTTCCTGGTATTGATGTACTATGTCTGCCTGAGTAGTAATCTGTTTCATAAGCTCTCCTTCTATGTATGATAGATCTATATTACTAGCGGCAATATAGATTGTCCATAAACAATATTAACCAATGGTGCTAGTGCCGTTATAGGCTAAATTCCGCGATTGAGAGCCGGACAATGCCGTCAGGATTGACGGGAAAGCCAT